>OMOG01000129.1:4060-17365 GCA_900290305.1 Candidatus Sulfopaludibacter sp. SbA4
GGGGTGGCTGTTAATTCCTTACCAATCTCTTCAACCGCGCCACCAGCTCGACCTGGTTGAACGGCTTCACCATATAGTCGTCGGCCCCCAGGTTGAAGGCGCGGGAAATGTCGTTCTCGTGCCGGCGGGCGCTCAGCAGCAGCACGCGCACCGGAAGACCCTGCTCGCGAATGGCCGCCAGCACCAGGAATCCGTCCATCCCCGGCATGTTCACATCCAGCACCACGGCATGCGGGCGGTAGTCGCGTACCATTTGCAGCGCCACCGTGCCGCTCGAAGCCACCATGCACTTCATCCCGTACTCCTCGAGCGTCATTCGCACGCGCGAAATCACCACCGGATCGTCATCCGCGATCAGGATCTCGGCCTTGCCCGATCCGGGCCGCGCGGCGGCCGTAGCGGGCGCCGGCGCCGCGGCAGGAACGCCGCGCGACAACGCGAAACTGAGACGCATGAGCGCCTCCTCCGGCTGCCAGCCGTCGATCAGAAACTCGCTCGCCCGCGCCAGCACCGAGCGGTCGACCGCCAGAATCTGCGCGCGCCGGCCCACCAGGACCAGCGGCATATGCGGGGGCTCCTTCGCGCCGGGATTGATCCACCACGCGCCCATGGTCTCCTCCCGCACGTGGAACAGCAACACACCGCAGTCCAGCACCGCTCCCGATTCCGGCAGGTCCGCCAGATCGAACGACCGCGGACGCGCGCCCGCACGCTCCAGCGCGGCGCACAGGCGTTCTCCTTCCTCGACGGCGAAGCCCACCATCGCGATGGCCTTCCCCGAAAGCGTGTCCAGGATGAAGGCCGGTATGGGGTCCTGTGCGGCCTCGCGCGGCTCCGAGAAGGCGAATACCAGGTCGGTGAGGGCTGCGTGCAGCCGCTCCGCGCTCTGTTCCGAGAGGACCAACTCCTCGACTCGCCGCGCGGTCTCCGAGATTGCCGGATAGCCCAGGACGCCGGCGGTGCCGATCCACTGATGCAGAAGCCTGGCCGTCTTGGGCGCGTCGAAGTTGCGGTCGAGGCACTCCAACATCTGGCGGCTTTGCAGCGCTCCCTCCTCCAGGAAACGGCGCCGCAGTCCTTCCAGCTCGGCATCGGAAAACGAAAGGCCGGCGCGCTCGGGGGCCGCACCCTTTCCGTCCGCGCGCAACTTCTGGTCCGGCGGGGCGGACGGCGCGGCGTCGCGGCCATCCAGGTGCTGCCGCACGCGGTTCCCCAGCGTGTGGGTGTCAATGGGCTTGGTGATGAAGCCGCTGCAGCCCGCCGCGAGGGCCTTTTGTTCGTCCTCTTTCATGGCGCAGGCCGTCAGCGCCACCACCACGATGTCGCGCGTGAGAGGGTTGCGCTTGAGGCGGCGGGTCAATTCCAGGCCATCCATGCCGGGCATCTGGATATCCACCAGCATGAGATCGGGGCGGAAGCCGCGCAGCAGTTTCAGCGCCTCCTCGGCGTCCGCCGCGGTGTGAACCTTGTATCCTTCTTTCCGCAGCAGAATGTCGGTGAGCTTCAGGTTCACCGGCGCATCGTCTACAATCAAGACGGTCTCACCAGCCATAAGGGCACCTCACACCGAACTCTCCTCACACCGAACCTCTGTTACACCGAACGGGCCGCCATCTCCCGCACGCCGCTTCCACACTGCCGGGCCGGAATCCACGTTCGTAAGGCTTCGAAGACATCTTCCACTTTCACGGGCTTGGCGATATGGTCGTCCATGCCGGCCGCGATGCATCTCTCCCGGCAACCCGCCATGGCGTCCGCCGTCATGGCGACAATCGCCACGCGGCGCTCCGCCGGTTCCCTGCGGCGAATCGCCCGCGCGGCCTCGTATCCATCCATCTCCGGCATCTGGCAGTCCATGAAGATCAGGTCGTAGGGCAGCAGGTCGAACAGCTCCACCGCTTCCCGCCCGTCGGCCGCCACGTCCGCGCGCAGCCCCAGCCTCTCCACCATCCGGCAGGCTACCTTTTGATTGACCACGTTGTCTTCGGCGATCAGGACGCGCACCTGCGCCCCCGCGAACCGGTCGTCGAGCGCGGACTTCATCTCCTCGATTGGGCGGTGCTGTGCCGGACGCTCCGGCGGCGCGTCCTTCAAATGTCTGGACCACGCGGTGGCCAGCGTGTTGAGCAATTGCGACTGCCGCACCGGTTTGACCAGGGCGGCGTCGATGATGGCGCCCTCCTCTTCCTTCGCGGCGGTCCAATGGCCCACCGAGGTCAGCAGGATCACCACGGTATCGCGGATCTCCGGATCCGCCTTGATGGCCCAGGCGAGCGTGGCGCCGTCCATCCCCGGCATCTGGTAATCCAGCAGGGCGAACCGGAATGGGTCTCCGGCGCGCTGTGCGGCGCGCATGGCCTCGAGAGCCTCCGCAACGGAAGCGAAACTGCCGCTGCGCATTCCCCAACCCGCGATCTGTTCATCCAGCACGCGCCGGTTCACTTCGTTGTCGTCGGCCACCAGGACGCGCAGCCCTCTCAGGCCGGCCAGCGGCGCCGGCGCCACCCGAGGTTGTGCATCCAGCGTCAACGGCAAGGCGAACCAGAAAGTCGAGCCTTCGCCCGGACGGCTCATCACCCCGATGGAGCCTCCCATGAGATTGACCAGTTGCTTGGAGATGGCCAGGCCCAGCCCCGTGCCTCCGTACTTGCGCGTGGTCGAGTCGTCCACCTGGGTGAACTTCTCGAACAGCAGGTCGAGCTTGTCCCGGGGAACGCCGACGCCCGTGTCTTCGACCGAAACCAGGACGTGAACCGTTCGGTCGTCCCGCCTTTCGCTCGTGACCCCGACCAGAACGTGACCTTGGGCGGTGAACTTGATGGCGTTGCCCACCAGGTTCGTCAGGATCTGCCGGATTCGGCCGGCGTCTCCCACGAAGTGGCGGGGGACTTCGGGCGGATACTCCAGCACCAGGTCGAGTTGCTTCTCCTCGGCCCGCGCAGCCAGCATCTCGTTGACCTCTTCGATCGCCAGGCGGAGGTCGAAGGCAATCGATTCAATGGCCAGCTTGCCGGCTTCGATCTTCGAAAAGTCCAGGATGTCGTTGAGTACCGTGAGCAGGGCCTCGCCGGACTTGCGAACGGTCTCGGCGTAATCCCGCTGTTCGGGGGTCAGTTCGGTATCGAGCAGCAGGCCCGTCATCCCGATGACTCCGTTCATCGGGGTGCGGATTTCGTGGCTCATGTTCGCCAGAAACGCGCTCTTCAACCGGGTGGCTTCCTCCGCCCGCATTTTCTCGGCGACCAGCTCGCGCGTCCTTTCCGCCACCGCAGTTTCCAGCCGGTGTTGTTCCAGAAGCAGCCGGCGCACTTCGGAGCGCCAGAACCACCCTACGGAAACCACGCACAAGGTCAACCCGGTGGTGCGAGCCCACCACGACTCCCACCAGGGCGCGGGTGTCCGGGCCGTCTGCCGGCCGAACGCCAGCCCGCAAAAGCAGGCTGCCACAAGGGAGACCCGGCTGGTCATGAGCTTCCCGCGCCGTTCCGGCCCACGGCGCGGCAGACCTCGTCGAAGCAGGCCTGGACCCGCATCAGGAGAGTGGCGATATCCGCCGCGGACTGCTGTGCCGACGACGATTCGAGCGCACCGCAGACCGCCGCCACGGCATCGGCTCCCACCTGAACGGCACTGCCCCGGATGGCATGCGCCTGCAGTCGAATGGCGTCCCGGCCGGACCTTTCCAGGGCGCGGTGCAGCCGCAGCAAACGGGAACTGGTGTCGGCCTGAAAGGAGGCCAGGATCTCCCGCACCACTTCATCCGCACCATCTTCATCCGCATCATCCTGGGCGAGTTCCTGAAGCGACTCCGGGAGGCTCCCATGGCTATCTGTTCGGGCTGGCACACTTACCCTCTTGGACCTTCCAGAATAGCGGCGGCCGCCGGGCGGCAACAATATCGCTTTCGTTAGCTGTGGGGGGATGGCGTTGGATATAATCCGCGCTACACGAGCCCCCGCAGCCGGGTCAGGATCTCGCCCGCGAGGCCCCCGGCGCGCTTCAGGTCATGACCCGCGCCTTCCACCGCCAGCAGATCGGTGCGGGCGGGAATCAGGGCGATGGCCTCCCGCAAATCCTCGATCGATCCGAACGGATCGGCCGTTCCGTGCACGAACAGGGCCGGCGTCTGCAACTGCGGAAAGTACGCCGTCCGCTTCTGCTCGGGACGCCGCGGCGGATGCAGCGGGTAGGAGAGCAGCAGCAGTCCGCAGGCCATCCCTGGCCGTTCCGCCGCCGCCATGGCGGTTTGCCGCCCGCCATATGAATGCCCTCCGGCAAATACCCGGCCGCGCGTGAGGCCTCTCACCGCTTCCACGGCGCGCTCGATTCCCTGGCGGTCGCCGGCCGCAGCCGCCGGAAACGGCGGACCTTTGGCGCGCTGCTGGCGGAACGGAAGATCGAATCGCAGGACCAGGTACCCGCTGTCCGCAAACGCGTCCGCAAGCTGTACCAGCAGCGGCGAGTGGGCGTTCGACCCGGCCCCGTGGGTCAACACGATGGCGTCGCCGCCGCAGGCGCCGCCGCGTTCAGCGGGCCAGTGCAGCACGCCCCGGACTCCATTGGCTTCGTAGCGTTCCTGCATGGGATTCAGACGCTCGAATTCAGCCGCCGGGTGACGGCCGCTAGCATGCCGCGCGGCGCCAGGCGCGCGCCCCGCATCATCCAGCGATTGCGCGCGCCCGCGATCACCTCGGTCTTGCCCGCCATCATGGCGCGGTACCCGATGCGCGCCACCTCCTCCGCGCTCATGCTGGACCCCTTGAGAAGGTTGGAATCCGTGATTCCGGCGGCCTCGAAGAACGCCGTGCGCGTCGCACCCGGGCACAGCACCGTCAGGGTCACGCCGCTGCCCTTGACTTCATTGGCGACGGCCTCGGAAAACGAAAGCACGAACGCCTTGCTGGCATAGTACATCGACATCAGGGGTCCGGGCACGAACGCGGCCGTGGAGGCGACGTTGAGGATGCGCCCCGAGCGCCGGCCGAGCATCTCCGGCAGGAACAGTTTGGTGAGGTGCACCAGGGAAGTGACGTTGACCTGGATGAGCCGCGCTTCGGCCGCCCAGTCCGTTTCGGCGAACGGACCGCGCAGGCCAAACCCGGCATTGTTGATCAGGATCTCGACCGTGTCGCCGCGCGTCCCTTCGAAGATCGATTGCGGCGCGGCCGGATCGGACAGGTCCGCCACCAGCGCTCTTGCCTCGACACCGTGGGCCTTGGCCAGGCTGCCCGCCAGATCGCCGAGCCGGTCCCCGCTGCGGGCCGCCAGGATCAGTCCGTATCCGCCGGTTGCGCAGAGCTTCGCCAGCTCCGCGCCGATCCCGCTGGAAGCGCCCGTGATCAGGGCGGCGCCCTTCGGCACGGGCTATTCCTTCTTCTTGAGCAGGTGGTCGTTGTCCTGGATGAACTGGCGAATCTGGTCGCCCAGGCCCAGGAGCTTGTCCCACTGCTCGCGATAGAGCGTGACGGGAAAGCGCCCCAGTCCGTAGACCGACAGCGCGCCCTTCTCGCTCACCTTCAGAAACATCTGCCCCCGCACCGCAGGCTTCTTGAGTGTTTCGTTCTCAGCTTTCAGCCGTTCAATTTCCGCTTTGAGATCTTCTTCCGTAGGCATGGCGTTCTAGATATCAGTGATACCACACCTCGGCATGCTACGCTGAAACTTCCCGGGAAACCGCTCCCTGACGGTCGCGGCTCTGTTGCGAATGCTGCGTGCTTTCAGAGCCGCGACCGTGAGGGAGCGATTCGCCAGACGCACTCATGCCCGAGTTCGACGCCATCCTGTTCGATTTTGACGGCGTGCTGGTGGATAGCGAGCCGCTCCATTGGGCCTGCTGGGCGGAAGTGCTGGCGCCCCTCGGCGTCACCCTCGATTGGGAATTTTACCGCGACCGCTGCATCGGCATCGACGATCGCGAGATGCTGCGCATGATGGCCGGCCGCTCCGATCCCGCTCGCGATTGGGAGGAGCTTTGGCAGCGGTATCCCGCCAAGAAGGAGATCTTCCGCGCGCGGACGCTGGCCGTACCGCCGTTTCCCGCGGGCATCGCCGATATGCTCGGCCGGCTGCGCGGAATTTACAAGATGGCGGTGGTGACCTCCAGCGGNNTCGAGCCGCTGCTCGAAGCGGGCGGCCTGCGCGACTACTTCGACACGCTGGTCTGCGCGCGCGATGCCCCGCGCCACAAGCCGGCGCCGGATCCGTATCTGCTGGCCGCGGAACGCCTCGCCGTACGCACCGCCCTGGTAGTGGAAGATTCGGAGGCCGGCATCGCCAGCGGGCGCGCCGCGGGTTTCGAAGTGCTCGAAGTCAAGAATCCGGCCGATGTTCCGCGGATGGTTTTCGATCGCCTGGGATTGCGGTAAGGCACTCACCGCAAGCGGGCCAGCGGGACCTTCTGCGCGCCGTTCCCGTCGAAGTTCGATGGGGCGAGCCACCGCTCGAATGCCGCTTTGCGGCTGGGCCATTCGCGATCGAGCATGGAGTACCAGGCGGTATCCCGATTGCGCCCCTTGACGATCATGTGCTGCCGGAAAATGCCCTCGAAGTTGAAGCCGAGACGCAGGGCGGCGCGCCGCGAAGGCTCGTTGCGCGCGTTGCACTTCCACTCGTAGCGGCGATACCCCAGATCTTCGAAGACGTGGCGCGCCATGAGATACATCGCCTCGGTCGCCCCGGCCGACCGCTGGAGGACGCGGGTGAAGAGAATGCTGCCGATTTCGATGACGCGATGCCGCGGCTCGATCCGCATGTAGGCAGCCCACCCGAGGGGCCGTTGCGAATGGCGATCGAGAATGGCGAAGAAGAGCGGATCTTCCGACGCGGCATTGCTCGCCATCTGCGCGTCAAAAGAGGCGCGATCCGGATATGGACCGTCGAACAGGTATTGCCACAACGCATCGTTCTCCGTGCCGCGAGTGCCTTCCCAAAGGTCGTCGCCGTGGGCCGCGGGATCGAGCGGCGCCAGCATGACGTGGCGGCCTTCCATGGTGATGCGTTGGGGACGCGGGGCGAGCGAAGAATCCATCCCTACATGTTAACGATGCATCAGGCGGAACGCGATCTCGCGGCCATGGCCGCCGATTGCGAGGCTGATCCACAGCAGGGCGAAGGGCTCGAGCAGGCGCGCCCGCGCGAGGGGCCCGGCATCCACGGGGTCGAAGCCAAGCTGCGCGGCCAGGTCGCGGGCCACGCCTTTCGCCGCGCCATCGTCGCCGCAGTAGAACATGGTGGCGGATTCGGAGCCGAATGCCGGATTGGCCATCACGCCGAAGCCAACCGTATTGAAGATCTTCACCACGCGCGCGCCGGGGGCCCACTCGGCCACCTGCTCGGCGCCCGATGTGGTGTTGGCAAGAGCCATGCCGGAAAGATCGGGCTTGAGCGGGTTGATGCAATCCAGCACGATTTTGCCTGTGAGATTGCCCAGGCCGCGCAATGCCTCGGCGGTATTCGGCCAAGGCGTGGCCAGGATGAGAGCTTCGGCGGACTGTGCGGCTTCGTAAGGAGAGACCACGCGCGCGTTCGGCTGGCGGGCGAGCTCCGCCATTTCGGGCGAGTCCGGCCTTCGCGAGCCGAATGCCACTGAGTGTCCCAATTGGGCGAAGCGGCGGCCAAGGGTGCCGCCAACGCTACCGGCGCCAATGATTCCAAGGTTCATAGTCTGTTACCCCTCCACGTCAGGTTTATTCTCGGCAATTCGTTCCCGTGCTTCTTTCAATCGCTCCCGTAATTCCGCCGGTAGTCCTTGTTCAACAGACGGAGTGATCAGGCCGACTTCATCCAGTGTTTCAAGATGGATGAGATCTTTCGGACGCAGAGAGTTCAGCTTCATCTGGAGTAGATCGTTCAATGGAGCGACGGGGATGGTCAAACCGAACAGGAGCTTATCTTCGGGGTGTAGAGCCGGGTGCGGCAAGGGTTGGGTTGATTTCGACTTCTCGCCCACGAAAATCAAATGAACAGCTTCAGCGAGATCCTGTTCAGGCCGGATCAGCGTGTATCCGCCCATCATCTTCTTGGCGTGATAGCCGAGGGGTTCCGCGGCCTCTGCAATTTGCTGCAGGTCGCTGCGATTGACCAGCAGGTCGATATCGCGGGTCACAAAGGATCGGCTGCGATGCAATGCCAGGATATGAGCATTGACGGCAACGCCGCCAACAACTTCAAACTGCACTCCGGCATGTTGAAGGGCCTCTACGATGCTTTCCAGGTCATTGACGAGTGAGTGCATACCGGCTTCAAAAATCAGATTTACGCTGCCTTGTTCAGCGGACTCGGAGACGAATTGTTCAAATGTTTTCATTGGGACATCAACGGAAGTTCTAGACCAGTATGAGACTCGCGCTGGACTCATCCCGTGTAGTCAGTGCCGACCGCCCGTCGGGTGAAAGATCGAAATAATACAAGTTGCCAAGAGGGGCGATGACTCGGACCTTGCCGCTAGCGAAATCGAGGAATCGAAGCTCAGCAGCCGGGACATGAAAGTAGATGCCTGTTTCCGTAACGGTAAGCAGGCGTCCCAGCACTGAGTCGATCACCTTGGATGGGGAGCCACCTCCGACTGGTTTCTTCCATACCGCGCCCGCAACATTAGGCTCGGTTTTGTAGTAGAGGTACTTGCCATCTGACGACTCGACCCCCGACAGACCGCCGTCCGTCGTGATCTGAGTCTCGGAAGTGCCGTCCGGTCGAATCTTCCACGTCTCGTACCGGCCGGTGCGCGTCGAGACGAAGTAGATCCACTGGCCGTCGCGCGACCAGTTCGGGGTGGTGTTGTCCGCGTTGTTGGTGGTTATGCGGATGGGCCGGCCGCCCTCCGAGCGGATCACATGGATGTTCCAATTCCCCGCCACGTTGCTGTCGAAGGCGATGGTCCGGCCATCGGGCGACCAGCGCGGGCTGCCGGACCAGCCTTTCCCGAAGGTCGTTAACTGAACCGCATTGGCGCCGTCGGCATCGCATACCCAGATCTCGTCGACGCCGGAACGGCTGGACTCAAACGCGATTCGCTTTCCATCGGGGGAGTACTGTGGAAACACATCGATGGCGGTGGTGGATGTCAGGCGAACCGGCGGGCCGCCCTTCCCTGCTTCGATGGGAATCTTCCAAAGGTTTGATGAAAGGCTGTCCCGCTGGTACACCAGCCGCTGGCCGCGCGGCGCAATCGCTACGGCGAGGGCATCTTCACCCACTCCGGCCAAGCGGACCGGCTTCCCAGATCCGGACGCAGCGACACGCCACAATTCGCGGCGCCGCCCCCGCGCAGAAGGGAAGATCAGCTCGCGCCCGTCCGGCGTCCATGCGGGAGTGAGAGTGAACGGTGCCCCGTCAAAGGTAACTTGTCTGGGCTGACTGGCCGCCGGAGTTGCGCCGGTTAAGGAAACAATAAAAAGGTCTCCGGTTGTTGGTCTCGCTCGTACGAAGGCCAGGGTGCGTCCATCCGGCGACACCGCCGGACCAAAATCACCATAGATCTCTCGCGGTGGCGACGTGATCGGGTACTGCTCGCCCGTCTCGACGGAGATGCGAACGATCGCGAATCCCGAATCAGGCCCGGACTTCTCGGAGGTAAACAGGTTTTTGCCATCGGGAGACCAGGCCAGCAGCGTGCCCTCGAACAAACCTCGAAAGTTGTAGGTTACATGGCTCAATTCTCGCTCGCGTCCTCCAGAAGCTGGAAACACGATTACCGCGTATTCCTGTCCCACATGGCGCAACGCTGCGATCCACCGCCCGTCGGGAGACCAAACGGTGCTGGAGTAAGGGGCCGAGGCCTGGGTGATGCGGACCGGATCGCCTGTGCCGATCAGCTTCACGTAAATGTCGCTCTTCCCGAATTGGTTCCAGGCGTACACCACCCGTGTGCCGTCGGGTGAAAAGGAGGGATGGGCCTCAAATCCGGCGTTGGCGGTCAAAGGCGCAACTCGGATGTCGGCAAGCTCGGGCGTGCCGCTCTTCCGGACGAGCCATACCGCCAGCGCTGCGACGAGCGCGACCGCCGCTGCGATGATTGGCCATCTGCTGCGCCTCGCAGACACGGCAGGCGGGGCCGGCACGGGTTCGGGTGCCGCTTCCGGCGCGGGTTCAGCCGGCGGTTCAGGCGGGGCTTCCCGCGTCGTGGAAACCGGGGCGACGAAGCGATAGCCCCGGCGGGCCAGTGTCTCCACGAACCGTGAGTTCTCGGCCGTGTCGCCCAAGGCGTCCCGCAACTTTCGCACCGCGCTGTTGATCGCGTTGTCGAAATCGACGAAGGTGTTGTCCGGCCAGAGACGCTTCTGGATCTCCTCGCGGGTGACGACCTCGCCGGCCCGCTCCAGCAGCAACATGAGAATCTGGCGCGGCTGGTCCTGAAGCTTGATTCGGATACCGTGCTTTCGTAGCTCGCCGCCGCGCGCGTCGAGCTCGAATACGCCAAACCGGTAGGCCGGAGCGCGTTGTGCGGTCCCCTCCATTTGCTCAAGTCTAGCACCGGACGGCGGATTTGACGAGCCGTCTGTCCCGGCTTTACGGGCGCCTCAATTCTGGTCCCGCGGGCTGTCGGACGCGAGACAGGCGTCGCCGAAACTGTCCTGTTTTCAAGCGCTTACTTAGACAGATGGATTCCATCCATAGACAAGCCGTGGAATATGGAGCCCGACCCTGACCTGACCAACACTGCGTGCGGACAAGGAGGTCCCACCAGTGATCACGTTGCGTCGAATGCTTCTGGCCGTTGGGCTGGTATCGACGGGGCTCGGGCAAGCACCCAGCCAGGCGAGCTTGCACCTGCATGTTTACAACCTGGCAAAGGTCTCCCCTGGAACTCTGGATCGTGCTCTCGATCTGGCCCAAGGCATCTTTGAAAAGGCGGGCGTCGAGACGTCCTGGGAGCGAGGTTCCGAGGATGCCGCCGAGGCCCACTTCACCGACATGACAGGGTCCGGCCCTTCACAGCGCCTGAAGGCCGACGATCGAGGCTATCTGGCGGTGAGAATCATGCGAGGAGAGCCGGAGAATGCGTTTCCCGGCGCATTGGGATTTGCATTGCCGTTCGCCCATGCGGGCCCGCATGCCATCATCTTTTACGACAGGATCGAAAGACTCCTGCCGTCAGTTCCGGGTTCCGTGGCGAGAATCCTGGGCCACGCCCTGGCGCATGAAGTCGGGCACGCACTGCTGGAAACGGCGGAACATTCGCAAAATGGGCTGATGAAGAGCCGTTGGAGCAAGGCCGACTTTCAGCGCATCGCGGCCGGTCTTCTGGAGTTCGCCCCGGAGCAGTCGCGCGTCATGCAGGAGAGCGCTCACAGGCGCGTGTCGTTGGCTGAGGCGGCTCAATAGACCAGGTCGTGCACGCCCCGTTCTATCTTTTGGGATGAGGGATGATGTCAAGAATAACGTACGTGTCATCTTCGATGGTGAAGTAGAAGCGCCAGGAGCGGTTAACTCCGGCCTGCCAGCGGTCAGTGGCTTCGTTGTATTTCTTGGCGCGGAGGGATGGATGGTGGAGGTTCTCAAGCAAGAAGGCCACCTGCTTCAGGAAGGCTCTTTGAACCTGGGCAGGAGCATCGGCAAAGGCCCGCGTGGCAAACGGGGTTATACCGGATCTTCATCCACTGGAAGCACGTCTTGACTTGGATCTGAGCTTCCTGGCATCGGCCTTCAAGGCGGCAGCAAATTGTGCCGCGGTTTCAAAAGCGGGAGATACGTGGCCCTTCTTGACTTCCTCAGCGGCTCTGTCGAGCCTGGCGTCAATGATGCGGCGTTGCTCGGGCGTGTATTCATCGCCGGCGGAAGGGACTTTGGGGACGATACTGATAATTCCCCCAGAGACCTTAAACTCCAGGCAGTCACCTGTCTTTATGCCGGCCCGACGCTGCACGCTTGGCGGGATCACCAGATTGGTTTTGCTTTTTACGATAACGGTCATAGGATCAAAAACTAAATACCTGTGCGGGCGATTGGCAGCTCGCATCGTAAGGATAGCAGGAATCCGGAAGGCCGTGAGGATTTGAGATTAGACCATGATGAGATGACCGTGATCTGGCCGGGGCCATGCGCGCCTCTGGATGGCGCGGGTGAAGAGAATGCTGCCGATTTCGATGACGCGATGCCGCGGCTCGATCCGCATATAGGCGGCCCACCCGACGGGCCGTTGCGAGTGGCGATCGAAGATGGCGAAGAAGAGCGGATCTTCCGACGCGGCTTTGCTGACTATCTGCGCGTCAAAAGAGGCGCGATCCGGATATGGACCGTCGAACAGGTATCGCCATAACGCATCGCTCTCCGCACCGCGAGTGGCCTCCCAAAGGTCGTGGGCGTGGGCTGCCGGATCGAGCGGCGCCAGCGTGACGTGGCGGCCTTCCATGATGATGCGTTGGGGGCGCGGGGCGGGAGAAGAATCCATTTCCCTATCCTAACCGCACGAGCATTCGGAACATTCAGCGAGTCAGATTGTAAATCAGGCCGAAGGGATCTTTGACGTAGCATCTCGGAAAATCCGGCTCGTCCTTGACGATTTCGCAACCATTCTGGATGAGGCGGCGCCTGGCTTCTTCGACGTTGTCCACCGTAACCTCCAGAACGGGTCCGAGCGCCGGGCCGCGCTCGATGAATAAGTTGATGTGCCCGCCGTGGAGGCTTATCATGTTCGGCGTCTCGTCAGTGATCGCGAACCCGAGCTGCTCGACGTAGAAGGAAGCCGCGTTGGTTGGATCTTGCGCCTGAATCAGAATATCGGTGCCAAAGGTGTTGGCCATGTTCGTTTCTCCCGGGCTGCTCTACAGGGGAAGAATCCATCATACTAGCAACTAGCGGTGCATCAGGCGGAACGCGATCTCCCGGCCCATCGCGTGGGCCACCGGCATGGGGCCCGTGAGCGGAGGCGATACACGCAGCGCGCCCGAAGTCGCGTGACGGACTTCTCCCCGAATTGGTATCCTGCTCTTCCTCCCCCTAAATTGCGGAGGCTGCATGGAGGGGGAGAACAAAGGAGATCGTCGCAGCGCTCGGAGATTCTCAGTCCTATGCGTGCGCCGACTGCACCGGTTCATCCGCGCTCGGGCCGTAAATCGACGGCACCTTCGATCCCATGGGGCGCAGGTATGCCGAAAGCTGGCCGCGATGATGGATGGAGTGCTTCAGGTTCAGGTTCAAATACAGCACGCCGGGATCGTTCCAAATGGCGAACGCGATCGGCTGCGCCAGTTTTTCACCGGAAAGGGCGCCGACCTGTGCGATCAGCGGCGGCACGGTGGCGTCGTAAAACGCCAGCACTTCGGCGGGCGTCTTCAGGTCGGGTTGCTTCCATTCGAAGCCGCCATT
>OMOG01000436.1 GCA_900290305.1 Candidatus Sulfopaludibacter sp. SbA4
CACTCACTGACCGCTTCCTATGGCGGCGATGCCAACGATGCGCCGAGCGTCTCGCCGGCGGTCACGGAGTCCGTCGGCCAGACTGCGACCACCACGTCTTTGAAGGCCGCTCCTACCTCGTCCACCCCCGGCCAAAACGTGACACTGACCGCCGCGGTCTCGCCTCCCACCGCCACGGGCACGGTGACGTTTAAGGATGGTTCAACCACCCTTGGCAGCCCGCAGACGTTGACCGCAGGGGCCGCGACTCTCTCCATCTCCACTCTATCCCCAGGCAGCCACTCACTCACCGCCTCCTACGCGGGAGATACCAACGACGCGCCGAGTACATCGCCGCCAGTCGCCGAGTCTGTCGGCCAATCCACGACGGCCACTACCACCGCGCTGGCGGCAGCACCCAATCCCTCCACTGCCGGCCAGAACGTGACCCTCACGGCCACGGTAACTCCCGGCAATCCCACCGGGACCGTCTCGTTCTACGATGGCGCCAGTCTGTTGGGAAGCGGTTCTCTGAGCAATGGAGTCGCGACCTTCTCCACCTCCACCCTGTCCGCCGGCGCCCACTCACTCACCGCCTCTTACGGCGGTGATGCGAACAACGCGCCGAGCACATCCGCAGCCGTCAGTCAGTCGGTCACGCCCGCCAGTGGCCGGAGCATCACCTCGCTGGTCCCCGCCACCATCGTGGCCGGCAGCGCGGCCTTCACCCTCACCGTGAACGGTACAGGGTTCAGCTCCGGCGCGGTCGTTCAGTGGAACGGCGCGCCGCTGGCGACCAACTTTGTAACCGCCGCCCAGGTCACGGCCACGATTCCCGCTAACCTGATCGCCAGCCCGGGCATGGTCACCATCACGGTAGTCACTACCGGAGGCACCACCGGCGGCGCGACGTTCCTGGTCAGCTCGCAGGGGCAGCCGGCGCCCGTGTCGGTGACCCCGGCTTCGGGTGGTGGAACCACCCAGAGTTTTGAGTTCCAGTTCTCGGATACCGCCGGGTACCAGGCTCTCGGCGTGGTGAATGTGCTGATCAACAATTTTCTGGATGGGCGCAACGCCTGCTACCTGGCGTACGTAGTGCCTTCCAACACGCTCGTCTTGGTGGACGACGGCGGGGATGCGGGAGGACCGTACGCCGGCTCGATCGCGCTGGGGAACTCGGGCACGATCCAGAACAGTCAGTGCACGGTGACTCTGGTCTCGGCCATAGGCAACGGGACCACCCTGACCCTGATCTTGAGCATCACGTTCAAGCCCTTGTTCGGCGGCAACCGGATCATGTATATGGCGGCCCGGGATCTGGGCGCGGGGAACTCGAACTGGCAGGCATTGGGAGTATGGCAGGCGCCGTTCACGCCGCAAGGGACGATCGTCGTCACGGGGCTGACACCGGGCCGGGGAGCGGGGCCTTCGGGAATGAGCCAGGAGTTCTTTGTGACTCTGACGGACAGCAAAGGGGCGAGCGACTTCGGGGTGGTGGATGTGCTGATCAACAACTTCATCGACGGCCGTCAAGCCTGCTACCTGGCATACGTCGCCTCGACTGACGCGCTGATTCTGTTGGACGACCCGGGGGACGCCGCAGGGCCATATGCGGGGTCGATAGCGCCGGGGGGTTCGGGGAGCATCCAGAACAGTCAGTGCATGGTGAGTGGAGCGGGCTCGGCAGTGAGTGCGGTGTCGAACACACTAACGCTGACGCTGAACATCACGTTCAAGGCCGCCTTCACCGGCAATCGCGTGGTCTACGCCGCCGGGCGGGATGGCGCTGGAGGCAACAACACCGACTGGCAGGCGATGGGGACATCCACAGTGCAATGACGAGGCGATACGATGAATAGACTCCACGCTTTCTGTATCGTGGCCGGACTGGCGCGCCTGGCCTCGGCACAGACAACAATCACAGTGGGAACTTCGCCCGGCAGCCCCATTACCTACGGGACACCGGTAACCGTGATCGCCAATATATTTGGAGACAGTAGCTGCGGGGGAAAGAAAGTAGACTTTTATGATGGTCCGGTCCTGTTAGGCGCGCTAATGGGCAGCGAAACTGCATTTCAGACTGGGTTTCAACCTCCGGTGTGTCAGGTAATCTTGGCATCGAACTCCTTCACATCAACCTTGTCAGCCGGCACACACAGCCTGAGCGTTAACTACCCCGGGCCTGTCACCGAAACCAGTGCCACCTTGGTCGTCAACAAGGCGCCGCCCACCACCGTCAGCCTCACGGCGTCACCCAATCCTTCCATCTTCGGCATGCCGGTAGAGGTGACGGCCACGGTGTCCGCCTACGTGTCGGGAATTGTCACCATCCAGGGTGGCGGAATCACGATTGCCCAGGCGTCCGGCACGGGCGCTTTTTTGACGGCTGATGTTACGTCCTCCACATTCACGCCAGGTACGCACCACCTGACCGCATTCTACTCCGGCGATTCGAATAACCAGCCATCTTCTGCCGTCCCCGTCGACCTGATTGTCAAACAGATCTCAACCACTATCACGCTCATGACGTCAGGCAGTCCTTCCACCTTCGGCCAGACGGTAACGCTGATGGTGACCGTGTCCGGCTCCAGCGGGACTCCGACAGGAAATGTCAGCTTCTCCCATAACGGCGTGCTGTTCCTGGGCCCGGTCGTTCTGTCCGGCGGACAAGCGAGCCCGCAGTGGTCTGCATTTACGGTCGGCTCACACAGCCTGACAGCCTCCTACGGCGGCGATCCGACATACCAAGGATCGGTCTCAAACGCCGTCAATCAAGTGGTCAACCGGATCGCGACCACGACGTCTTTGCAGGCCGTCCCTGCCTCGCCCACCCCAGGCCAGTCCGTGACACTGACGGCGACTGTCTCGCCTTCCACCGCCGGAGGCACGGTGACCTTCTCGGATGGTGCAAACACCATAGGAAGCGCCGGGTTGACCTCGGGGACAGCCATCTTCTTCAACTACACCCCGTCTATCGGCAGCCACTCACTGATCGCCGCCTACAGTGGCGATACCAACGACGCGCCGAGTAGCTCGCCGGCCGTCCCCGAGACGGTCGGCCAGAATGCGACCATAACGTTTCTGCAGGCCGCCTCCTACCTCGTCCACCCCCGTCCAAAACGTGGTGCTGACCGCCACGTACCCAGAACTTAAGCGGAGGGACCGCTAGCCTCTCCACCTCCAGCCTGTCCACCGGCAGCCACACGCTGACCGCCTCCTATGGCGGCGATGCCAACGATGCGCCGAGCGTCTCGTCGGCGGTCACGGAGTCCGTTGGCCAGACTGCGACCACCACGTCTTTGAAGGCCGCGCCTACCTCGTCCACCCCCGGCCAAAACGTGACACTGACCGCCACGGTCTCGCCTTCCACCGCCGGGGGCACGGTGACCTTCCTGGACGGTGCAACCTCTATTGGTACCGCCTCGTTGAACGCGGGGACCGCCAACTTCTCCGTCTCCAACCTGTCCACCGGCGGCCATTCCCTGACCGCTTCCTATGGCGGCGATACCAACGACGCGCCGAGTACTTCGCCGGCTGTCACGGAGACAGTCGGCCAGAGTTTGACCACCACGTCTTTGAAGGCCGTTGCTGCCTCGTCCAGCCCCGGTCAATCCGTGATGCTGACGGCCACTGTCTCGCCTTCCACCGCCACGGGCACGGTCACCTTCCTGGATGGCTCAACCACCCTCGGCAGCGCCGGGTTGACCGCAGGGACCGCCAGCATCTCCATCTCCACTCTCTCCACCGGCAACCACTCACTGACCGCTTCCTATGGCGGCGATGCCAACGATGCGCCGAGTGTCTCGCCCTCGGTCGCCGAGTCCGTCGGTCTGCTGACCACTACCACCACGCTGACGGCCGCTCCCAACCCCTCCGCTGCCGGCCAGAAGGTGACCCTCACCGCCACGGTATCGCCCGGCAACCCGACCGGGACCGTCTCGTTTTTCGATGGCGCGAACCTGCTGGGCAGTAGTTCTCTTGCCGCTGCCGTAGCGACCTTCTCTACATCCACCTTGTCCGCGGGCAGCCACTCACTGACCGCCACCTATAGCGGCGATGCGAACAACGCGACGAGCACATCCGCGGCCGTTACTGAGTCGGTAACTGGCGGTACCGGGAGTACAACGCCCAATCCCGTGTCGGTCAGCCCGGCGTCGGGCAGCGGATCGAGCCAGGTCATGGTTTTCACATTCAACGATTCGAGCGGCTGGCAGGATCTGGGGGTCGTGAACGTCCTGATCAACAATGTTCTGGATGGACGGAATGCCTGTTACCTGGCATACAGCCGGAGCGCAGGCGTGCTTTACCTCGTGGCGGACGACGGCGGCACGCTTTCTACGGGGCTGGTGCTGGGAGGCGCGGGAAGTGTTTCCAACAGCCAGTGCATCGTTACGGGCTCAGCCTCGGCGGCGGCCGGCAGCGGCAACACGCTGACCGTCGCGCTGAATATCATCTTCACCGCTGGTTTCGGGGGTAACAAGGTGATGTACCTGGCGGCGGGGAATGTGGCGGGCGGGAATTCGGGGTGGCAGGCGTTGGGCGTGTGGCAGGCGCCGTTTACCCCCGCGGGTACGATCGCGGTGGTGAGTCTGACCCAGGCGCGCAGCGCGGCGGCCTCGGGGACGGCGCAGACGTTTACCGCCGCTTTGACCGACAGCCAGGGCGCCGGCGACTTCGGAGTGGTGAACCTGCTGGTGAATAACTTTATCGACGGACGGCAGGCATGCTATTTGGCCTATGTAGCATCTACTAATTCTCTGTTGCTGGTGGACGATGGCGGGGACGCGGGAGGCCCATTCGCCGGCGGCGTGGTGCTGAACGGAGTCGCGGCCACTATTCAAAACAGCCAATGCTCGGTGAACCGCGTCGGTTCGTCGGCGGCGAAGAGCGGGAACACGCTGACGTTGATGCTGAATATCACGTTCAAATCGCCCTTCGCCGGGAATCGTATTGTATGGGTGGCGGGGCGCGACGCGGCCGGCGGCAACAACACCGGCTGGCAGTCCATGGGTACGACTACCGTCGAGTGATACCGGTTTTCCCTGCCCTGGACCGGAGTGTGAAACATTTTCACTAGAAATTGGTGAGTACTGTGCTCTTTCCCCAATAGATCGTCGGTACCACTCCAAAACGGCGGTACACCTGAGGCTCCTGCTGCCACGGAGTCACCCTCCGGCCTCTTCGGGGAGCCCGCGGTGGCCCCCCGATACCCCAAATGTAGCTGCGCGTTTTTCACGGTCACAAAATTTCCGGGAATATTTTCGCTTTGAATACAACAACTTAGTTCTTAGAAGCCCTTGCATTAGAATAGCAGCGGAGTAGATTGGAATTGAGAGGGATTGCTGCTTCCACAGAGCAATTTCTTAGTAAAACAATGCCTGGAGATCCGATTATTATCATCAATTCGGTTCTGCGGCTTTTAGGCGGTTTCTAAAGTAAACCGGCCTTGACGCGCCCCCGCAGGCGCGACCTTCCAATACCCCCATCTAGGGGGAGCCTTTTCTTAGGCAAAAACTGGTATCATTCTTTGGGGATATCCTCCTAGGAGGTATTCCCAAAGAATAACCAGAAAGTATTCTATCTAAGAATTTAGCGTCCGGAGCGGAATTTTGAAACCGGCCCAGATCGTGGCTTGTTGTGCGCTTGTATTCCCGCTCGTCGGCACGGTGTCGTCTTCCGTTCCGCACCGCAGGACGAAGCTCCTGCCCCTCACCAAAGAGAGAGTTGCGCGCCGCAGGTCTCTGGACGCCCTGAATCAGGAAGGCTTGGCCCTGTATCGTCAAAGGCGCTTCACCGATGCGCAGAGCCGGTTCGGCGCTTTGCGGCAGACCGCTGCGGCTCTTGAGGAATTCGATCTGGCCGCCCGTGCCGCGACCAACGTCGGCGCCTGCCAGTTCGCCAGCCGTCAGTACCAGTCGGCCCTGCGCACCTTTCTCGAAGCCCGCCGCCTCGCCGAATCCGCCAGCGACACCAGCGAGACCGCCATCGTGGACGCCAATCTCGGGTCGCTCTACCGCGAGATGGGCGATCTCGACGCCGCCGTGCACTGGACCGAGCAGAGCTTCGAGAACATGTCCGGCGAAGACCGCAAGTTGCACTTGCGCGAGATCCAGGTCACATTGGGTTCGTTACGCGCTTCCCAAAAACGCCTGCCGGAAGCGCTCGAACTGTTCCGCCAGGCCATCGATGGCGCCGACCGCGCCGACGACCTGGCGCTGTACGCGCGCGCCTGGAATCGCCTGGGGGAGGAGTTGCTCAGGAGCCATCTCCTCCCCCAGGCCGAGAGCGCGCTGCTGGAGGCCTACCGGGTCTGCAAGCTGCACCACCTGCCCCTCGATAACTCCTACCGCAACCTCGGCCGGCTGCGCATGGACCAGGGCGACCTGACCTCGGCCTCGGCGCTGCTCGATCGCGCCGTGGAACTGGCGTCTGGGCCGGCCGGACCGCTGCCGGCGTGGGACATGTACCATTACCGCGGGCGTGTGCGATTGAAGCAGGGCCGTCTGCGGGAGGCCGTGGACGATCTGCGCATCGCCCTGCGCCTGGCGCGGGCGTGGCGTTGGTCGGCTTTGCCCGATGAAGCCAGCCGCATCGGAAACGAAGGCTGGCTGGACCAGGTCTACTCCGCCTTCATCGAGGCCGACAACCGGTTGTACCTCGAGACCGGCGACGCCGCCTTGATGCGTGAGACCTTCGAGGCCGCCGAGGAGAACCGGGCCAGCAGTCTGCGCGCGCTCTTCAAAGAACGGCAGGCGCAGATCGCGGACCTGCCGCCATCCTATTGGGAAGCGATCGCCGGGCTGCAGCGCGCCGAGATCGCCGCGTTGCGGAGCGCCGGCGCCGCCTCTCAGCAAGCCGTGCAGGCTACCCGCGCGCAGCTCGGGATCATGGAGGCGGCGCTGGTTTCTCCCTGGCAGCCGGCGCCCGGCGAAGTGCTCTCACGCGCCGCTTCGGCCCTCGACCCGGACAGCCTGCTGCTCAGTTTCCAACTGGGTGAATCGATTTCGTGGCTGTGGGCGGTGGACCGGACCGGCCCGGTGCTCTATTCCCTGCCGCCTCGCCGGGAGATCCAGGCGCTGGCCCAGGCGGCGGCGGACGCCATTCGGGAAGATACGCAGGAAGCCTCATCCGCGGGATCCGCCCTTTACCAAACGCTTTTCGGGCCGCTTGCACCGCGGTTCCAGCAGAAGCCGCGCTGGCTATTGTCGCTCGATCCGGCGCTGCTCGACGTTCCGGTAGCGGCGCTGCCCGTGCCTTCTTTGAGCAAACTCGAGCATTCTTTAAGCAAAGAGTCCCGGCCGGCTCCCGTCTATGTCGTCGAGCGGCACACGACCGAGGTGATTCCCGGCGCCGGGTATTGGCTGGAAGCCACAGGGCGCCCGGAAAGAACCGATCCCGCTCCCCTGTTTGTCGGGGTGGGCGACCCGATCTACAACACGGCCGACCCACGAAGGGGCGGGCGCTTGCCGGTGTCCCATGCGGGGCTGTCCTGGCCCCTGCGCCTCACGGCCGCCACCCGGAGCGATTCCGGAAGGGTGACCGATGCCGGAGGGCTGATCCTTCCGCGCCTGGTGGCAAGCAGTTCGGAGCTGGACGCCTGCTCACGCTCGTGGAATGGGCAGAGTGTCCTGCTGAAAGGCGCCGACGCTTCGCGCCGCAACCTGGTGGATCAACTGCGCCGCAATCCCGCAGTCGTACACTTCGCCACCCACATCCTGGGCACGAAAGTATTGGAGGACCATTCCGGCGAGGGCCTCGTTCCCGGATTGGCCGAGGGCCTCGTTCCCGGATCGGCAAAGGGCGTCGGGCCCGGGTCCGCCGGCCGGCCGGCCTATGGCCTCATCGCCCTCAGCCTCACCGACCGCAACGAGCCGGAGTTGCTGCAGCCCGCCGAAATCGCCGGCTGGAAGCTCGATGCCGGCCTGGTGGTATTGAGCGGCTGCGCTTCCGCCGAAGGCACCGTTCTGCAAGGCACCGGATTGATGGGACTGACGCGCGCCTGGCTGGCGGCAGGCGCGCAATCCGTAGTGGGCAGCCGCTGGGCCACTCCGGATGAAGATGGCGGCCTGTTCCGCGCTTTCTACGGCTACCTGAGCGGGCGGCGCCCGGACCCCGCTCAGGCGTTGCGCGCCGCGCAACTCGAAATGATCCATTCTCCCGGTTGGCGGGCCCGACCGCGTTACTGGGGAGCTTATTTTATGGTAGGCAACCGATGAACTTCGAAACCGAGCCGGATGTCGGCAACAGTACGGATCCGTTGGATCCCACCTGGCCGAACCTCGTGGAACGCATACGCAGTGGAGATCCGTCCGGCATGGAGGAACTGTATCAAGTGTTCTCCAAGGGCATTCGGTTTTACCTTTGCCGCCAGCTTGGCCCGCAGGATCTCGA
>OMOG01000147.1 GCA_900290305.1 Candidatus Sulfopaludibacter sp. SbA4
GACAGTTGAGTGGCGGTCCCTGTGGACAACCATGGGGTGCCGGACCCCCCGCCGCTGCTGCCGGGCATAGAGTTGATCGCTTGGTAGCAGGCCGCCATCTGCTCCTCCATGTTCCCGCCATAGCCCGCAGCGACAGACATCATTACCGACTCTGCGCAACCAACGACCATGACGCTTGGGACGTACAACGATGGGGGAGTCGGAGCGCCGCCGGGGACATACAGCATCAGCCCAGTCGGATCAATCGTGTTCACTGGATCATTGCCAACGTACGCGTACCTGTTCAAGGTGCCGGGATTCTTCGGGTCCGCCGCGCCGCTCCCGAGCGGGTCCGGGCTCCAGAACCTTCCGAAGTTGTTGTTATAGTATCTCGCGTTGGCGTAGTCTTCGCCCATGCCGTCGCTCGTAACGTCGCGGAAGTAGGTGGCGAATTTGTCGGCGCCGTCGGGGGTCGCGGTGCGCTCTTCGCCCCATGGGTAATAGGCGATGGGTCCGCTGCCGTTATTCCGCACGCTGCCCAGCCGGTCCATCGGCTTCAGCATCCGCCGACCGAAATACTGGGTCACGCCTCCCGGATACACCTGCAGCGGGGAGGTATTAAGACTGTACGTCGCCAGCCGTTGCCCGGTGATGCTGTAGAAGAAGATCGTGCCCGTGCCGGAATAATTGTTCGCGCCGCCCGTATATTGCAGCACGCGCTTGCCCCACGGATCGTAGGTGTACGTCAGGATGTTGCCGGTGCCATCCACGGTGGCATTCGAAATCAACTGGTTCTCCACATTCCAGGTGTTTGGAGCTACGCTGGTTCCCATCCAGTTACCGTTCGCGTCGAACCCGAGGTCGCCGCTCATGCGCGCCTGGTTGGTGGCCGAATTCACGATCGGGTAAACCTGCGGCGCCGTCCCTTTCGTCACTACCTTCGAAGTCAAGTTGCCAAACCCATCATAGCTATACGAGTTGCCCCATTGCACGCCGGTGGTCCCAGAAGTCGACGCCGCAATCAGCCGGTTCAGCGAATCGTAAGTGTAACTCACGTTCTCGCCAGTCACGGCATCCACTGACGAAGTAATCCGCCCGTTATTCTGGGTGGCAGAGTAGTTTGGGGGTTTCGTTGCCTGTCCCCGTAACCCCATATCCTCACCTGAGCCTGCGGCCCAGAGGTTTTCTCAAGTCGGCCCAGTGCCCCGCGATCAGACGGTGGATCAGCAGCGAAGTACCTCCAGAAAAAACAAAGCACAGAATCGCGTACGTCGTAACCCTAAGTAGGTTGCCAGGGATTTGCTCCGCTAGGCCGTACATCATCAGGCTCCACGGCAGCGATAGAATCATGAAGGGCATGAAAGCTATCCCGGACGTGTCGTGAAGGCTCAGCGCAACGAAATAGGTTCCCACAACGCTGAGCCAGTAGATCCCGGCCACCCCGATTGCGAGTTTTTCCCTCATCGATCCGATTCTGCTGCCGAATTTCATAGGCTAATTCGGGAAAATGCCCCAGAGCGTTCCATAAAGGGAGGTACTCCACCCTGTAGTTCCGGGCGGCGCCGTGAAGTACTGGTCCACGCCACCGCTTTGAAGGAGCCAATTGATGAAGGAATTGGAGTTCGGCCCCAATGGGTTGTAGTGCACCTCGTTGTTGGAGTAATTGTTCTCCGCCGTTTCAATGGAGGCGATCTGGTTGCAGAGGTTCGGGTCCTGGCTCGATGTGAGTATGCTGCCCCACTGCGCGTCGCCAACATTTCCTGGGAGGTTATCCGGAACCAGCATTCCCCATGGCGGGGCGACAGTCTGGGGATTACCCTCCATGGTGAAAGTGTTGCCATCGCCGTCGGTCACAACAAGTAATGCATGATTGCGGCGGTGTAGAGGCGTGTAATGCAGCGACTGCACGGGAGCGTACTCCAGTTCCAGCGAGCAGCTGGGCGCCGGCGGTGCCGTCGATCCTGTGCTGGCAACCGGCGTATACTGTGCATTCTGTGTAACTTGGAAGACGCAGGCTTGGATGGCACTGGAGGATTGACTGTTATAGCCGTACTCCGGCACCTCGCCGAATGCCAGCGACTGAAACAAATTGAAGCAATTTGGCGATTCTCCCGAAATCGATCACCGTTCTCCGCTGATTCCGATCACCATTCTCCGGTAGTCGATCAGCGGGATCGGAGCGAAGCGACGCTGGCTTTTTGATTGTGCCCGAGAGTGATCGGAAACGCAAGAGAATTGATCCCATCCGGAGCGAAGCGGAGGCTGGGCGGGCTCGCCAGGAAAGGGGCGCGGGGAAAGGGACGGCAGTCCCGTTCCCCGCCCAGCGCTGCAGAGACCCCGGAGCACGCTTTTTAGTGCTCCGCTTTTGGCTCCGCTTTTGGCGGGTTCTTCCGCATCGATTCCCCGCGAAGCTCGATGCGGTGGGCCCTGTGTATGATCCGATCGAGAATCCCTTCGGCGATGGTGGAATCCCCGATCTGCTGATGCCACTTGGCAACTGGCATCTGCGAGGTCAGGATCAACGAACGCGCCTGGCAGCGGTCTTCGCAAATCTCCCAGAAGTCGCGCGCCTCGGTTTCGTTGAGGGGCGTCATGGCCCAATCGTCTACTACCAGCACGTCCACCTTACTTAAGCGCAGCAAGAAATTGCGCAGGCTGCCGTCGGCCCGCGCCAGCGCCAGGTCGCGGAACAGCGCCGCCGCCCGGCTGTAAAACGCCGAGTGCCCATCGCGGCAGGCCTTTTGCGCCAGCGCGCACGCCAGGTAACTCTTGCCCACTCCGGTCGGGCCGCACACGAAAACATTCTCGTGCCGCTCCACCCAGGCCGAATCCGCCGTCAAAGAACGCAACAGGGTCTTGTCCAGTCCGCGCGCCGCGCGATAGTCGATGTCTTCGACGCAGGCGTTGGCGCGCAGTTTCGCCCGCCGCAGGCGCGCTTGTAAGGCTTCGTTCTGCCGCCAGGTGAACTGCCGGTCCACCAGCAGCGCCAGGCGATCCTCGAAGCTCAGGTCGGGCGCGGCTTCCTGGCCGGCCAACTCGCGCAGGGCTTGCGCCATCCCATGCAGGCGCATGGCTTCCAGTTTCTCTAATGTCGGTTGCTGTAGCATCGCTCGCGCTCCTTTATTGGAAGTACTCGGGTCCGCGCAGGTTCTCGTGGTCGGGTGTGGCCCGCGTGGGTGGCGGCGCCGCCAGCGGCTGCGAATCCAGCCGGCTTTGCAGGATCGATTTGACGTGGCGGTAACCGATGGCGCCGGTGGCGAGCGCCCGTTCGGCGGCGGCCTCCATCCGCTCGGCCGAGTGCTTGCGCGCCAGACGGATCAGCCCGAGACACGCCCGGTACCCCATCTCCGGATGCGGCTTGCTGTCCAGAATCCGCTCGACCAGTTGCGCCGTGTGCCGGCCCACTTTCGCCGCCCAGTCCACCATGCGCGACGGCGTCCACTCCAGGTGCGCCTGATGGCTCTTGGGCCGATGCTCCGCCTGGGTGATCGGCAGGTTGCGTCCGCGGCTGCGCAGATGGGAGGCCACGCGCTTGCCGCGATGAAAGATCTCCACCGTCGCCGGAGTGGCGCGCACCTCCATCACCTCGCCGGTGAGCGCGTAGGGCACGCTGTAGAAGTTACCGTCGAAAGCGATGTGGTAGTCGATGTTGACGCGCGCCTGCGACCACTGGCTGAGATCGTAACGGTTGCTTGGCAGCGGCTGCAGCGCGGGCCGGTCCACCTTGGCGAACAGCGAGGCCCGGCTTTCGTCGCGCCGTTTGCGGAAGGGCCGCTTGTTGAGATACCCCAGCAGATCGTGGATAGCCTGATTGCACTCGGTGAGGGAAAGGAATTTGCGCTGGCGCAGCCGCATCAGGATCCAGCGCTGCACCACTTGTACCGCGCTTTCCACTTTGGCCTTGTCGCGGGGCTTGTAAGGCCGGGCCGGCAGCACGGCTACGCGATAGTGGGTGGCGAACTCCTGATAAGTCGGATTCAGGTCCGGTTCGTAGTTACAGGCGCGAGTTACACCGGTTTTGGTGTTATCGGGCACCAGTAACTGCGGGCAGCCACCATAGAACTCGAACGCATTCATTTGCACTTTGAGCCAGTTCTCCATCTGTTGGTTGGCGGTGGCTTCGGCGTAGGTGTAGCTGGAGACGCCCAGCGCGCTGACGAACAACGGCGCCTGGATGACAGTGCCATCGGCGTGGTGGATGGCGATGGTGGCGCCGGCCCAGTCGAGAAACAGCTTCTCGCCGGGACGGTGCTCCTGGCGCAGGACCACATCCTGCCGCTTCTTCCATCCGCGGCAGAGCTTGCAGAAGCGGCTGTAACTGTAGCCGTCGGGATGCTGTTCGCGGTACTCCTCCCAGAGTAACTCCAGGGTAAGTTCGCGATGCTTCTCGCGTTGCTGGCGAAGGGCGCGGAAATCCGGCGCCGGACGCTGGGGCGGTTTGCCGGGCGCCGCTTTGGGCGGAAACAGCGCGGCGGAGAGCCGGGCCTCGTCCCATTCCTCGCCGAGCGGCCAGCCGAGGCCGGCGGCGCGGGCTTTCGCCAGATACTCATGGACGGTGCTCTGACTGACGTTGGCGCTGCGGGCGATCTGCCGCTGACCAAGCTTCTGTTCGTAGTGGAGCCGGAGAACTTCTTTGATCTTGCGCATGGACTTTCTCTTTCTGGGCAACTTGGGGGTGGCCCTCCTGGGCGCCCCATCGTAGCCCCGGTTCTGTCCAGCGCCGCCTCGCCGATCTCCCGTTTCGATCGGCGTTCTCCTCTGATTCCGATCACTGTTCTCCCATTTCGATCACCGTTCTCCCCCGATGGGAAAAGTGATCGCTTTGCCAGGAGAACGCTGATCGTTTTCGCGGGAGAACGCCGATCGTTTTCAGAAGAGAACGGCGATTGGTTTCAGAGGAGAATCAGTGATCGGTTTGGGGGAGAATCCGCAAGTTATTCCAACTCGAGTACGACTTACTCTTATACGATGTCACGAGTACTTACTTTGAAGGTCAGGCGGAGAGAAACCCGCAAGCGCAGCGGGGGTATTCACGGGATCATCGGGGAGACTGCAAGCA
>OMOG01000753.1 GCA_900290305.1 Candidatus Sulfopaludibacter sp. SbA4
CCGCCACCCGAAGGCGGAGCGGCAGCCGACCCTGCCGCGGCGGGCGCCGATGGGGCAGCGCCGGCGATGCCGATGGGCATGGGCCTCATGGGAGGAATGCCGGGCGGCCGCGGCGGACGGGGCGGCGCGCCCGAAGTCAAGTACGACCCCACCGCCTGGGGACGCTACGCCAAGATCCTGTTCAGCTCCAGTGAGTTCGTGTTTATCAACTGACAATATGTTTGAACACAAGTCTTCCAATCCGTTCACCCGCCGGGAGGCCCTGCGGCGCGTGGGCTCGGGCTTCGGCATGATGGCCTTCGCCGGCATGGTCAGCCGGTCTGTGGCGCGGGCGGGAATCGCGCTCGACTACCCGCAGCGCGTGAAGCGCGTCATCTTCCTGTTCATGAACGGCGGCCTGTCGCATGTCGACAGCTTCGACCCCAAGCCCATGCTCGACAAGTACGACGGCCAGCCGCTGCCGGGCGGAACCATCAAGACCGAACGGCGCACCGGCGAGCTGATGAAATCGCCCTTCGCCTTCAAGAAGTACGGGCAGTGCGGCATGGAGATCAGCGAGTTGTGGCCGCACCTAGGGGAAGTGGCCGACGATATCTGCTGGGTGCGGTCGGTCTACACCGATATCCCCAATCACGAGCCTTCCTGCCTGATGCTGAATACCGGCGCCAACCAGGCGGGGCGTCCCTCGATGGGAGCCTGGCTTACTTACGGGCTGGGCACTGACAATCAGAGTCTGCCGGGATACGTGGTGCTGTGTCCGGATGTGCCGACCACGGTGGGCCCTCCGCTGTGGAGCAACGGTTTCCTGCCGGCCATCAATCAGGGCACGTTCATTTCCAACCGCGTGGGCGGCGCTGCCGCCGACAGTCCCGATGGCGCCGATGCCGAGCCGGAGCCGATGCCCGAGCCGAAGGCTGACGATAAAGACAAGGACAAGCCCAAGAAAGTCACCATCGAGCGCAGCTTCGACCCTAAGAAACTGATCAGTTACGTCAATAACCCCAAATTCTCGCTCGTCGAGCAGCGCCGCGAGCTCGACTTACTCCAGAACCTGGAGAAGATGCGCCAGGAGCAGACCGGAGCCGACCAGCAGGTGGAAGCGGTGATCAAGTCGATGGAGATCGCCTACCGCATGCAGACCGAGGCGCCGGAAGTCTTCGACGTACGCAAGGAATCGCAGGCGACGCTGGACCTCTACGGCCCCGGACCCGTAGCCCGTGGCTGTCTGACGGCGGTGCGGCTGGCCGAGAAGGGCGTCCGCATGACCCAGGTCTACTACTCGAAAGGCGACCCGTGGGACGCGCACGGCGATATCTTCGCCCACAAGACCAACGCCAAAAATTCCGACCAGGGATTCGCCGCCGTAATCAAGGACCTGAAGGGCCGCGGCCTGTGGAAGGATACGCTGGTGGTGTGCGGGTCGGAGTTTGGACGCACGCCGGTCCGCGAGGTAGGCGGCGCGGGCGCCGGGATCAAGCGGGGCCGCGATCACAATCCTTTCGGGTTCACCATGTGGCTGGCCGGAGGGGCGGTGAAGGGCGGCACGATCCACGGCGCCACCGACGATTTCGGCTTCAAGGCGATCGAGAAGCCGGTGCATGTCCACGACATTCACGCCACCATTTTGTACCTGTTCGGAATCGACCACACCAAGCTGACCTACCGGTACAGCGGCCGCGATTTCCGTCTGACGGATGTGTCGGGCAACATTTTGCACGAGTTAGTGGCCTGACTGGTGGGGCGGACCCCCCGGTCCGCGCGGGTCCCCCTGGACCC
>OMOG01000155.1 GCA_900290305.1 Candidatus Sulfopaludibacter sp. SbA4
AACTGTTTTTCCCGGTTTTCGGATGCCGCCGGCTGCGCTGTGGCTGAGGTGCAAAAACAAACGTTTATGCACCCTTCAGCCCAAGGTCAACAGGCTCACCTCGGGCCGGCAGCGGAACCGCTTTAGGCCTGCCCGATCACCAGGCTCTCTCGCGCCGCTTCCACGACGGCTTTGGTCACGGCTGGCAGCGAGTTGATTTCAAGAATCCGCTCCATTTGTGTGAGCAGACGGTTCAACAGCCGGAAGTTGCCACCGGTGATTCGGATGATTGCCGCCACCGTTTCTGTGTCCATTGGTTGATCCGGGAGATGCACCCCCGGAGGCGCCCATCGGCGGTCCAGCAATTCCCGGACTTCTTGGGCGGCCAAAGGCCGAAACTCATGGACGAAGCCGATACGCGAGTAAAACTGCGGAGACCGTGCCAGGCGTTTTTCTAGTCCCGGCATTCCGATCAGAATTACCCCAATCGCACCTGCATCGAAGATCGCGCGGACTTGCTCAAGGCTGGCCATCCGCAGTCGGTCCGCCTCATCGACTAGAACCAGCGTCGTCGGATCACGAATCCGCAGTTCCCTGGTGGTGTAGTCTTGCGCAACCTCACCGTACGTCGGACGGAGTATTGGAAAGGGAGTCCCGCGCCGCTCGTTTTTCAGGTAATGTGCCCGGTGCTCTTCATCTCGCCGACGAATGGATGCCAATTTCTGTTCCCTCTCATGTCGGAGTGGCTGCTTTGCCAGGTCCCTGAGGACTCCGCGAGAGCGACTGATTTCGGCTTCGATCCTATGGGGGGCGTTGATCACAGACGGCGTGTAGAGGACCGTGTCGAGTAATGGATTTTCGGTCGGACCCGACCCCCATGGGTCCGATTGCTCCGCCTTGCCCCAACGGCTATAACTTCTCGCCGAAAGGGTCTTGCCGACTCCGGGGGAACCAAAGCAAAGGCCGATATATTGATATCTTCGGCAGGCGTCGCAGAATTCGCTGAACCGCCGGTGTTCCAGGGTCTCCACTATGGCGGATAGGCCGTTGTTATTCGTTGCGGTATCGCTTGAGGGCGGGGACTGCAGGCTTTCGCAATTCGGGCTCTCCTGCTGCTGGTTGTACATCTTCTTTCTCTATGCTTTCTCCGCGTTTGATTTCCAGCAGCGTCTCGACGGTAGCATGGCGGTCCCGTAAAATGCCCCGTAGCTCCCGTCGTCTTTGATTTCGAGCGCGCAGGATGTCTCGCAGCGGAACCACGGCGCCGGCCAGCTCCGCGCAAACCGCCCGGCACAGAAATCGATCCTTGTGAAAGACGCGGACCTCGGCCATATCGCGGGGATCGATGCGCAGGGCGACCGTCTCTCCGACATACGCTGCCAGCGTTGTCGAGATGTATCGGAGGTTCTGGAAATGGATTCCGTCGACGCGAACGAGACGCGCTTTGGCGACCTGAATCAGCAGCAAATCCAATTGCTCCAGCGAATCTGGCATTCGCGGCAAGAACCCACTCGCCTCCCATCGCTCGACCGGCGGCATCTTGGTTTCCGAATGTCCGCGACTGTGGTACACGTCCAAAAGGAAGGCGCGGAATTTCGTGTCGAACTCTGAAAGCGTTAGAGTTGGCTTTCCGCGCACGGCTCCGCCGGCTGGCGCATAACCGTCCATCTCGCACAAAAACATCTCGTTCACCGTGGAGAAGAACCTTTCGATACGACCGCGGCCCCGTGGTTTCCCGGGGATAGAGAACACCAGGCGGATTTTCAAGTCCGCGGCCACTTGCTCCAAATGTTGGGATGTGAAGTCGCTCCCATGGTCGGTGTAGAGGGCATCGGGAATGCCGCACACCGTCCAGCGCGGATCTTCTTTCCGCCAAATCGCCTGACGTAACGCGAGCGATGTGTTCAGCGCGGACGGGTCTTCAAATGAAAGAAAGTAGCCAGCCACGGCCCGGCTGTAATCGTCGATTACGGTAGAGAGCCAAGGCTTGGTGATCTCACCGTCCGGACGGACTAATAGGATGTCGAGCGGCGTGTGGTCCGCCTGCCAAATCGTGTTGGGTCCGGCGGCCTCTCGACGATGGACCAGCTCATAGGTGTCGCTGTACGCCTTCGTTCCTTCGTGCGCGAGAATCACCAGGTCGGCCGGCAGATTCCGAACGATATTGAAGACCGTGCCATAGCTCGGAGGCTTCTCTCCAAGATCCAACGAAAGTTTCAGCACCTGCCGGTACAAAGCAGCAATTGGCAGCGGCGGTTTCTGCAGGGCCAGGCCTTCAATGGCCTCTTTGAGCTTGCCCGAAATCGCGCGTCGTTCTCCCCGATCCGCTCGCTTTTTGCGCGCCAGGGCGGCCAACCCAGACCGTCGGTACTCGGACACAAGACGGTGGGCGGTTCGGTAAGGAATGCCAGCGCCCCGCGCCACTGACGTGAGCGGCTCGCTGTTCTCAAGGTGCCGCTGGAGCAACCGGAAGCGCTCCATCGCCAGTTTGCGAGCTTCTTCGGAAAGCCCGGCCAACGGGTCCATACTCAACAAGTATGCCAAATAAAGTTGACGACGTTATGCCAAATAATTCTGAAAGTGACAAAGTGGAGACGGACTTTTTTTCAGCGCGCCGGCCGAAAATTGACCGGTGGGCCATGGAATCCCATCCCTTCCGGGCGCGGCGCTGAAGCTTCGGCAAATACTGCGGCGTTTATCGCGGTAAAGGGAATCGAGCGGACACCCTGCTACCTGGCGCAGTGCCGGTTCAGAAACCGGAAGACATCGTCGGCCCAAACGGCGGATCCAAAATAGCCAAAGGTATGGCCATCCTGAGGGGAGTTGCCGTACGGGGGATAGATCTTCACCTCGTACGTCTTGCCCGCGGCCTTCATCGCGGCTGAGAGAGTCTTGCTCGGCGATAGGTCATAGTCATTGGCGGCTTGGAAAAAGAAAATTGGCGCATTGGCATTTCGAACCGCACGAGTCATCCGCGATTGCAAGTTGGGGGCCTGTGCCCAACTTTGAGCGCCCCCCGCCGAATCGATCGCCGCACAGTATTTCCCTCGTTCCGCGCCCAGCACGGTCTCAATGCCGCCAAACGAGTTCCCCGCCACGGCAACGCGATCCGGTTGAACGAAGCCCTGCTTTCGTAACCACGCCAGGGCCGCCAACTGATCGTTCAGGTGATCCGTCTCCAGCAACCGGACCATGGCCGCGGCACCCGCGGAGACGCCACCGTTCTTCTCCGCCGCAGCGATCTGATCGCCAATGTACGGACCCGCCGAGGCGCTCAAACCTTGACCTCGGCGGTAGGGTCCAAAGAACACCCATCCACGGCTGACGAACGCCGGACCGAGCGCGTCGAATGCCTCTTTGCTCAGCATGCCGGCAGCGCTCCCGTGGTTATAGACGACAGCGGGAAACGGTCCTGTTCCTTCCGGTTTGTACAAAACTCCTTGAAGTGTAATCTCTCCACTGGGAAACGCGACGATATCTGCCGCAGGCAGAACCAGGGGCGAAAGCGGCAACGAGAAGAGGATCAGGAAACCATATCTAGTCATCTCTTGATCGACTCTAGCTCAAGTGATCGCCCAAAGCGAGCGTGTCGACACATAGGTCATGAGTGGCCGGGAATTGACCGGCGGGCCCGTTTTGGTGGGGCAGGCGCTTCCGCCTGCCAACCCACGTCCATGTTCCCGCCGCCCGCTGAACCCCTTCCAATATCCTGTTTGCTTTCAATGCCCTACAAGCCATCCCCCCATTTTCGTGAAATCCCCAAAAACACGGTCACCAATCTTGGAAATATATTTCAACCGGCATCCTACACTGATTCCAAACCACTTACCCACCACCAAGCACGGCACTGCACCCCTTTTACCACCGTCCCGCCATGCTTGCATGCTAGCTTGAAATTAGGAAGAGATTTAGCGCTCCACAGCTCCCCGCCGTTCGGGGAGCTGTTTTCGTTTCTGCCCCCAATTTGGGGGGTGGCGACACAAGTTGTGTCGCCGACCCTGAGTTAAGTCCCTTCTTTTCAGTAAATCGACGATCTTAGGCGACACATCTTGTGTCGCCTGACGGAGTTCTCTATGCATCCACCAGTTTCCCCGCTGCCGCCCGAGCTTGTCGAGCTGCTCCAATTGGGACTGACTCTGGGACAGAATCAGTCCTTCGCCATTGTGGCCGGCCGCTGTTCAGCGGCCCAGGCCGAGACCATCCTGCGCATCCGCGAGGGCCGTCTCTACCTGCGCTGCGCATCTTCCTGGAAGGAGTTCTGCCCCCAGTATCTGCATATCAGCGGCACCCAGGCCGATCGCATCATTCGCATGTGGCAGCAACACGGCCCCGCCATCTTCGAGCTCAGGCAACTCATCCGCATCACCCCCGAAGACTTTCGCGCCGTCGAGCCATTTATCAAGGAGAACGCCCTCCACTTCAACGACGAGGCCATCGAGCTCGACCCCCAAAACGCCGAGAAGATCGCTGGCGCCGTGGACGAGCTTCGCCGCACCATGCCCCCCAAAGAGAAGCCCGCGCCCACTATTCTTGAGAGCCTCGCCGCACTCGACAAGCAGTGCCAGGCCATCGTCTCCGAGTTCCAGCGCATCGCCAACCTGAAGTGCAAGGGCGAAGATCGCCTCCGCCTCGAGCTGACCCTGAACTGCGCCTCAGCCGCCCTGCAACAGATCGAGATGGAGCACGGTCTCTACCCCCAGGATCCCCAGGCATGACTGACTCACTGAGCCCCGCGAATCGCCTTGGAATAAGTGAGCACCCGGTGATCCCCCCGTCAACGCTTCCCCGGAGACCGCGGCCATGCCCCTACCGCAAATTGAACTTCTTCATCTTGTACCGCAGCGTGTCCCGCGTGATCCGCAGCAGCCGCGCCGCTTGCGTCTGGTTGCCCGCCGTCTTTTCCAGGGCGCGCACCAGCAGGCTCCGCTCATTGTCCTCCAGCGACAGCCCGTCCCCCGGCACGTCCAGGCTCACCGGCATGGCCACCGGCGCCTCCGGATCCGGCCGCGAGATCGCGATCGGCAGGCTGGCCGGCGTAATCCGCGCCGAATCCTCCAGGATCATGGCCCGCTCGATGGCGTTGCGCAGTTCGCGCACGTTGCCCGGCCAGTCGTGCGACATCAGCAGCCTGGCCGCCGCTTCGCTCACCCCTTCGATGTTCCGCTTGAATTTGCGGTTGTAGTGCTCGATGAAGAACTTCGTCAACGGCACGATATCTTCGACCCGCTCCCGCAGCGGCGGAATCAGGATCTGAATCACGTTGAGCCGGAAGTACAGGTCCTGGCGGAAAGCGCCTTCCTTCACCGCCTCCCGCAGGTTCTTGTTGGTGGCCGCCACTACGCGCAGATCGAGATTGATGTCCTTGAGTCCGCCCAGCCGCCGGAAGCTCTGGTCTTCCAGCACGCGCAGCAGCTTGGCCTGCAGCATCGTCGGAATTTCGCCGATTTCGTCCAGAAACAGCGTGCCCTTATCGGCCAGCTCGAAGATTCCGCGCTTCTGCGACCGCGCATCGGTGAAAGCGCCCTTTTCGTACCCGAATAGCTCGCTTTCGAGCAGCGTCTCGGGAATCGCCGCGCAGTTGATCGCGATGAACGGCTCGGCCTGCCGCAGGCTCTGGTAGTGCAGGGTTTTGGCAACCAGGTCCTTGCCGGTCCCGTTCTCGCCTTCCAGCAGGATCGTGGTGGCCTCGCTGGCCGCCACCCGGCGCACGAAGTTGAGCACCTCGCGCATGGGCCCCGATTCGGCGATCACTTCCCGCTTCTCGGGAGCCGACTCCTCGGTGATGTCCTTGATGGTGGCCACCACGCCGCTCAGGTTGCCGTCGTCATCGAACATCTGGGTGGTGCGCATCACCACCAGCCGCTCCATCCCGTTGTCGGTGTGCAGGCGGACCGTGCAGTTGGGCGACGACGGCGCCTGGTTGAGCCCTACCAGCACCCCGCATCCCGGCTCGCACAAACTGCACTTGAAGATATCCTGGCAATTCTTCCCGAGCATCTCCTCGGACGACATGCCGAAAAGCTTTTCCGCCGACCGGTTGACGCCGGTAATGCGGTACTCCGGATCGTACAGAACCAGGGCGTCCGAGAGCTGGTCGAACACCGCCTCCAGAACGCTGGTCTTCTGCCACCCTGGTGTGAGCTTGGACATTATTACGGACTAACTCCCAGCCACCGGTCCCAACCGACACCCACCCCCCGCAAAAGCTGATGGCTGATAGCTGAAAGCTGATAGCTTCTTCAATCATACCAAGGCCATTCTGCGTCAATTGGCCCAACCCGCAGGGATTTCGGTGGGGAATTCCCCCGAACCGATGAGGGTATTCTCTGCAATCCGAACGGAAGACAGGAGATAGACGGTGGAGATGCAATTGCTCTTTCCTGGATTCGGAGGCATCATGTCCCAATTAAAACTGATCGTGCCCGCTGTTATTGTGCTGGGCGGCTTCCTGGTTTGCTCTACAGCCACGTACGGCAAGCAGGAATATATGAAAGCTACAAAGAAGGCGTGCGTCTATTGCCACGCCAAGGTGTTGCCCACCGATAAAGACGCGATGAACAAGAACCTGACGGACGCCGGCAAGTACTATGCGGAGCACAAAAGCCTGGACGGTTACCAGGAAAAGAAGTAGTTGAGGAACGCGGGGGCGGGGAGTCGTTTATGATGCAAACGGTTCAGCTTTCGGTCGCCGATCGCGTCTATGCGGCTGCTGTACGGGAAGCCCTGTCCCGAAGTTGCGCCTGTCACGTCGAATCCGTCGATCGTCCGGACCCCGGGCTCGCAGGCGTCCTGGTGCTGGATGAATCCGGCTTCGCGCGGCTTCCGCTCCCCTTGTCCAACCCGGAGCGGGTGGTGCTGATCACCCGCAGGGACCCGCGGTTGCTCGCCCAGGCCTGGGAGGCGGGAATCGTATCCGTGGTGTCCGAAGCGGACCCTATCAGCACCGTTCTGCTGGCCATCATGGCAGCGGCATTGCGTGTTGCAAAATCCCACAATCTGCCTATCCCGAGTGGAATATCCCCCAGTCATGCTCCGGTTGTTGCGCCAATACCCCCACAAAATCGGACTTCCGGATCGAAACGTTGCAAAATCCAATAGGTTAAGAGGATGCCGCCATGGACTCCTGCGTGCACTACCTTTCGCTCCGGGAAGGAGGGTGTTTCATATGACCCAGTCTTTAGGTGAACTAGAGTCGATTGTCCGAAAGAAAATCTGTATGCTCTGCACCGAACGAACCGCCGATGGTGAGTGTGGCCTGGAGGAACCCACGGGCTGCGCGCTGTTCCGGCTTTTCCCCCAGGTCGCCCTGGCGATCCAATCGGTACAGAGCGACGATGTCGGCCCGTATATCGAGGCCATTCGCCGCAACGTCTGCTCGGTCTGCAACGAGCAGGCCCCCGACGGCTCTTGTGAGACCCGGCAAATGGTGCAGTGCGCACTGGATGCCTATTTGCTCCTGGTGGTGGACGCCATTGAAGAAGCCACCGGGAAAACTTTCGACAAAAGAAGGATCGGCCTGGCTGGGGGTTCAACCGTCAGCCTGGGGCCGCAAATTCAACTGTGAAGCTTTAAGGAGATCAACGATGCAAAATTTGATTCCGTTTATCGTTCTCTGGTCGCTCCTCGCCGCCTCGGTCATTGCCATGATCGTCTGGCGCAAGATGGTCGCCAATCAAGAAGACGACACGATCCACGTGCTGCAAGGCTCGGTGGCCCAACAGGTGACCGTCGCCCACAAGCTCGAAGTCATCGACAAGTGGGGCAAAATCCTGACCGTGGTCACTCTTGTGTACGGCTTGATCCTCGGGGGGACCTACATTTACCTGAATTTCGTCGCGATGTCCAATATTCCACAGGGAGGGTAATCCGATGAGCAGCCGTAGCACAGGCATTCCTGCCTGTGTGTCTTCACTTCTGCTCCGCCTGCGTGGCACAGGCATTTCTAGACCCGTCGCCGGGCCTGCCTGTGTGGTTTCAGCCCTGCTCTGCCTCCGTGGCACAGGCATTCCTGCCTGTGTGGTTTTGGCCTTGATCGGCATACTCTTCGGGGCGGCCGGCGCCCGCCTGCAAGCGGCGGACACGGCGCCCCCTGTGGAATGCTCTTCCTGCCACGATCAGGCGGCGAAGTTGGAGAAGAGCGCTCACACGGGCCTGCCCTGCGACACCTGCCACGAATCCCACGAGAAGTATCCCCACCCCGCCGGCGTTCCCAAACCAGTCTGCACCACTTGCCATGAGGAGCAGGGGGGCGACTACGCCGGCAGCGTCCACGGCCTGGCGCGCAAGAGCGGAAACGAGAGCGCGCCCGATTGCGGCATGTGCCACGGAAGCGCTCACGAACTGCTCCCGCCCAAGTCGCAGGCTTTCCGCACCGCCGTCCCCGACACCTGCGGCATGTGCCACAACGAAGTCGTCGAGCAATACCGCACCAGCGTCCACGGACAGGCCCTGGCGCGCGGCATCACGCAGGCGCCGCTGTGCACCGATTGCCACGGCGAACACAACATCGTCAAACATACCAACCAGGCCTCTCCGGTCAACGCAGCCCACATCCGCGACACCTGCGGAAGCTGCCACGGAGACGTCCGCCTCACTCGCAAATTCGGCATGCCTGCCGACCGCCTGGTCAGCTTCGATGCCTCTTTCCACGGCCTGGCCGCCAAGTCGGGTTCGCAGACTGTGGCCAACTGCGCCAGTTGCCACGGAGTGCACGATATCCTGCCGTCGTCGGACCCCAAGTCCAAGATCTATGCCAAGAACCTGCCCAAGACCTGCGGCCAGTGCCATGCCGGCGCCGGCACCCGTTTCGCCATCAGCCAGGTGCATATCGCCGAGGGCCGCACCGAGCCCGCGCCGCTGCGCTTCGTGCGGGAGTTTTACCTCTTCCTGATTCCCGTGACCATCGGGCTGATGCTTCTCCACAACGGCGGCGACTGGGTACGCAAACTCGTCCGCCTGCGCTTCGCCCGATCTCTCTCGCGGCGCCAGCCGGAACCTCCGGCGCACGCCGAAATCCGCATGCTGCCCTTCGAGCGCGTCCAGCACGCGCTTCTGGTCATCTCGTTCTTCACCCTGGTCTGGACCGGCTTCGCCCTCAAGTACTCCAGCCAGGAGTGGGCCCGGCCGCTGCTGTTCATGGAAGGCGCGCGCTCCCTGCGCAGCGTGATCCATCGCATCGCCGCAATCGTTTTCATGGCCGTCGCCATCACCCACCTGGTTTCGCTCATCGCCAGCCGCAAGCTGCGGGGCCACTGGAAGGAGATGCTGCCCAACGTCAACGATCCGCGCGAGGCGCTCTCCAATTTCGCCTACAACCTGGGCCTCGGCGACCGGAAGCCCGATCGCTCCGCCCACAGCTACGTGGAAAAGGCCGAGTATTGGGCCGTGGTCTGGGGCGCCGTGGTCATGGTGGCCAGCGGCCTGTTCCTCTGGGCCGACAGCCTGGTCCTGAAACTGCTGCCCAAGGCCTGGCTCGACGTGGCCACTTCGGTCCATTTCTACGAAGCCGTGCTGGCCACCCTGGCGATTGTCGTGTGGCATTTGTACTCCAGCATTTTCGACCCCGATGTCTACCCGCTGAACACCGCCTTCCTGACTGGTAGTAGTGTTAAAAAGGAAGAGCAAGAGCACTCCAGGGAACCGGTAACGCCTCACCAGGCGCCGGTAGCGGGAGACTGACCTACTATCCATGACGCCTAACAACTCCCAACGCAGGGGCCGGGGCTGGCTGTCCCCGTTCATCTACCTGTCCAACAACTGGATCAGCCTGGCGGGCGTGGTGATCGTCACCACGGCCACGATCTTCTGGCTTTTCGTGCTGCCGATCACCTTGCGCGGCGAGACCAAGAGCCCGTATGTCGGCATTCTTTCGTTTCTGATTCTTCCCGTGCCGTTTTTCGCCGGCCTGGCCCTGGTCCCCTTGGGGATCTGGCTCAAGCGCAGGCGCGAGGGCCGCGCCGGCATCTATCCGCCGGATTTCCCGCCGCTCACCTGGCACAATGCCGAGCTGCGCAGGTTGGTCTACTTCGTGTGCGCCGCCACCCTGGCCAACATCGCCATCGCCAGCCAGCTTTCCTACGGCGCCGTGAACTACATGGACTCGGTCACGTTCTGCGGCCAGACCTGTCACACCGTGATGCAGCCCGAGTACACCGCCTACCAGAACTCGCCGCACTCCAACGTGGAGTGCGTGAAGTGCCACATCGGACCCGGCGCCGGATGGTTCGTGCGCAGCAAGCTCTCGGGCGTCGGCCAGGTCTTTGCGGTCACCTTCAACACCTACCCGCGCCCCATCCCCACGCCGGTCCACAACCTGCGCCCGGCGCGCGAAACCTGCGAATCCTGCCATTGGCCGCAGAAGTACGGCGAAGACCGCGTGCGCGTCATTTCCAAGTACGCCGAGGATGAGACCAACAGCCAGACCAAGACCGTGCTGCTCATGAAGATCGGCGGCGGCAACAACGGCATCGGAATCCACGGGACGCACCTCGGCCGCGGCCCGGGTGAAGTGTTGATTGACGCCAAGCCCGATGGAGCCGGACTTTCCATGCGCGAAATGGACTGCATGGATTGCCACAACCGTCCATCCCACACTTACGACCTTCCGGACCGCGCGCTCGACCGATACATGCGTGACGGCCTGATCTCCCCCTCACTGCCCTTCGCTAAGAAGAAGGCGCTCGAAATCCTGAAGGTCATCTACGCCTCGCGGGAGGATGCCGCGCAGAAGATCCCCGCGGCGTTTGCCAAGTACTACCAGGACAGCTATCCGGCGGTCTGGTCGCAGCGGCAATCCGAGGTGACCGCGTCGGC
>OMOG01000142.1 GCA_900290305.1 Candidatus Sulfopaludibacter sp. SbA4
ACAGCCCCCTCGAAAAAGTGGACTACGCCAGAACGAGCCGAAATTACGGATTGAGCATCAGCCGGAAGCGCCAGCAGGGCGATCACAGCCAACGTTGAAAACGCGGAAGCGCGGCCGTAAGACATAAAACATCCCTCCATGAGTATCTGCCCGCCGGCAGCCTGCGTCAAGGGGCGGGTCGTGGCGCCGGAGTCCCTTTGCGCCGGAGAAAGCCGCCGGGGTAAGAAGTCATCACCATGGCCTCGCGGGTGAAATCCTGCTCGAAATCGCGGCCGGCGTCTGAGGCGAGAAACTGGCGGACCGCGGCCATCGGTCCCGGGCCTTGCTCCGGGTGAGTGGGCACGCCGTCCAGATGTGTGTCCTCTACCGCGATGTAACTTCCCGGGCTGACCAGCGGAGCGTACATGCGAAGCTCGTTGAGCACGTGATGCATGGAGTGATCCGAGTCGAGGTTGACAATCGTGCGCATGCCTTTGACCCTTTGCGCAAACTTCGCGACGATGACGGGATCGGTGGAACTGCCCAGGGAGAACTCCACGTATTTTTTCCAGAGCGGATGCGTGGAGGCTCCCTTGGTCAGGTCCTGAATATCCACGGTGAGGACGCGCGCGTTCTCCAGTCCCATGCCGTTCAGGGTGTGGGCCCAGTAGAGAGCCGAGCCGCCATACCAGGTCCCGGTCTCGATCACAAAGTCGGGCTGCACTTCGTAGGCGATCTGCTGGAGCATCCAAAGGTCAAGCGGGTTTTTGATGATGCGGACGTTGTGAAACGAGAGACTGTCCCAGACGGGCAGGTCGTGAAACAGCTTCATCAGCTCGCGCTGCTTCTCAACCGGGATTTGCAGATCGCGCTGTTTCAGCACCTTTTCGAAGGCCAGGCGGGACTCGGCCATCTGCGCGTCGCGGTACTCCGCGGTCTGCTCGTATTCCTTGAGACCGACTGAGAATACAATCAGGCCCACGGTGCGTCCGCTGGGGAAGTCCGTGCCCGAGTGGTCCACCGCGAACTCCACGACCGCCGGCCGCTGCTTCAGCGCTTCCGCAGGCACGGGACGGGCAAAGAAGTAGCGATCGGCCTTCTGATACGCCTGGCGCCCGACTTCGGCGCCGTTGACTTTGGCCACGAGCGTGACGGCCGGATTCTTCCCCATCAATTCGTCCGGCACGGTCAGGTCCATCTCGAGGAACGTGGGTTTGGAATCGGCCGGCGGATCGAGCGAAAGAGCGAAGGAAGGCTCGGTCCACTTCCACAAGTTCGGGCCCTCATAGACGCCGCGCAAGACGCGGGACTTGTAATTCTCATTTCCCATCGTGACCTCGGAGACGATGATCCGCGGGCCGCGGTGCCGGCGGCAGGGCCGGCCAGCAGCAGGCAGGAAATCAATATGGCGGGCCGGAGGACGGGGTGGACGATGCGCATAGGGCACAATATAGCAGGGGCCACGGGCCGGGGGCAGGGGCTCGGGGCGTGATAACCTTGTTCGCAGCTTATGAACCTTCGTCACATTGCAGCGGCTTTCCTGTGCTGCGCGCTTTTCGCTACTGAGCCCGACGAGGCTACCCGGCGCTGGTGGTCGCATGTGGAGGCGTTGGCTAACGACGGCCTCCAAGGCCGCGATACCGGCAGCGAGGGGTATCGCCAGGCGGCGCGCTACGTGGTCACGCAGTTCGAACGCGCCGGACTTAAGCCCGCGGGCGAATCCGGATATTACCAGAGCGTGCCGCTGCACGTGGTGCGGCTGCGCACGGACCAGTCCGAAATCGAGCTGGTTCGCAAGGACGGCGGACACAAGCTCCAATGGCTGCGGCAGATCACGATGCCGGCGCGCATGGGGCTGCCCGATACCTTCGAGGCCGGACTGGTGTTCGCCGGATCCGACGAAAATCCCGAGGGGCTGAACGGCAAGATCGTGGTGCAACTGGGCGGCGGACGGCGCGGAGCGGCCGCGGCGCCTCGTCCGGGAATCGCGGGCACGCTCACCATCGAAGCTACCGGCGGTCCGGAGCCGCCGCGCTGGCCGGTATCGTACTCCGTCGCCATGACCCTGGCCGATCCCTGGCCGATGCCCCGCAACGGCAGGCGGCCAACGCGCCGCTGGCCCTGCGCTTCAATCCGGCGTTCGCGGACCTGCTGTTCGAGGGCTCGGGCCACACGTACAAGGAGCTTGCGGACCTGGCGGCCCAAGGCAAGCCGCTGCCCCGGTTTTCGCTGCCCGCGACCCTGCGCGCCAAGTTTCGAGTCGAGGCCGGCGACCTCAAGTCCGACAACATCCTGGCCACGCTCCCCGGCTCCGACGCGGCGCTGGCAAAGGAATACATCGTGGTTTCGGCTCACCTGGACGGATATGGGATCGGCGAGCCGTGGAACGGGGACCGCATCTACAACGGCGCGTTCGACGATGCGGCGTATGTGGCGACCCTGATCGACATGGCGGAGCGGCTGCACGAATCGGGCAAGAAGCTGAAGCGTTCGCTGCTGTTCGTGGTGGTGACGGGCGAGGAGAAGGGCCTGCTCGGCTCGAAGTATTTTGCCGCGCATCCGACGATCCGGAAGGAGCAGCTTGTGGCCAACATCAATCTCGACCAGCTTCGTCCGATCTTCCCGCTGAAGACTCTGACCACGCTGGCGCTCGATGAATCCACGCTGGGGGACACGGTGAAACAGGTGGCCGGGGCGATGGACATTCGCATCCAACCCGACCTGGAACCGGAGCGCCGCCTGCTGACGCGTTCCGATCACTACAGCTTCATGCAGATTGGAGTGCCCGCGGTGGGGTTCATCTTCGGCTACGAGAAGGGGACGCCCGAAGAAGCGGTGTACCGCCGCTGGTACGCCGAGCGCTACCACAGTCCGGCCGACGATCTGCAGCAGCCGTGGGACCCGCCCGCGGCGGCGAAGTTCAACGACTTTTTCAATCGGCTGGTGGAGACGCTGGCGAATGCGGATGAGCGCCCGCGATGGAGGGCGGGGAGCACATTTGCGCGGTAGGACCGGCGGCCTTACACTATTTCTCATATGCGAAAACTTGCCCTTGCCCTGCTGGCCGCAACCTGCGTGCCGGCACAGCCCAAGATTGCACCCGACAAAGAAGCCGCCATGAAGGCCGATCTGGCCGGACAGATCGACGGTATGAAGAAGCAGGCCCAGGTGATGGTGGACAGCGTCTTCAGCTTCGGGGAACTCGGTTTCCAGGAGTTCGAGACAACCAAATACCTCAGCGGCATTTTGGAGAAGGAAGGCTTCAAAATCCAGCGCAACTTCGCGGACGTCCCCACCGCCTGGGTGGCCACGTGGGGTTCGGGCAAGCCCGTGATCTCGCTGGGCTCGGATATCGATGACATTCCGCAGGCCTCGCAGAAGCCCGGTGTGGGTTGGCACGAGCCCATGATCGAGAACGCTCCGGGACACGGCGAGGGCCACAATTCGGGCGTTCCTTTGAACATTCTGGCCGCCCTCGCGGTGAAGAAGATCATGGAGCGCGAGCAACTGCAGGGGACCATCCAGTTGTGGCCCGGGGTGGCCGAGGAACTGGTCGGCGCGAAGGCGTACTTCGTCCGCGCGGGGTTGTTCAAGAACGTCGACGCGGTGCTGTTCTGCCACGTGGCCAACAACTTCGGCGTGTCGTGGGGGCCATCGCTCAATCAGAACGGGCTGGTGTCGATCGAATATATGTTCAAGGGGGAGGCCGCCCACGCCGCCGGTGCTCCCTGGCGCGGCAAGAGTGCGCTCGACGCGGTGGAGCTGATGGACGTGGGCTGGAATTTCAAGCGCGAACACCTGCGGCTGGCGCAGCGCTCGCACTACGTCATTTCGAACGGCGGCGACCAGCCCAACGTAGTGCCGCCCACGGCTGCCGTCTGGTACTACTTCCGCGAGGCGGATTACGAGCACATCATGGACATGTGGCGCATCGGCGACAACATGGCCAAGGGCGCCACGCTGATGACCGACACCACGTTCACCGAGCGCCTGCTGGGCAGCGCGTGGCCCGGGCATTTCAACCGTCCCATCGCGGAGGCCATGCAGGAGAACATCAAGAAGGTCGGACTGCCCACCTGGTCGGAGGACGACCAGAAGCTGGCGCGCGGATTGCAGGCGGAGTTGAAAGTTCCGGTGCGCGGGCTCGCCACCAAGATCCAGGAGATGCGTCCGCCACGGCCCGCGCCGGACCCGGCGGCGGGGGATGGCGGCGAAGGCCAGGGTGTCGGCCCGACCGGCGGCGGTTCCGACGATATCGGCGATGTTTCCTGGAATGCCCCCACCATCACGCTGCGCTATCCCTCCAACATTCCCGGCGGCCCCGGGCATAGTTGGGCCAATGGAATCGCCATGGCGACGCCCATCGCGCACAAGGGTGTGGTGGCGGGCGCGAAGGTGCAGGCGATGACCATGCTCGATCTGCTGCTGCATCCGGAGTTGGTGAAGAATGCGTGGGACTACTTCAACAACGTGCAGACCAAGGACGTGAAGTACAAGAGCTTCCTGCGGCCCGACGATAAGCCGGCGATCTGGCTGAATGCCAAGACCATGGAGATTTATCGCGACCGCATGAAGAAGTTCTATTACGATCCGTCGAAGTACGATACGTATTTGGAGCAGTTAGGGATTAAGTACCCGACGGTGCGTTAGGAATGGCGAGGATAACCAAAATTGATGTAGGCGGCTTCAAGTCGATCAAGAACTTGCAGCCGCTCGAACTGCGACCAGCCAATATCTTGATCGGATCCAACGGCGCCGGCAAGTCGAACCTCATTTCCTTCCTGAATTTGCTCAGAGCGATCGGGGTCCGCACTCTCCAAGACTATGTCGGAAGGGCAGGGGGCGCCGAGACGCTCCTGTACTATGGCGCTAAAGAGACACCGGCGATTTGGGCAATGGTCGGCTACACGGGCAAGACCGGAGATGGCGAGTACGCCTTCACACTCGCCGCCACCGCTACGGACTCGTTGGTATTCCGTCAGGAGGATGTGACTTATTCCACGATTCGGCGTTCCGGCCAACGCCACAAACAGTTGGGATCGGGTCACAAGGAGAGCTTGCTGATGGCGGACGAAAACCAGTTTCTTGAAATCTGGGAATTGCTCGCCGGTATTCAGATCTTTCATTTTCACGATACGTCCGAGACGGCTCACATTCGCAAGCATGGGTACGTCGAAGATAGCCGCTATTTGCGAAACGACGCCGGAAACCTCGCGGCCTTCCTTTACGGTTTGAAGCAACGGCACGTCCCATACTACCGGCGAATTGTCGAAGCGATTCGACAAGTAGCCCCGTTCTTCGAGGATTTCGTTCTTGTCCCCAAGGCCGAGACGGATCAGCGATCGATTCTATTGAATTGGAAAGATCGCGATTCGGAACACCTGTTTGGTCCCCATCAGCTCTCCGACGGAACCTTGCGCGCTATGGCGTTGATCGCGCTGCTGCTGCAGCCTGAGGAGCAACTCCCGGAGCTGATTGTGCTCGACGAGCCCGAAATTGGCATGCATCCGTACGCGATCGAGGTGCTCGCCTCGCTCATTCGGGGGGCTTCGGCGCACCGTCCACTGATTGTCGCTACGCAATCTGTGTCCCTGGTCAACTTTTTCGATCCTGAAGACATCGTGGTGGTCAGCCGGCACGATGGTCAGAGCCAATTTGAGCGGCAGAACTCCCAATCTCTTGCGACGTGGCTCAAGGAGTATGCCCTCGGCGAGTTGTGGGAGAAGAATTTGATTGGGGGAACCCCCTCCCGGTGACCCGGCTGTACGTGGTCTCGGAAGGGTTGACCGAGATCAATTTCGTTCGTGACGTCATCACGCCGCATCTGGAGCGTCGCTGGCCGGAGCGGATTACCGTGCAAGCGCCCAAGCTGGAGGGGAATTGCACTTACGGCAAAGTGCAAAAGTTGGTGCGGGCGGTTCTGGGCAATCCGGGCAGTGACGTTCGAGTCACGACGATGATCGATCTGTACGGGCTTCCTGGAGGGTTTCCCGGACGCATATTGTGTGACGGCTACGAAGACCCCTGGAAACGAGTACAGGAAATGGAAAGGTTCTTTTATGAGGACCTGCAGGACGAGAGGTTCATACCCTATCTCCAGCTCCACGAGTTCGAAGCTTTGATACTCACCGACGCTCGTTGCCTCGCGAAGTATTACCCGAGCCGCAAAGCGGATCTCGATAAGCTCGCCCAGAGCATCAAAAAACAGTTTCAGTCTCCCGAAGAGGTGAACCGAATGACGTCGCCATCGCGGCGAATCAAAGACGTCGTCCCGGAGTACCAAAAAGTGCCATTCGGAGTCTCCGCGGTTATCGACCTTGGCATCGAGGCGATTCGACGGGAGTGCAGGCACTTCGACTCCTGGTTTCGGAAATTAGAAGCCCTTCTTTAACCACCACCCGCGACGCCGGAACTGACGGTTGTTAGAATGCGGCTGGTAGCCCCATGCATCGCATTCCTCTTCTCCTCGTGCCCATGATTCTTTCAGCGCAAATTTACACCCGCGGCGTCGGCGTGTATCCCGGCGACCCCACACAAAGCTTCGCGCCCTCGATGGCCGCCGACGCCACCACCTACCGCAACCTCGCCTTGCATCGGCCTGCGTGGCATTCGAGCGCCTACGACTACAACCTCACCGCACAACTGGTCACCGACGGCATCAAGGACACCGTGCTGCCGCGCTGGCTGGCCACTTCTACGAGCAATGGCGGCGTGCTCAAGAGGCATGAGCGCGAACTGGCGCTCGATCACAACGTGGTTTCCACAGTGAACGTCAGCGGCTCGCCGGCGTGGATTCAGTTCGAGTTTGCGGGCGGCGATGGGCCGCTCGAAGTGGATCGCGTCGACGTGTTGGCGAGCGTGCGGCCGAATCCCGAGCAAGACGTGGGTTGGACGTGTATCGTTTCCGGTAGAACTGGGCCGCCGTATCGCGGTCCATGACCGTCCCGCACGCGACTTCAAGCCGTCGATCACGCTCGCCCCTCCCTCGCGCAGCCGCTTTTACCGCATCGAATTCCAGGCACCAAGCGTCGCGATGTGGCGAGTGGGCGAGGTGATGTTCTTCGACCAGAACCGCCGCGTGGAACCCGCCGGCCCGCATCATTTCACCAGTGCGTGGAAGCCGGCCGGCAGCGGCGAAGAGTGGGTCTACGTGGATCTGGGCGCGGTGTGCACGTTCGACCGGATTGCGCTTTCCTGGATTCGGCGCGCGACGGAAGGCGCGATCCAGGTTTCGGACGATGCAGCTACATGGAAGACGCTGCGGCCACTGACTGCGACTGACGACATCAGGCTCACGCCTCCGGCCAAGGCGCGCTACGCGCGCGTGCTGATGACCAAGCCCGCATCGCCCGACGGGTATGTGTTGAGCGAGTTCGAAGTTTACGGGCGAGGCGGGCCGGTGCCGCGGGCGATGCCGGCGGCCCTCGGCGGCACCTGGCGTCTGCAGCGCGACTCGCTGGTCACAGCCGACGCCGCGGCAATTTCCAAGCCCGGCTTCCGGGACTCCGATTGGCTGCCGGCGACCGTCCCCGCCACCGTGCTTTCCAGTTACTTGAACGCCGGCGCGATTCCCGACCCCGACTTCGGCGATAACCAGCTCATGATTTCGGATTCCTTTTTCTATGCCGATTTCTGGTATCGCACGGAGTTTACAGCGCCCGCCCCGGCCAGCGGAAAACACGTTTGGCTCAACTTTGACGGCATCAACTGGAAGGCCGACGTGTTCCTCAATGGCGAAAAGATCGGCCGCATCGAAGGCGGGTTCATGCGCGGCAAGTTCGACGTCACCGCCAAGGTCCACGCGGGCCCGAACGCGCTCGCCGTGCGCGTCGAAAAGAATGCCACGCCCGGCAGCGCGAAGGAGAAGACCTTCGACAGTCCCGGACTGAACGGCGGCGCGCCCGGCGCCGACAATCCCACGTATCACGCGGCCATCGGCTGGGACTGGATTCCGACCATCCGCGGGCGCGATACCGGAATCTGGGGCGACGTGCGGCTCACCACTACGGGCCCGGTCACCATCGAGGGCCCGGCGGTCACTACCACCAACCTGAGGGGTGATGTCACGCTCGAAGTCACAGTCCACAATCAGGATTCCGTGCCGATTACCGGCATGCTGCACACTGGGTTCGGTGGGGAGCCCTCCGTAGTGCCCGTGTCACTAGACGCCCTCGCTACGAAAACCGTGAAGGAACACCTGTCCATCCGCAATCCCAGGCTGTGGTGGCCGGCGGGCTACGGCGATCCCAACCTCTACAAGGTGACTGTGGAATTCGCGGTCGCGGGTACGGTCTCCGATGCCACCACCTTCCAGGCCGGCATCCGGCAGTTCACCTACAGCGAAGACGGCGCCGCGCTCAGGATGTGGATCAACGGCCGGCGCTTCATCCCGCGCGGCGGCAACTGGGGCTTCCCCGAATCGATGCTGCGCTACCGCGCGCGCGAGTACGATATCGCGGTGCGCTACCACAAGGAGATGAACTTCACCATGATCCGTAACTGGGTGGGCCAGACCGGCGACGACGCCTTCTTCGAGGCCTGCGACCGCTGGGGCGGGGCATCGTGGTGTGGCAGGACTTCTGGCTGGCCAATCCCGTGGACGGTCCGGACCCCGACGACAACGACCTCTTCCTGCGCAACGCGCGCGACTTCATGCTGCGCATCCGCACGCACCCCTCGCTCGGCCTTTACTGCGGCCGCAACGAGGGCTATCCGCCGAAGCCCATCGAGGAGGGCTTGCGCAAGCTGCTCGCGGAACTGCATCCCGACCTGCACTACATCTCGAGCTCGGCCGACGACGTGGTCAGCGGCCACGGTCCCTACCGCGCGCAGGCATTGAAAGCATACTTCACCGAGCGCGCCACGCCCAAGTTCCACAGTGAGATGGGCATGCCCAACATCGTCACGTTCGATCGTCACGTTCGACAGCCTGAAACTGATGATGCCCGAATCGGCCATGTGGCCGCAGGGCGCCGTCTGGGGCCTGCACGATTTCAGCCTGAACGGCGCGCAAGGCGGCTCGTCGTTCCGCGCGATGATCGACAAGGGCTACGGCGGCGCAAGCAACGCTGCCGAGTGGACGATGCTGGCGCAGTTCATCAACTACGACGGCTACCGCGCCATGTTCGAAGCGCAGAGCAAGAACCGCATGGGCCTGCTGATCTGGATGAGCCACCCGGCCTGGCCCTCCTTCGTGTGGCAGACTTACGACTACTACTTCGAACCCACCGCCGCGTACTTCGGCGCCAAGAAGGCTTCGGAGCCGCTGCACATCCAATGGAACCCGGCCACGGACAGTGTGGAGGTGGTCAACTACAGCGCGCCGGATGCGCACGGGCTCACGGCCCGCGTGCAAATTCTGAACCTGGACGGCAGCTTGAAGTGGGAGCGAACGGCTTCTGTGGACAGTCCCGAGGACAGCGTCTCGAGCCCCATCAAGCTGGAATATCCCGCGGGGCTCAGCGCGGTGCATTTCATCCGCCTGAAGTTGACACGCGGCGACGATTTGATCTCCGAGAATTTCTACTGGCGCGGCCTCGAAGAGGGCAACCTGCGTGCCATCCGCGACCTGCCGAAAGTGAAGGTCGACGCCGAGACCAGCGTGGATCGCCGCGGCGACCGCTGGGTGCTGACCACCAATCTGCACAACACATCGAGTCAGCCGGCACTGATGGTGCGGCTGAAAGTGGTACGCGAAAAGGCCGGCGACCGCATCCTGCCGGCGATCTACAGCGACAACTATGTGTCGCTGATGCCCGGCGAGCACCGCACCATTCGCACCGACCTGGCCGGCCAGGACACTCGCGGCGAGCGCCCGCGGATGGCGGTCGAAGGGTTCAACGTCCGGTAGGGGCGGTGGNNGCACGTCCGGTGGTGTGGGAGGGTGCCGGGGCGCAATCCCCGTCACCCGACCCGATCCAAGACGCAAGCTCCCACGAGCCAACGCGGGACAGACCGCTTTCGTCTGTCAACCCAGGCGGCGGCCGATTGAAACCGCCCAGAGGGTTGGCAGGCTGAAGCCTACCCCACGGTGCGCTACACTTCCCACATGGATAAATTCGGCGAAATCTACGAACAAATCCGCGTACATGCCAACGAGCTTGCCGACAAGGTGGCGGAGCTGATCCACGAAGGCAATGTCCGCCGCATCATCATTAAGGACGAGCGCGGCCACACCTTTATGGAGATCCCGTTGACCGTCGCGACCGTCGGAATCATTCTCGCTCCTATTCTCGCAGCAGTCGGCGCGATCGCCACGGTGGTTTCGAAATTCGAGGTGGTGATCGAGCGCAACGCTCCGGAACCACCGCCCGCCCCGGAACCGCCGCCCGAAGAGAAGCCGCACGAGAGCTGACAGGGCAGATCCCAAAACCCCCGCCACCGGGCAGATCGGGTGGATTGACCTGACGGTGCCGGACGCCGAGTCCGTACGCGACTTCTACCAGGACGTCGCGGGCTGGAGCGCGTCACCCGTCGACATGGGCGGCTACAGCGACTACTGCATGAGCCCGCCCGGCGCCGCGCAGCCCGTCTCGGGCATTTGCCACGCCCGCGGAGGCAATGCGGACCTGCCGCCCGTGTGGCTCATCTACATCACGGTGGAGGATCTCGATGAGAGCATCCGCCGTTGCCTGGAGCGCGGCGGCAAACTTCGGCATCCGCCAAAGAGCATGGGCGCGGCGCGGTACTGCATAATCGAGGATCCCGTCGGCGCGGTCGCCGGACTATACGAAGCAGCGAAAGAGTAACCGACTCGCCCAGCTCGTGGCGCGGGCACTCGTGCCTGCAGCGTCCCGACTCATCGGGACGCTTTTTTGGGCCGGGACCCGTCCTCAGCTCCTTACACCACGAACGGCTTGCGGTAGTCGCGCGTGAGCAGCTTGTTGGCCGCCGCGTCGCCGGTGAACTTGGGCCCGGGCTCGATGGTGAGCTTGTGCCCGGTGCGATAACTGATGTTGGCCAGGTGGCACATGGACGCGCTCAAGTAGGCGTTGGCGATCTCATCGTGCAGCTCTTTGTAGTTGCGCGAGCGGCAGGCAGACAGGAAATTCTCCATGTGCGCGCCGGTGGTGTCGCCGCGCTCGGGCCGCTCTTCCATGATCAGCTCGTTGCTCTCGCCCTTGAACGCCTGGAAGCCCTGGTCGCTCATTACCGCCCAGCCCTCGGTGCCATAGAACAGGTTGCCGATGGCCACGTTGACGGGATTGCCAGCGGGCCGCGAACCGGCGGCACCGGCCGTGGGGGCAGCGCCGGCGGGGGGCTGCTGGGCATTGGCCGGCGGACCCGGGCGGCTGCGCAGAGGTATGCCCTCGCCGCCGGTGAGCAGTCCGCGCACCTCAAACACGATCTCGCGCCCGCCGTAATCGTAGCTGGCCAGCAGTGTGTTGGGCGTCTCCTGGTCGTCTGTGTAAGCGTACTTGCCGCCCGTGGCAAATGCGCTCTTGGGAAAGTCCGGATCGCCCAGACCCCAGCGGCAGATGCCGATTTCGTGCACGCCCTGGTTGCCGATATCGCCGTTGCCCGTGTCCCAGAACCAGTGCCAGTTGTACTTGAATCGCTTCTCGTTGAAGGGTCGCAGCGGCGCCGGTCCCAGGAACAGGTCCCAGTTCACGCCGGCCGGCGTGGGGCTGTCTTCGGCGTGCCCGATGGACGCGCGCCGCTTGAAGCAGAGACCTTTGGCCAGGTAGATCTGGCCGATGAGGCCCTGGTGCATGGCGTCCATGGCTTTGATCTTGAAGGGCGTGCTGCGGTGCTGCGACCCCACCTGCACCATGCGCTTGGTTTCGCGGGCCACCTGGATCATCACCTGGCCCTCGTGGATGTTGTAGCACGCGGGCTTCTCGCAATAGACGTCCTTGCCCGCCTTGCACGCCAGGATGGTGGCCAGCGCGTGCCAGTGGTTGGGCGTGGCGATGGAGACGGCATCCACCCCGGGGTCGGCGAACGCCTGTCGCAAGTCTTCATACTCCTTGGCCTTCTCGCTGGTGTTCTTGACGAGGGTCGCCTGGGCCTTCTCCCTGGCAGCCTGGTCGATATCGCAGAGCGCCGCGACACGAGCGTCGGGAAGCCGCGAATAAATATTCAGGTGATTGGTGCCGCGGCCGCCGAGTCCGACGATCGCCATATTGATCTTGTCGTTTGCGCCCCAGACGCGCGTTGCGGCGAGGGCGGAGGCGGCGCCTAGGAAGAACCTGCGGGAAGTCTCGTGAGACATTTCGTTGCTCCTTCGAATCTTTGAAGAAGAGGACGCGCTCATTATATCAAGGGATGATCGGATCTTTCAGATCTTCGGATCTTCTCATTTCAGGCCATCGGCCCAGTGCAGCTCGGAAAGCTCCTGGCGGATAGAGTAAGCGTAACTGCTCCGGTCGGACGTAATCATGATGCCGCTGAAACCGAATGTCACGCCCGCGCGATCGGCCGGCGCCAGTTCCATCATCGGCTCGCGCTGGCCGGTCTTACGATCCAGGCGGTACACTTTGGCCGGCATGTCGTTGCGGAAGTAGACAAACAGCGATTGCTCGTCGGTACTCCAGCCCGCAATGCGGTCTTCTTCGGTGGCGCCTTTCAGGATTTCCGGTTCTCCCCCCGCGATGGGGTACAGACGAATCTTTCCTCCGGAAGCACCGGCCAGGTATTTGCCATTCAGCAGCAGGCCCCGGGAGGTGCGGACGCCCTCGGGACTGATGGGGCGCGGCTTGGCGCCATCGAGATCGGTGGTGTAATATCTGAATCCGTGGTTTGGCTCGTTGCCGTTGAACCAGAGAGTCTTTCCATCCGGCAAGAGTCCGGCCCGCGCCACGTTGAATCCCGGGAAGGCTATGCGTTTGGCCTCACCGGGGCCAACCGGAGAGACGCTGATGGCGGAATTCTTGAAACTGACGACCCACTGGCCGTCCAGGGAGAGCGACGGATAGCCGCCGGCGCCCAGCGATACGGCCGGAGTGCCGCTGGTGTCCCGAAGGAACGAGAGGGACTCCGGTCCCGATCCCTCGCCCGTTTCGGAATACGCGACCAACTTGCCGTCGTCGGACAGACTGTTCAGCAGGGACCAATCCAGGCCCGACAANNGCCCTTTCCGCGGAACTGCAGCTTCATGCGCTTATCCAGATTGGTGATCAGGATCCGGCCATCCTTGGAGACGTCCTGGAGCACGATGGCGACCGATTCCCGCAGCAGCAAGCGCTCGCGGCCGCGAAGGTCCACGGCCCGCAGCTCGTATCGACTTCCGGACTTGGCCGCCGTGAATCAGATTTCGTCTCCACCGGGCGACCAGGCAAGACCCTCAGCCGCGAGGAATAAGCCGGTGAGCGCCTTTTTTTGTCCCGCCCGGTCGACCACCATTACCGATCCGCGATTGTCCGCGTTCAGAGGGTGATCCAGGAAGGCCACCCGGTCGCCAGACGGCGCGATGCGCGGGTCGGAGATGTAGCCGACGGTACGATAGATGACTTGTCCGGCGGGAAATTCGAGCTCGGTGCCGCGATCCGTTTCGCGGACCACTGCCAGCTCGGCGCCGTCCGGCGACCAGTCCGCGAAATCCACGTGGTCTTCCACCGCGCGGGGCGCGCCTCCGGAAAACGGCGCGCGCGCCAGCATGCCGGCGGGAGCAAAACTGTTCGCCACCACTCTCGTGCTCTGGGTCAGCGCCAGCTCGCCGGAAGGAGAGATGGCCCGCAATTCCGCTCCCGGAAAGCTCAACGCGCGCGACCCGGGAATCTCGAAACGCGCCGTGAACAGCTCGCTGGGCTCTGCTTCCCATTGGGCGCTGTAGACCACGCCGTGCCCGTCGGGAGTGAAACGGGCGGCGTGGATTCGGCCGCGCTGGAAGGTCAGCCGGTGAAAGACATTGTCGTGCGGCTTGGCCCAATTCTTGCCGATGGCCGCCGCCGCGAGCAGCACTGCGGCCTCGATCACGGCGGCAATCACGGGTTTCATCCACCGTCGTCGAGCGGGCCGCAATTCGGTCTTGCCCGCCGCCTGCGAGGTTGGGGATAGCGATTCGAGGGCGAAGATCACGTCGCGGGCCGACTGGAAGCGGTTGTCGGGATCCTTCTCGAGACAATGGCGGACCACCCGATCGAGGGCCGGCGGGATCGCGCTGTCCGAAGTGGCAAGCGGCCGCGGCTCTTCCTTCAGGATGGAATGCATGGTCTCGGCGGCAGTCTCTTTCCCGAAGGCGGTTTCGCGCGTGAGCATTTCGTACAGCACGCAACCGAAGCTGAAGATATCGGAACGCGCATCCACCGGCTGAGCGCGTACCTGCTCGGGAGACATGTAGGTGGTGGTGCCCATGATGCTGCCGGGATTGGTGAGACCGGTCCTGGTGACGCTGTCCTCATGGAGAGTTTCCGGCGCCAGTTTGGCGAGCCCGAAATCCAGTATCTTGATTCGTCCGTCTTTCGTGGCAAAGATTCTCCGGTTTGATGTCCCGGTGAACGATGCCCTTGGCATGTGCCGCGGCGAGCCCCGACGCTATCTGCGTCGCATATTCAATGGCCTTGGCCTGTGGCAGCCGGCCGCTGCCGAGCCGCTGCCGCAGCGACTCGCCCTCGAGCAGCTCCGAGACGAGATACGGCGAATCGCCCAGCGAACCGATATCGTACACCACCAGAATATTCGGATGGCTCAACGAGCCCGCGGACTGGGCTTCCAGATGAAACCTGCGCAGGCGCTCCGGATTTGCCGCAAAGGATTCCGGCAGAACCTTGACTGCCACGTCCCGTTTGAGACGCGTGTCGCGCGCCTTGTACACTTCTCCCATGCCGCCCGCCCCAATCGGGGAGACGATTTCGTAGGGGCCTAACCGCGTTCCGGCAGCCAGCCTCATCCCTGCACTCCTTTTGATCTACACACTCTACCAGGAAATCGGATCTGCGGTATAAGATGAGGCGTGCACCTTCCCGTCAACCCGCCCGTCCTGCCGATGCTCTCCAAGCGAGTGGACGATTTGCCCACCGGCGGGTCGTGGATTTTCGAACCGAAGTGGGATGGCTTTCGCGCCCTGGTTTTCCGCGATGGCGACGAAATCCATATTCAGAGCCGCGACGAAAAGCCGCTCAATCGCTACTTTCCCGAGGTGGTGGAGGCGCTGCGGTCGCAGTTGCCGGCCCGCGTGGTGCTCGACGGCGAAATCGTCATCGCAACGAGGGACGGGCTGGATTTCGAAGCTCTGCAGCTCCGGCTGCATCCGGCGGCGTCGCGGGTAAAGATGCTGTCGCAACAGATCCCGGCATCCATCGTGTTCTTCGACCTGCTCTCTGAGGGCGACCGAGATTTGCGCGGCGAGCCGTTCCACCAGCGGCGCCAGGAGCTGGAAGCCCTGCTCTCGTCGGCGGCGCCGCCCGTGCATCTGACGCCGGCCACGCGCGAATCGAGCGTCGCGTCGGACTGGTTTCGCCGCTTCGAGGGCGCCGGTCTCGACGGCGTCATGGCGAAGCCGGTTGCGGGGACCTACGAGCCGAACAAGCGGGTGATGCTCAAGGTCAAACACGAACGCGATTGCGACTGCGTGGTGGCCGGGTTCCGGTGGTACAAGGGCGCCGAGCGTACGGCGGTCGGCTCCCTGCTGCTCGGGCTCTTCGACGATTCCGGCGCCCTGCAGCATGTGGGCGTCTGCGCGAGCTTCTCGGACGAGAAGCGCCGCGAGCTGGTGGAATTTCTCACGCCGTATCGCGAGGACGCGCTCGCCAATCACCCCTGGAAGCAGTGGGCGGAGCATGGGCCGGCGGAGGGCGAGGCCGGGCATCGCATGCCGGGTGGCCAGAGCCGCTGGAGCCAGGGCAAAGACCTGTCGTGGGAGCCGCTGCGGCCCGAGTTGGTGGTGGAAATCGCGTACGAGCACATGCAGGGCACGCGCTTCCGGCACATGTCGCATTTTCGAAGGTGGCGCACGGACAAGCGGCCGGGGGAGTGCACGTATGCCCAGCTCGAAGTGGTTCCGGCGCATGAGTTGGCTGCGATCTTCGCCGTGGGAAGATGAAGTGGCGCAGGCACTCGTGCCTGCAGCGTCGGCACTCATGCCGACGCCTCCCCCACCCTCTGGCAGGCCTGCGAGCGGGCGTCGAGACGAGTCTCGACGCGGCAGGCACGAGTGCCTGCGCCACGAGTTAGCCACGCTTCTTGCGCCATTCACGCGTCGGATCGTCATCCGGGTCGGGCGTTTCCTGCGTGGGCCTCAAGGCTTCGGGCACATGGCGCAGGTTCACGCGGATGCGCGTCCACGTGGACGAACGGCCTCGCATGGAATCGACCAGTACGTCGTCAACGGCGAGTAGTCCGGCCGCCTCGGGATACTTGCCTTTCCATCGTTCCAGACCGGCCAGCGCGGCCTCCCGATCGGGAGAGTTCGCGACTGTCAGGAGCGGCATCTTGGTTCTGGCCCGCGAAGGCGCCACCCGCGGCGCTTCGCCTTCCATCTTGCGAAAGTGCGGCGGCCAGGGCGCGTCGGCGACGCCCGCGGCCGCGTCTTTGTCCGCCAGCTCCAACAAAGGTTCGAGCGATCCTGGTGCGCCGTTCCTGCCGGCGTGCGGATCGCCGATCTGCTCGAAGCGTTTCGGTACGGTGAGTATGGTAAAGTCGGCCGGGTCGCAGCCGGGCACCTCGCGCCAATCGAGCGGCGTGGACACACGGGCGTCGGGCAGCGGCCGAACCGAATACGCGGAGCAGGTGGTGCGATCCTTGGCGTTCTGGTTGTAGTCGAGAAACACGCCGTGGCGCTCCTCTTTCCACCATTTCGAACTTGCCAGCGCCGGCACGCGCCGCTCCACGGCACGCGACAGCGCGACCGCCGCGCGGCGCACCTCGCCGAATGTCCAGCGCGGATGGATCCGCACATTCACGTGCATGCCGCGCGATCCGGAAGTCTTCGGCCAGCCGCGAAGCCCGAGCTCCTCGAGCAGCGCCTTCACTTCGAGCGCGACCGTGCGCACGTCCGCCCAACTCACACCGGGGCCGGGGTCGAGATCGACGCGCAGCTCGTCGGGATGATCGAGATCGGTCGAGCGCACGGGGTGCGGGTGCAGCTCGATGCATCCCAGATTGACGATCCACGCGAGCCCCGCCGCATCGTCCACGACTACCTCCTCCGCGGTGCGGCCCGAAGGGAATGACAGCGTGACCGTCCGCAGCCACGGAGGCCGCTCCGCGGGCGCGCGCTTCTGATAGAAGGCCGGCTCCTCGGCGCCGTTCACGAAGCGCTTCAGCACGATGGGACGGTCCCGAATGCCGGCGAGGGCGCCGGGCGCGACCGACAGGTAGTAACGGACGAGGTCGAGCTTCGAGACCTTCGCCTGCTTCGAAAAGTAAAGTTTGTCGGGGTGCGTGACGCGGACTTCGCGTCCATCGATCGTGAGTACTGTGGCGGCATCCTTCTCTTTCACAATGACAGGCTACCGCACTCAGTCGAAGGGCAGGCCGGTGTAGTTCTCGGCCAGGTTGGTAGCGGCCGCCCGCGACGTGGTCACGTTTTCCAACTCGGCGATTTGGCGGCGGTAATCGAAGCCGTCGCCGCCCTCGGCGCGATGCAGCATCGACGTCATCCACCAGGAAAAATGCTGGGCGCGCCAGACGCGGCGCAGGCAGGTGGCCGAATAACGATGCAGCTCGTCCTCCGAGCCCGCGCCATAGAACGCGCGGAAGGCGCGCGCCAGCACGCGGACGTCGGCGATCGCCAGGTTCATGCCCTTGGCGCCGGTGGGCGGCACGATGTGGGCCGCATCGCCCGCCAGGAAGAGCCGGCCGCACTGCATGGGCTCCGCCACAAAGCTGCGCATCCCGGTGACGCCCTTCTGCAAGATCGGCCCTTCAGTCAGGCAGAAGCTACCGCTCGTTTGAAAGCGCATTTGCATCTCGTCCCAGATGCGGCGATCCGGCCAGTTGGCCAGGTCTTCGTCGGGCTGGCATTGCAGGTAGAGCCGGCTGATGGCGGGAGTGCGCATGCTCATCAGGGCGAAGCCGCGCTCGTGGTTCGCATAGATCAGCTCCTCGGACGCCGGTGGCGCCTCCGCGAGAATGCCGAGCCACGCGAATGGGTAGAGTCGCTCGTAGATGGTCAGCGCGCCTTCGGGAATCGACGGGCGGCAAATGCCGTGGAAGCCGTCGCACCCGGCGATGAAGTCGCAAGCGATCTCGCAAGGCTCGCCCCCGGCCTGAAACACGATTCGCGGCTGCGCGGAATCGAAATCGCGAGCCGCAACATTCTCGACCTCGAAAATAATTTCGCCGCCGTAGCTCAAACGCGCCTGGATCAGGTCCTTCACCACCTCCGGCTGGCCGTAGACCGTGATCGAGCGGCCCGTCAGATCGTGGAAATCGATGCGATGTCCCTGGCCGTTGAAGCGCAGCTCGATGCCGCGATGAACCATGCCTTGCCGCTGCATGCGCTCACCCACGCCGGTCTCGACCAGCAACTCCGCCGTGCCCTGTTCCAGCACGCCCGCACGCACGCGCGTCTCGACGTGCTCACGGCTGCGCGCCTCGATGACCACGGTCGCGATGCCTTCCAGGTGCAGCAGGTGCGCGAGCATCAGGCCGGCGGGACCGGCGCCCACAATGCCGACTTGCGTGCGGATCGCTCCGCTCATGTGCGGAGCTCTTCTTCCGCGATCTGGAAGGCGGTGTTGGCTGCGGGAACACCGGCATAGATGGCGGACTGCATCAGCACTTCCCTCAGGTCGCAGGGCTCCAGCTCATGCGCCAGGCCCGTGCGCACGTGCAGGCGAAACTCTTCCCAGCGGCCGAGGGCGGCCAGGGTGGCGAGCACCAGCAGGCGGCGGGTGTGCGGAGTCAAACCGGGGCGAGTCCAGATGGCGCCCCAGGCGTAGCGCGTGATGAGTTCCTGGAAGTCGCGGTTGAACTCGGTGGTGCGCGCGATGGCGCGGTCCACATGAGCATCGCCCAAAACGCCGCGGCGCACGGCGAATCCGGATTGCAGGCGGTCGATGGGCTCGGGCAGGAGGAACTCCAGCAGCGCGGCGGTGAACGAACGCGGCCGTTCGATGTTGAGCAGGTGGGCCGCCGGAAGACGAACGGCGCGCGCGCCCGCGATGGACTGTGCGAGCAGATCGCCATTGCCAGCCCACGGAGTGGAAACGTCGCGGTCTCCGGCGAGGACGAGTGTGGGCACCCCAATCCCGGCGAGCAGGTCGCGCTGATCCATGTCGCGTATGGCGGCGCAGCACCCGGCGTAGCCCTCGGGGTTAGTGGCCAGCAGGGTGTGGCGCGTCGATGCGATCGCCGGCACACTGGCCGCTACCGTTTCCGCTGTAAAGAATCGGCCCATCACGGCGTCCGCGATCGCGGCCATGCCGCCGCTGAGAACGGTTTTGCGGCGGTCCTCCATCAGCGATGGATTGAGCAATCGCGCCGAGGTGGCCGCCAGCACGAGGTGCGTGAGACGATCCGCCGCGCGCGCGCCCAGCCACTGCCCGATCATGCCGCCGAGCGAGAGCCCGCAGAAAGCGAATCGGCCGATGCCCGCGCGATCGGCGATTGCGAGCACGTCGCGCGCGAGCTGCTCGATTGTGTAGTCGCCGGGGGGAGCGTCGGACGCGCCGTGGCCGCGGATGTCGTAGCGCAGCACGCGGAAGTGCGGCAAAAGGGCGGGCATTTGCATGTCCCACTGGCCGTGATCGACGCCCAGCGAGTGCGAAAAGATCAGCGCGGGGAGGTCTTCGCGACCCTCCAGGCGGTAGTACAAGCGGGTTCCGTCAACATTGGCGAATGGCAAAGTATGGCACCTCACTTACTGGATTCGAGCAACTGCTTGCGGAAAATTTCGGCCGACCCCAGGTACTGCTCGGGGGAATCGAGATCGTCGATCTGGGCGGGCGTGAAAACACGCGCGACTTCCGGGATCTCCATCAGGACGTCCTTCAACTGCCAGCCGGTCTCGATCGAACGCCGCGTGGCCCGCTCGAGAATTTCGTGTGCGACGTCGCGGCCCACTGCCGCACCGAGCAGCATCATGGCGCGCTCGGCGAAGATGACGCCGTGGGTGGCCGCGATGTTCTCCCGCATGCGGGCCGGATCGACGGCCAGCCCCTCGGCAACCTCGCGCATGGAGGCCAGCGCCAGGCCCGTGTCCTGGACTACGCGCGCGATGGTCGCCCACTCGGCCTGCCAGCCTCCTGCGGCGCGTTCGTGCTCTTGCGCCATGCCGAAAAGAAACGACGCCACGTATCCCGGCACGCGCGCGGCGGCGGCCAGGGTGAGCGAGCAGCCGGTGGGGTTGCGCTTGTGCGGCATGGTGGAGGAGCCTCCGCGGCCTTCCCCGCCTTGCTCCGCGGCTTCCGCCACTTCGGTCTGCATCAGCAGAGCGATGTCGCGGGCCATTTTTGCGAGGCTTCCGGCATAGACGCCGCAGGCGCACACCAGGGCCGCGAGGCGATCGCGATGAGTATGCCAGGG
>OMOG01000468.1 GCA_900290305.1 Candidatus Sulfopaludibacter sp. SbA4
GTATCGGTGTCGGTGACGGACGGCACCCAGACGGCGGCGGCGGCGTTGGCGCTGAACGTCATCGCCAAACTGGTGATCACCAGCGGGAACCTCGGCGGCGCCACGGCCGGCGTGCCTTACAGCTTCCAACTGACTGCCACCGGCGGCATTCCACCTTACCTTTGGGCAGCCACGGGGCTGCCTCCCGGATTGACGTTGAATCCGCAAACCGGCCTCATAACCGGAACTCCGACCGCGGCGAGCAGCAGTGTCGTTTCCGTGACCGTGACGGACACCAGTTCGCANNGCCCCGATACCCGCCCCTCCGCCGCCGCTCCAGATCACTACCATCTCGCTGCCCGCAGCCACCGTCGGCGTACTTTATGGCACTGCGGTCGCAGCCAGCGGCGGCAGCGGAAACTATACGTTCTCGCTCGCGGGAGGCGTCCTGCCCGCCGGCCTCACGCTGTCATCGAGCGGAGGCATCAGCGGCACGCCCACCGCCGCCGGAACGTCCAGGATCACCGTGCAGGTGACTGACTCCAACAACGCGACGGCCACCCGCGACTACAGCTTGATCGTCAACCCGGGCCCACTGACCGTCACCGGCTCGGTGAACGACCTGGTGCTCGGAGCGTCTTTCGGATTCAAGTTCGGAGCTACCGGCGGCGTGATGCCGTACACCTTCAGCGCCAGCGGCGCGCTGCCGGGCGGCAAGTTCACCAGCGATGGCTCGCTCTCGGGCACCGCGACCACCATCGGCACGTTCACGTTTACGGTGACAGTGACGGACTCTACCGGGACCACCGCCAGCAAAGCCTTCACCGTCAAAGTCACTGCGGCGCCGCTGGTCATCACCACCGGATCGTTGGGAAGCGCGGCGGTGGGAGTGGCATTTTCCTTGCCGTTCGCCGCCACCGGCGGTGTGCCGCCCTATACCTGGTCGGGCGGCGGTGCGGGCCTCGGATTCTCCGGCAATGTCCTCAGCGGCACCCCGGCAACCCCCGGCACGTTCACGATAACGGTCACGGTGACCGATTCGGTAGGCACGCAGGCCAGCAAAAGCTTCACTCTGACCATCGCCTCGCTCCTGCAGATCACGACGGCCTCGCTGCCCAATGGCATCGTTGGCGTGGCGTACTCGGCCAGCCTGGGCGCGACCGGCGGCGTCCCACAATACACGTTCTCGGCCACCGGACTGCCGGCTGGCCTTTCCGCTTCTGCCGGCGGAGCGATCGGCGGCACGCCCACCACGCGCGGCGCCTTTAACATCACCGCGACCGTCACCGATAGCAACGGCACTACCGCGACCAAATCGTTCAGTGTGACCGTCTCGCCGCCGCCGCTGGTAATCTCGACCACTACTCTTCCGAATGCCACCGTCGGCGCCGCGTACAAGTTTGTGATCCAGGCCACCGGCGGCGTACCTCCGCTCACCTTCAGCGCTACCGGCCTGCCGCCGGGATTGAACCTGGCTAACGATGGAACGCTCTCCGGCACGCCCACTACGACCGGCACATTCAACCTCGTAGTAACTCTGTCGGACAGCGTGGGAACCACGGGCAGCCAGACCATTCCTCTGACCGTGGTTCTGCCGCCCCCGCCCACAGTCGTGGTGACCGGCGCTCCGGCCACCGCCAACAGCACCGACCAGGAAGACCTCAAGGTCTCGCTCGACCGCAGCTTTCCGGTGGATGTAACTGTCACGGTCAGCCTGACGGTCGCGCCGGTTTCCGGTCCGCCGCCCCAGGACGTGCAGTTCGCCAATGGCGCCCAGACCACGACGCTGGTGGTACCCGCCAACACCGCCCCCACCGTGCAGACCGATGTTTTCCTGCAGGTAGGAACCGTGGCGGGGACTATCACCATCACCGAGAAGCTGACGATCGGGACTCAGGACGTCACGCCCTCCCCGGCGCCCACCCAGACCATCCAAATCGCCCCGGCGGTCCCGGTGCTGACTGGGAATCCCAGCGTGACTGCCACCCGCAACAGCACCGGTTTCACCGTGGTGGCCACGGGCTACTCCAATACGCGCGAAATCCAGCAGATGCTCTTCCAGTTCACCGCGGCTTCCGGCTCGACCCTGCAAACCAGCCAGGTCACGGTCGCCGGCGACGTGTTTACATCCTATTACGCGAGTGCCGCTTCCAACGCCACCGGCGGCGGCTTCAAGCTGACCCAGCCGTTCACCGTGCAAGGCAACACGCAAGCCGTCGTATCGGTGACCGTGACATTCGTGAACAAGGTCGGGAGCTCGAAGGCGGTCACCGTGAATCTGCAGTAGGTGGGACACTCCGTTGCACGGAGCGAGACGGCGTTTTTTGCCGGCTGTCACCGATCCGCGATTTGGTAGTGTCCTAACCCGGATTTCTCACGCTCGGCCGGTCGATGTGGCGCAGGCACTCGTGCCTGCCGTGTCGAAGACTCGTCTCGACACCTCTTCCCGGTTGTGACACACTGTCGGAGACAGGCGTCGGCATGAGTGCCCGACCCAGAGGGTACCCCGGCAGGCA
>OMOG01000165.1 GCA_900290305.1 Candidatus Sulfopaludibacter sp. SbA4
CCGGGCGATGATCTGGGTACGGTTGTGCTCGCAAGCGGTTTGCATAACCAACGCTTAGATGAGACATATTCTATCCAGGTTCAAGAGCTTGTCAAGCCCCCCATGGGATCTTTTTGCAGTTCGATCGTTTTTCCGCGGCGAGTGCGCGCGGGTTACAATCCTGATTGATGCCGTTCCCCGCCCAACGCCTTCGCCGCCTTCGCGCCACCGAATCCCTGCGCAGCCTGGTCCGCGAGACCCACCTCCACCCCGGACAGTTCATCCTTCCGTTGTTCGTCTGCCCGGGCGAGGGTGTGCGCCGCGAAATCGGCTCCATGCCGGGAAACTACCAGATGTCCCTCGACGAAACGGTGAAGGAGTGTGCCGAAGTCGAGGCCCTGGGCATCGGCGGCGTGATTCTCTTCGGCCTCCCCGAATCGAAGGACGAGATGGCGTCCGGCGCGTACGACGACAACGGCATCGTGCAGCGGGCCATCCGGGCGATCCGCCGCGAGACGTCCAAACTGCTGGTGGTGACCGACGTGTGCAACTGTGAATACACCAGCCACGGCCACTGCGGCTACGTCAAGGACGGCGACGTGGACAACGATACCACCCTGCAGTGGCTGGCGAAGTCCGCGCTCTCCCACGCCCGGGCGGGGGCCCATATCGTGGCGCCCTCAGACATGATGGACGGCCGCGTGTGGGCCATCCGCCAGGCACTGGACGTCAACGGCTACGAAAAGATCCCGATTCTTTCCTACGCCGCCAAGTTTGCCTCGGTGTTCTACGGACCGTTCCGCGAGGCCGCCGAATCGGCCCCGCAGTTCGGGGACCGCCGCAGCTACCAGATGGACCCCGCCAACGGGCGCGAAGCCATGCGCGAGATCGAGCTGGATCTCCAGGAAGGCGCCGACATGATCATGGTGAAACCGGCCATGCCGTATCTCGACCTGATCTGGCAGGCTCGCCAGCGCTACGACGTGCCCGTCGCGGCGTACCAGGTGAGCGGCGAGTATTCCATGAGTATTCCATGATCATGGCGGCCGTACAAAATGGCTGGCTGGACCACGACCGCGCCATGCTGGAGAGCCTGACCTCGATCACGCGCGCCGGCGCGGCTATCATCCTGACCTACTTCGCGAAGCCCGCGGCGCGCCTGTTGGGGTAGGGGACGGCCGGCGCCACCCATCTCATTGCTAAAATTAAAGTTCCCAAGGGAGGGGATCGATGGCTGTAAAACCCCGCCGCAAGGCGGTTGTAGTGGACGTCGGAGGTGTGAAGGTCGGCGGCAATCATCCGATTGTCGTGCAGTCGATGACCAACACCGACACGGTCGACGTGCCGTCCACCGTCAACCAGGTGATGGCGCTGGCGCGAGCCGGATCGGAGCTGGTGCGCATCACCGTGAATACCGAGCAGGCCGCGGCCGCGGTGCCTAAGATCGTCGACACGCTCGACCAGTTCGGCGCCCGCGTCCCCATCATCGGCGACTTCCACTACAACGGACACATTCTCCTCAAGAAGTACCCGGAGTGTGNNGCCAAGTACCGCATCAATCCCGGCAACGTGAACATCGGCCGCAAGACCGACGACAATTTCCGCGCCATGATCGAGGTGGCTATTGAAAACAACAAGCCGGTGCGCATCGGCGTCAACTGGGGCTCGCTCGATTCGGCGCTGCTCACCCGCATGATGGACGAAAACTCCAAACTGCCCGAGCCCAAGGACGCCCGCGACGTCACCCTCGACGCCATCGTGGTGAGCGCGGTTGAATCCGCCAAGGCCGCCGAGCGTCACGGTCTGGCGCGCGACAAAATCATTCTCAGCGCCAAGGTGAGCGGCGTGCAGGACCTGATCGACGTCTACCGCGCCCTGGCCGCCGAGTGCGACTACGCGCTGCACCTGGGCCTCACCGAAGCCGGCATGGGAAATAAGGGCGTGGTGGCGACCACCGCCGCGCTGGCGCCCCTGCTGCAGGAAGGCATCGGCGACACCATCCGCGCCTCGCTGACGCCGCTGCCCAACGGCGACCGCACCGAAGAGGTGATCGTGTCGCAGCAGATTCTGCAATCGCTGGGCATCCGCAGCTTCACCCCGCAAGTGACCGCCTGCCCGGGTTGCGGGCGCACCACCAGCACCTTCTTCCAGGATATGGCGGACCAGATCCAGACCTACCTGCGCGACCAGATGCCGGTGTGGAAGCCGGCCCATCCCGGAGTGGAGTCGATGAAAGTCGCGGTGATGGGCTGCGTAGTCAACGGGCCGGGCGAATCCAAGCACTCGAATATCGGCATCTCGCTGCCCGGGACTTTCGAGGAGCCGAAAGCGCCGGTGTACGTGGATGGGCGGCTGATGACCACGCTCAAAGGCGATCGCATCGTGGCCGAGTTCATCGGTATTCTGAACGACTACGTGACGTCGCACTACGCGGCGTAAGACGATGCCGAAAAAACTTCCTCCCCCTCCGGGCGAACTGCCCGTTCCCGGGGAGTTGGTAGAACGGCGAATCTACCTCATCCGCGGCCAGAAGGTGATGCTCGATTCCGACCTGGCCGAACTGTACCAAGTGGCCACCAAGCGTCTCAATGAGGCAGTACGCCGAAACATTAACCGCTTCCCTGAAGATTTTATGTTCCAGCTCAGCGAAGAAGAGGGCGATTCTTTGAGGTCGCAGATTGCGACCTCAAACGCTTTGACATCGCAAACTGCGATGTCAAAGCCAGGAGGCCGCGGTGGCCGCCGCACCCTGCCCTATGCATTCACCGAACACGGCGTGGCCATGCTGTCCTCCGTGTTAAACAGCGAACGCGCCGTGCAGATGAACATCATCATTATCCGCGCATTCGTCCGCATGCGCGAGTTGCTGGCCAGCCATAAATCCCTGGCCGACAAAATCGAAAAGCTCGAACAGACGCAAACGCGGCAGGGCTCGATCCTCGGTGCCGTGGTTCAGGACATCCAGAAGCTGAAGAACCCGCCCGTCACGAGGGCCATCGGCTTCCGGATACCGAGCCCCAAGAAGAAGTAACCCACGCTTGAAGTCACAATTTGTGATTTCAAGGTCAGGCGCGCAACCCCGCGCTTGCTATAATCGACTCACCGCGCTTCCGCAGCGGTCCGTCATGCCTAAGCGCTTCAGCCTCGCCCAAGCCCGAAGCCTCCTCCCCCAGGTGGATAGCCTGCTGCGCGATGCGCTGGCAGCCAAGTCCGCGTACGACGACGTGGAGCGCGCTATCCAGACCTTTGGCGAACGGGTGATGATGATGGGCGGCATCGCGGTGGACCGGGAACAGGTGATCGAGCGGCGCAGCCTCCGCGATTCCTCGGCCGCGCGCCTGCGCAGCGCCATCGAAGAGGTCCAGGAGCTCGGCTGCGTAATCAAGGATCTCGATATCGGGCTGGTCGATTTCCCTACGTTCTTTCGCGGCGTGGAGGTCTACCTGTGCTGGAAACTGGGAGAGCCGGACATCGCCTTCTGGCACGGCGTGGACGAAGGCTTCCGCGGCCGCAAAGCCATCGACCAGGATTTCCGCGACCACCACCGCGGCGACCGCGCGCAGTAAGGACCGATGGCACACGGCACCCGCGAAACGGAGATCAAGCTGGCGTTCCCGGATGTGAAGGCCGCGCGCCAACGCCTGCGCGCCGTGGGCTTCCGCGTCGTCAAACGCCGCGTGCTCGAAGTCAACACGGTATACGACACTCCCGGGCTCGCCTTGCGCGACGCGGCAACCCTGCTGCGGGTGCGCCGCGCGGGCAGCGTGGGGACGCTCACCTACAAAGGCCGGCCGGACGATTCCAAACACAAGAGCCGCGAAGAACTGGAAGTGAAGGTCTCCGACCCGCACAGGATGGGTGTCATCCTCGAACGGCTCGGTTTTCACGCCGCCTTTGTTTACGAAAAGTATCGCACCGAGTTCCGGCAGCCAGGGCGCGGCGGCATCGCCACTATCGACGAAACTCCCATCGGCGCGTACGTCGAGTTGGAGGGGTCACCGGCTTGGATCGACCGCACCGCGCGCCGCCTGGGGTTCAGCGAAAAGGACTACATCAACGTCAGCTATGGCCGCCTGTACCTCGACTGGTGCCGGCAACACGGTGTCGAGCCTGCCGACATGGTCTTTGGCGATCGCCCGAAGCGAACATAATAGGGTTCTGTGTCCGACAACCCTTACCACGAGATCCCCTACACCACCGTGCCCCGGCTGTCCACGCATCCCGACCGCCTGGCGGCGGTGGGCACGCTCTTCGGCATGACGCCCGCCCCGGTGACGCATTGCCGCGTGCTCGAGATCGGCTGCGGCAACGGCGGCAACCTCATCCCCATGGCCTATGGGCTCCCCGAAAGCCGCTTCACAGGCGTCGACCTGGCGGCGGAAGCCATCGCCGCCGGACAAGCCACGATCGCGGCGCTGGGACTCACCAACATTTCCCTGCTGCCCGCCGATCTGCGCGACATCGGGCCGGACTGCGGCGAATTCGACTACATACTGGCGCACGGTGTTTATTCGTGGGTGCCGCCGGATGTGCGCGACCGCCTGGTGGCCGTGTGCCGCGAGCGCCTGGCTCCGCACGGCATCGCCTTCATCAGCTACAACGTCTACCCCGGCCGCCACGTCCGCCAGATGCTGCGCGAGATGATGCTCTATCACACGCGCAACATCCCGGACCTTGCGGAGTGCATCCGCCAGGCCCGCTGGTTTCTCCAGCTTCTGCGGGATGGCCGCGCCGTCCCCTCTAGGTGGCACGCGTTGCTGGACGGCGAGATCGAGGCCCTGCTGGAGCGGGACGCCGACGGCCTCTGCCATGACGACCTGGCGGAAATCAACGACCCGGTCTACTTCCGCGACTTCGCCGCCCACGCAGCCCGCCACGGTCTGCAATACCTCGGCGAGGCCGACCCGTATGAGATGTTCGACCAGGGAGACCGCCTGGCCTGGCTCGAAGGCGACGTGATCGAGCGCGAACAGTACCTGGATTTTCTGCGCGTCCGCCGCTTCCGCCAAACGCTTCTCTGCTACGAAGGGATTGCGCTCCAGCGTCAACCCGGCCCCGCCCTCATGGAGCGTTTCCTCTTCTCCGCTCCTGCCCAGACGATCGAGGGAGGCAAGATCCAGGGCATGCGCGGCATCCGCATCACGGCCGTTCACGAGGCAGTCAACCGGGTGGCCGCCGCGTTGGGCGAGACCTACCCGCTCCCCCTGGCATTCGAAGAGCTGGTGCCCTATGCCGGCGATCGCGACGCGTTGCGCGAGATCCTGTTCGGGCTGGTGGTGGGCGGTTTCGCCGATATCCACGTCTACGATTTCCCGTGCGAAGAGACCGTGACCGCGAAGCCCAGGGCCAGCCGGCTGGCGCGGCATCAGGCGGCAATCTCTCCGTACGTCACCGGCGCCTGCCAGCACGTGGTGAAGTTGGATGAAGTGGCCCGCCACCTGGTCTGCCTCATGGACGGCACCCGCGATCACCGCCAGTTGGCGCACGACCTGGCCGCGATCCCCGGCGCGCCCACGGCTGACCGGATCGCCGAACACCTCCTCGCGAGCCTGGAATGGCTGGCCCGCATGTCGCTGCTGGAAGGGTGACGGGCTCCCGAAAGTTCCGAATTCTTCCGTGGTTCAGTTATGGGACGCATGGTACTTCAAACTTCTTGAACAGCCCTTCCAAACAGTGCTAGACTCCACAAGTAATCGATCTGTAACAGGGCGGATCGATCTGTTTTCTCACACGAGGATTGGGGCCAAGGGGAGTCAAATGCGACTGCCTCCAGCACGCTTAGGCCATTCCCCGAGTCCGCGTGTCAGTGGCGCTTTTCCAGCAGTCTCGCGGTGGGCTGTGCAAGGAATATCATCGTCTCAACACAGGGCCGGAGTGGTTTCCCGCGTCGATGCTCCCAAGGGAGCGCCGGCCATTGGACGTCTGCGCGCGGAGGGGAAATTCCTGGTCGCCGGAGACCACAAGTTCTATGTCAAGGGCGTAACTTACGGAACCTTCCGGCCGGACGAAAACGGGTGCCAGTTTCCCGCTCCGGAGTCCGTGAATCGCGATTTTCACGCCATGGCGGCGCACGGCATCAACGCCGTCCGCACCTATACAGTGCCTCCATCCTGGCTGTTGGACACGGCCCAGCAGCACGGGCTTTACGTGATGGTGGGTCTGCCTTGGGAGCAGCATATTGCATTTCTCGACACACCGAGCCAGGCATCTGGCATTGAATCGCGAGTGCGAGCCGCGGTCCACGAATGCGCTTCGCATCCGGCGGTGCTGGCCTACGTGATCGGCAACGAAATCCCGGCTTCCATCGTCCGGTGGCACGGTGCGCGGCGCATCGAGAAGTTCCTGCGGCGCCTGTACACGGCGGTGAAATCAGAGGCTCCGGACACCCTGGTCACCTACGTCAATTTTCCGACCACCGAGTACCTGCGCCTGCCGTTCCTGGATTTCTGCTGTTTCAACGTCTACCTGGAGCGGCGGGAAAAACTGGAAGCATACCTCGCGCAACTCCAGAACGTGGCGGGCGACCGGCCCCTGGTGATGGCCGAGGTCGGGCTGGACAGTCTCCGCAACGGCGAAATCGGGCAAGCCGAAGCCCTGGATTGGCAGGTGCGAACCGCCTTCGAAGCCGGATGCGCCGGCATCTTCGTTTTCGCCTGGACCGACGAGTGGTATCGCGGAGGATACGAAATTGAGGACTGGGATTTCGGCCTGACGCGCCGCAACCGCCAGCCGAAACCGGCGCTGACCTCGGTGCGCTCCGCTTACGCGGAGGTTCCGTTCACTGCGGAGGTCGCCTGGCCGCGCATCTCAGTAGTGGTCTGCACCTTTAACGGCTCGCGCACCATCGCGGGCACGCTGGGCGGTCTGGGGAAGCTGGACTATCCGGACTACGAGGTGATTGTGGTGGACGATGGATCCACCGATCGCACCGCGGAGATCGCCGCGGCGTATCCGGTCCGCCTGGTCCGCACGCGCAACCAGGGCCTGAGCGCCGCGCGCAATGAAGGGATGAGGGCCGCCACCGGCAGTATCGTTGCCTACATCGACGACGATGCCTGGCCCGATCCCCACTGGCTGCAATACCTGGCCTGGACGTTCCTGACTACAACCTATGCCGGCGTAGGCGGGCCGAATATTCCGCCGCCCGGCGACGGTCCCATCGCCGAATGCGTGGCGCACGCCCCTGGAGGTCCGGTACACGTTCTGATTTCGGCCCAGGAAGCGGAACACATTCCGGGCTGCAATTGCGCGTTCCGCAAGGAGTGCCTGGAAACGGTGGGCGGCTTCGACCCGGTGTTCCGCAGCGCGGGTGACGATGTGGACTTGTGCTGGCGGCTCATCGAACACGGCTGGAAGATCGGATTCCAGCCGGCCGCCATGGTCTGGCATCATCGCCGCAATTCGCTCCGCGCCTACTGGAAACAGCAGAAGGGCTACGGCAAGGCAGAGGCGCTGCTCGAAAGGAAGTGGCCGTCCAAGTACAACGCGGCCGGGCACGCCACCTGGATGGGACGGCTCTACGGCAAAGGCGTCACTCAGGCGCTCAGCCGCTGGCGAATCTATCAGGGGACTTGGGGCAGCGCTCCTTTCCAGCGCCTGTACGAGCCCGTCCCCGGGACGCTGGCCTCGCTGCCATTGATGCCGGAGTGGTACCTGGTGATTCTGGCGTTGCTGGTCCTGGTTTGCCATCAGGGGCTCTGGCCGGAGCTGCGATTTGCGGCGATCCCGCTGGCGATCGCCATCCTGGTGCCCATGCTTTACGTCGTCAAGACCGCGGTCCACGCATTCGACGGCCTGGGCCGGCGATACTGGCCCCTGGCTATGGCGCTGCACGTGTTCCAACCCGCGGCGCGCCTGTGGGGCCGCATCGACTACGGTCTGACGCCTTGGCGCAGTCGAGGCTTGCACGGCTGGACCCATCCCCTGCCCCAGGTGTTCCGGCTGTGGAGCGAGAAGTGGCATTTTTCCGAGGAGTGGCTCGGCGCCTTGGAGCAGGCGCTTGCCGCGCAATCCGCGGTAGCCACACGCGGCGGCGAGTTCGACCGGTGGGATCTGCAGATCCGCGGCGGACTGCTGGGCGGGGTTCGCACCCGCCTGGCGGTGGAAGAGCACGGCGCGGGAAGGCAGTTGCTGCGCTGGCGCGCCTGGCCCGTGTTTTCGCCGGTGGCCTTGGGGATTACGCTCATGTTCGGGGCGTTGGCGGGGGAGGCTGCCCTGAGGCATGCCTGGACCACGTCCACACTGCTGGGCTGGTTCGCATCGGTGACCGCGGCATGGGCTCTCCAGGGATGCGGGCGCGCCAAGGCGGCTTACCGGCGGGCTATCGGTAAAATAGGAGCCAGTCGGATCTGAATGCCGCACGGCGGGGAGTTGCGCGTCTACCGGCGCCTGCTTCGTCAGGCGCGGCCCTACCGGCGCGCCCTGGCCGGCGTCTTCGTTCTGAGCATGCTCGCCACACCGCTGGCCTTGCTCGGTCCAATACCGGTCAAGATTGCCGTCGATAATGTAATCGGCTCCCACCCGCCGCCGCGGCTTGTGAGCGTCCTGCTGCCCCGCGCGATGAGCAGTTCGCCCGTCGCCTTGCTGGCCATCGCCGGCGCGTTAACTGTGCTGTTGGCGTTGCTCGCCTATTTGCAAACCATGGTGCAATGGCTGCTCGAAACCTATACAGGGGAGAACCTCGTGCTGGATTTTCGTGCGCTGTTATTCCACCACGTGCAGCGCCTGTCCCTCGCGTATCACGATACCAAAGGCACCAGCGACTCGATCTATCGCATTCAATATGACGCTTCCTCGATTCAGGACCTCCTGGTGAACGGCGCCATCCCGCTGCTATCGGCCTGCCTGACTCTGGCGGGGATGATCTACGTCACTGCCCGCATGGACTGGCAACTGGCGCTGGTTTCGCTGGGCATTTCCCCCGTGCTGTTTCTGATCACCAGGATCTTCGGACAGCCCTTGCGCAAGAGATGGGGAGAAGTGAAGAAGTTGGAAAGCCGCGCCCTCTCCGTGGTGCAGGAGGTGCTTTCGGCGGTGCGCGTGGTGAAGGCGTTCGGCGCCGAGGAGCAGGAGCACAAGCGTTTCATGCGCCACTCGTCCTATCGCCTTTCCGAGCAGCTTCGCCTGGCGCGGCTGCAAGGCGGCTTCGACATGCTGGTCGGCGGCACCGTCGCGGCCGGAACCGCCGTGACGCTGGTCATCGGCGTGCTGCATTGCCGGCAGGGATCCCTGACCGTGGGCAGCCTGCTGGTGGTGCTGGCTTACCAGGCGCAACTCTACGAGCCGCTCAAGACCTTGAGCAAGAAGACCGCCGGTCTGCAGTCCGGCTTGGCCAGCGCGGAACGCGCGTTCGCCCTCGTGGATGAGACGCCGGAGGTGATCGAGCGGAGCGACGCGCGGCACATCCGCCGCGCTCGCGGCAAGCTGGAATTCCGCAGTGTCTCGTTCGCCTACGACCCGCGGCGTCCCGTGCTGCAAGATATTTCGCTGGTGGCCGGTTGCGGCGCGCGCGTCGGCATCCAGGGGACGACGGGAGCGGGCAAGACCACGCTGGTGAGCCTGTTGATGCGCTTCTACGACGTCGCCTCCGGACAGATCCTGCTGGACGACGTCGACCTGCGCGATTACAAACTCGACGACCTGCGCAACCAGTTCGCCCTCGTGCTGCAGGATACCGTTCTGTTTTCCACCAGCGTCGCGGAGAACATCGCCTACGGGCGGCCCGGCGCCAGCGAGGAGGAGATTCGCGAAGCCGCCCGTCAGGCCAAGGCCCACGATTTCATCGAGCGTCTGCCGGACGGCTACCAGACGCGCGTGGGCGAGAGGGGCATGTTGCTTTCCGGCGGCGAGCGCCAGCGCATCTCCCTGGCGCGGGCTTTTCTCAAGAATGCCCCCATCCTCATCCTGGATGAGCCCACCAGTTCCGTGGACGTGCGCACCGAAGCTGCCATCATGGAAACCATGCGCGATCTGATGCAGGGGCGGACCACGTTTCTGGTCGCGCATCGCCTCAGCACCCTGGAAGACTGCGATCTCCGCATCCGCATCGAGCACGGACGTATAGTCGACGAGCGGCGGAGGGAAGTGAATGCCTGAGATCGCGGAGTTTCCCGCGGAAGCTCTCCAGGCATGGGCATGCCTCGGAAGCCGCAGCGCCGGCGGGATTGAAATCATTCACAAGTCGGACAAGACATCCGTCTACAGGTTGTTCGATGCCAGCCCCGGCGGGCGTGCCATCATCGCCAAGCGATGCGAGGCCGAGGCAGCGCGCGTAGAGCGCATCCTGTACGAGAACGTGCTGCCCGAGCTTCGACTTTCCTCGCTCGAGTACCACGGATTCGTCGACGAAGGCGCCTGCTGCTGGCTGTTCCTGGAAGACTCCGAGGGGGAGGAGTACGCGCCTGACAACCGCTTCCATCGGGAGACAGCCGCCCGTTTCCTGGCGCGTTTGCACGCTTCGGCCGCGCGCGAAGCCGGCTCGTTCGATCTGCCGGATCGGGGCGCAAACTACTATCTGGGCTGCCTGCTGTCCGCGCGCTCCAACATCTTCAAAGAGCTGGTCAATCCTGCGTTTTCCGGCGAGCATCTTAGCGTGCTCGAAACCGTGCTGCATCAACTCGACGCGATCGAAACTCGCTGGGAAGACCTGGCACGAGTGCCGACCGGCTCCGGTGTGACGCTGGTCCATGGGGACCTTCAGGAAAAAAACGTGCACCTTCGCGGCGATCGTCTGCTGGTGCTGGATTGGGAACACGCGGGCTGGGGCAGTCCGGCCCCCGACATCGCCTTCGCCGACGAGCAAGCCTATTTTCACGCCGCGCGCGAGCTCTGGCCGCGGCTCTCGCTCGACTCGGTCCGCGGGCTTGCGGCCGCGGGCAAGGCCTTTCGGTGGGTGGCTGCTGTCCTGTGGACCAGCATGAGTATCGGCTGCGAGTGCCCGGAATTTGCCATGTCCGACATGCGCTGCTACGCTGCCGAGATGGAGAGCCTTCTGCCGCAACTGGACGGCGTGCGATGAAGAGGAGGCTGGTAGTCCTCGGCTCCGCGGCCAGCGAGCCTTACGCCGGCATGGCCTGGATGCACATGCAGTTTGTCGAGGGATTCCGGCGTCTGGGCCACGACGTCTACTATTTTGAGACCAACTCATCCTGGCCGTACGATCCCGAGCGGGGCAGTTACGTGGCCGATTCGGACTACGCCCTGCCCTACCTGCATCGGCTCCTCGAGAGCTTTGGTCTGTCCGGCGCCTGGGCTTATCGCCGCAGTTACTCCGACAAGCAGTGGTTCGGCATGAGCCAGGCGGCGGCGGTAGAACTGCTCGCATCCGCCGATGCCGTTTTCAATATTTCGGGCTCCACTCTGACCGCCGAGGAGGATCTGCGCGTGGGGCGCCTCGTCTACGTCGGCACCGACCCGGTCGGACACGAGGCCCGATACGTGGCTGGCGAACCGAGAGTCCACGCCCATCTCAGCCAGCATTCCGATTTCGTCACCTACGGCGAAAATCTCGGGACGCCCGCGTCTCCGCTGCCCGCGTTGCCGGGCCTTTGTGCCAGGATGCGGCAGCCGGTCTTGCTCGACCTTTGGGAATCGGGAGCCCCCTGCCGGCAGGAGTTTACAACGGTATGCAACTGGCAGCAGGACGGCGAAATTGAATTTGAGGGCGAAAAATATTTCTGGAGCAAACACCTGGAGTTCCTGAAGTTCATCGACTTGCCCACACGCTCCGGCGAGCGGATCGAACTGGCCGCCAGCCGAGTCGGCGAGGATGACCGGAGGCTCCTCGAGTCGAACGGATGGCTCTTGACCGATCCGCAGCCCCTCACCATCGACCCGTGGCCCTACCGCGATTACATCCGCGCTTCCCGCGGCGAATTCACAGTGGCCAAGGACCAGAACGTGCGCTTGCGGAGCGGCTGGTTCAGCGAGCGCAGCGCGTGTTACCTTGCTGCGGGCCGTCCGGTGGTGACCCAGGACACGGGATTCGGCACCGTGTTGCCCACCGGGGAAGGCCTGTTCGCCTTCAACTCCATGGACGAGATCCTGACCGCCTTCGAGGCCATTAATTCCGACTACCAAAAGCACAGCCGGGCCGCGCGCGAAATCGCCGGGCAATACTTTCGCGCCGAAACCGTTCTGGGAAAACTGCTCGAGGATTTAGGCCTGTGACCGCCACGCACCCACCCGGGCTGCACCTGCTGATTCCCGGCCATAAGATCGAGGGAGACTGGTTTCACGGGAGCATACCTTCGAACATCGTCGTGGGCCAAGGCACCAGGATCAATTCTTCGTTCTGCTTCAAGGAGTATCGGGCACGCGGCCCGGCCGGCCTGATCGTCGGCGATCACGTCACCATCTGGGGCGCCAGCCTGTGCCCCGAGGCCGACGCGGTCATCGAAATCGGAGACTACTCGTATCTCTCCAATGCCAGCCTGGCCTGCTCCACGCGCATCAGCGTGGGCAAGCGCGTGTTCATCGCCGGGGGTGTCACCATTACGGATTGCGACTTCCACCCCTTGGGGGCCGCCGAGCGCCTGGCCGACACCATCGCCATCAGCGCCGTGGGTGACCGGACGCGCCGGCCCGTCGTCCGCGCCCACCCGGTGACCATCGAGGACGATGTCTGGATCGGCTGCAATGCCACCATCCTGAAAGGAGTGCGGATCGGATCAGGCGCGGTCATCGCGCCCTGTTCGGTGATCACGCGGGACGTCGAGCCCAACACACTCGCCAGCGGAAATCCTATATGGCGTGGCTGAACGCCCATCTCGATCGCGATTGGTTCGGCGCGCCGGTGCCCAAAAACATCCGGCTCGGCCCGAATGTCTACCTCGAAAGCACGTATGCATTCGCCGCCTTCTTCTCCCAACAGGATCCCGCGCTTACCATGGAAGAGGGCAGTGGGGCATACGGTCTCACTTCCTTTGTCGTGGGCCCCCAGGGGAGAGTCGAAATCGGCGCGTACACCTGCCTGAGCAGCACCGCGATATGCTGCGAAGACCGCATCCGCATCGGCGCCCATTGCATGGTGGCGTGGGGAGCGGTCATCACCGATTCCCAGGTCCCTCATCCGGAGACCATCGGCCGCCGCCGACAGGCGCTCCTGGAAACAGCCGCCGATCCTGCTCGCAGACTTCGTCCCATGGCAGAGGTGGCGCCGGTCACCATCGAAGACAATGTGTGGGTGGGATTCGATTCGGTCATCGGCGCCGGGGTCCGCATCGGGCGCGGCAGCGTCGTCGGCTGCAAGACCATCGTCGCCGCCGATGTTCCTCCCTACACGGTGATGGCCGGGAATCCCGCCCGCGTGCTGTGCAGGCTCGATCCGGACGACACACCGGAGTTGCGGAAGGCGGTTCTCGCCGGATTCGGATTATCCGTGCCGGACACGCCGGGATGGATGGAGAGCCATGCATAACCAGCGATTCCTGATTGTCAATGCGGACGATTTCGGCCAGAGCCCCGGCGTCAATCGCGGCATCGCCGCGGCGCACGAGCGGGGAATTCTCACCAGCGCCAGCATGATGGTGCGCTGGCCCCACGCCGCCGAGGCCGCCCGCTACGCCCTGGACCATCCTGCCCTGAGCGTCGGACTCCACCTCGATTTCGGCGAGTGGACCTTTCGCGATGGGGAATGGTCCTGCCTGTATTCCGTGGTGGACGAACACGATTCCTCCGCCGTGGAGCGGGAAATCGCTTCGCAGTTGGCCGCATTTCGCAACCTCATGGGCCGCAGCCCTACCCACATCGATTCCCATCAGCACGCACACCGTAAGGAGCCGGCGCGTTCGATCGTCTGCGCGATCGCGAGCGGCCTCGCAATCCTCATCCGGGATCTGGATCCGCGCGTGCGCTATTGCGGTAACTTTTACGGGCAGGAAGGAGACGGTACGCCCTGGCCGGAGGGCATCACGGTAGCCGCACTGGCCGGAATTCTTCGCGGCCTCGAGCCGGGGTTCACCGAATTGGGTTGTCATCCGGCCGACGAGGCCGATCTCGACACCATGTACCGGACGGAGCGATTGCAGGAGTTGGCGACACTGTGCGATCCGCTCGCTCGCGCCACCCTCGAAGAACTCGGAGTCGAGCTCTGCTCGTTCTACCGGGTGGTCTCGGGTAGCTGAACATGCTTCTGCCGGCGCTCCTCCTGTATCTTGCCGTACCCGCGACCGCTTCCGATGACGCCGTCCTCGAATCCATCGACTACGCTTCGCAGCCGGAGCGTGCGCAGTTGACCCTGCACCTTTCCAAGCCGGTCCAATTTACCTCTGGACGGCTCGCGAATCCGGACCGGATTTACATCGATCTGGCGCACAGCGCCGCCGCGGCCGCTCCAGCGCTCCCATCCGTCCCGGCGGAGGATGCCATCATCCGGCAAATTCGTATCGGCCTCCAGGGCACCGACACGCTGCGCGTGGTGATCGATTTGAAATCGCCGGCCAGTTTCTCGATAGTCCAGGCCAACGCTCCTCCGCGCCTGCTCCTGATTTTGCGCCCGGCGCATCCACCGTCACTGACGAAACTGGAAGGCCCGGCAGTTCCCTCGGGCGCCGCACAGATTCCGCTTCCTTCGCCGCCGCCCCTGCATCCCCAGATTCCCTCCGGGCCGATTCTTGCGGAGATGGGCAATCCCGCGCCGCCGGCCGGACCGCCGCCCACGCCCGCTCTCGCGCCTCCGAGCCCTTCCATCCGTCCGGCGCCATCTCTGCCGCCCTCGCGAACGTTGACCATCCCGCGAGTTTCACGCCCTCCCAGAATCGAGGAGTTCCTGCACGGAGTGCCGCCCCAGCCAGGCGCGCGGATCGACGACTTCCGGCAGCGCGAGCCGGGTGACGGCGTGCCCGCCTCCGAGCCCACCACCGCCTGGCTGTCTTACGACGAGCGAAACCTCTACGTGGTCTTCGTCTGCAAGGAGGAACCCGCCAAGCTCCGGGCCAACATGGCCAAGCGCGAAGACATTTCCAACGACGATCAGGTGGCCGTCTACTTCGATACGTTTCGCGACCGCCGGCACGCCTACCTGTTTGCCGTGAATCCTCTCGGCATCCAGTCCGACGCCATCTTTACCGAGGGCCAGAGCGATCCAGACTACAGCTTCGACACACTCTGGTATTCCGAAGGCCGCCTCACGCCGGACGGGTACGTGGTTTCCATGAGCATTCCGTTCAAGAGCGTGCGCTTCGCCAACGAGAATCAGCAGACCTGGAGTGTGGCTCTCCGCCGCACCATTCCACGCAATAACGAAAACTCCTATTGGCCGTACATCACCAACCGAACCACGGGCATGCTGCAGCAGATGGCGGAAATGAACGGTCTCTCCGAAATCTCCCCGGGACGCAACATACAGCTCATTCCTTACGGCACTTTTACCAGCGAACGCTCCCTGAATTCCAACCAGCCGCCCCTCGTAACCCAGAACGATGCGCGTGTGGGTATGGACGCCAAAGCCGTGCTGGGCAATGCGCTCACGCTCGATGTCACCCTTAATCCCGACTTCAGCCAGGTGGAATCCGACGATCCGCAGGTCACCATCAACCAGAGGTACGAAGTCTACTTCCCCGAAAAACGGCCCTTTTTCGTCGAAAACGCCAGCTATTTTCAGACTCCTATCGACCTCTTCTTCTCCCGCCGGATCGCCGACCCCGAGTTTGGCGCCAAACTCACGGGCAAGATCGGCCATTGGGACCTGGGCGTCCTCGCATCCGACGATCGTGCTCCCGGTGAGGGCGCCCCCACCGACAACCCGCTCAGCGGCGCCCGGGCCGCGGACGGCGTTTTCAGCCTCCGCCGCGAGCTCGGGGACCAGTCCACTATCGGTGTGCTGGCCACCACGCAGGATTTCGGATCCAATTCCAACCGCGTCTTTTCCGTCGATACCCGGCTTCGGCTGGCTCCCACCTGGTTCTTCACCGGTCAGGCCGTTCATAGCTTTGACCATCAGGCCGGCAGCAGCCCAACGCAGGGTTCCGCATACTTCGCAGACCTGGCGCGCAACGGCCGGCACTTCACCTACGAGGGAAGCTATTCCGACTACAGCCCGGATTTCAACGCCCGGCTCGGGTACATCAAACGCGTGGATCTCCGCAAAACCGAACACTACGCCACTTATCTTTGGAGACCCGAGTCAAGCAGCATTCTGGATTTCGGCCCCTTCGCCGGCGCCGCCGTCGACTGGGACCACCACGGCGTCCTCCAGGACTGGTACGCCAACGCCGGATTCAGCATGGATTTCAAGGGCCCGTCGGGCTTCCGGGCCTCTCGCTACGAGACCTTCGAGCGATACCTGAACGTTCCATTCCGCTACGATAAAAACGATCTCTACTTTTATACCGGCCGGCTCCGCTGGCTCTATATTTACGGTACGATCGACCAGGGTTCGGGCGTCAACTACGACCCCGCCGGCACGCTGCTCCCCTTCCTGGGGAAAACGATAGACGCTTCGTTCGGAGTGACCCTCCGTCCGAAACCCCGATTGAAACTCGATGAGCTCTATTACTACGATCGCTTCCAATCCTTCTCGGGGCCCGTGGTCTACACTAACCACCTCTGGCGGACCAAGCTGAATTATCAGTTCACCAAGGCGCTGTCCTTGCGCGCGATCATCGACTACTACGGCGTGCTGCCCAACGTTGACCTGATCCAGCAGGGCCGATTAAAGCAGGTGACCGGGGACATCCTGCTCACCTGGCTCCTGAACCCCGGCACCGCGCTCTACATCGGGTACAACAATCAGCACCAAAACCTGGCGCTCGATCCGGACGCGCCGGGCACGCTGCGCCCGTACGGGCCGCCGAATTACCTGACCAACAGCCAGATCTTTATCAAGCTGAGTTACCTGTTGCGTTTTTGAGGCGCTATCCCGGCGAGTGCACGGCTTTCACCGCACCCGCGTGGACTGCCCGGCAAATCGTCTCCAGCCGGTGAGCCGGGGCCAGGGCAAACGCACACCCCGCCGGGAGCCAGATGTACCAGACCACCGAACTCGATGGCCACGTCAGGTATCCGTACTGCGTCAGCCACAATCCCACGTCGCCCAGGAGGACCAGAAGGATACCGATGCTGTAGGAAGCCCAGCATCTGCTCCTCCATCCCGGGCCCATCCCACGCGCCGAACGATGCAGCAGCAGCGCCCCGCCAAGCAGCAGCACCAGCAAAGGATCGACCGGCCATCCCGCCACCTCCAGAAGGCCAGGATGTTTACCGTTGCGAATCGCCCGCGCGACCGCGGCGAACTCCAGAACCACATACGCGCCCGCCGCCCAAAGCAGCACCCGGTCCACTACCCGCAGGCGGCCCAGGAATCCGGCCCGCCGGTACGCCCTGACGGTTACCATCAGCCCGGTGGCCAGCAGGCCGTAGCGAAACAGTCCCCCGAGGAGCAGTCCAACCTGCCGAAAAGCGCTCGATGAGGCGTCGGTCCAATTGGGCAGGCGTGCCAGAAAATTGAGCCCGTCGTTGAAGGCCAGCACCTGGGTGCAGGCGGCGCCAAGAAGTTGGCACAGCGCCGAGAGGCTGATCCACCCCCAAGCCGTGTGCAACGCCTCACCCGGCGGGAACTGCCGGCGAACCCTTAGGGTGAGCCAATACTCGATGAGGGCTAGCCACACCAGCAGCAGGGCGCCTGGCACCCGAAAGAAACGCACCACCCACCCGACGTTTCCCGTGGCTTCCCAGGCCACGAACGCGACCACTCCCAGCGAAACGTAGATCGACGTCACCAGGAGGATGCTGGAAACACACCCGGCAGGCCGTTCCTCCCCGGTNNCGAACCCCCGCGAGCTGCTGTGCACAACCTCAGCGTCTCACAGTTTCGGCGGCCGTGCTGCTGAAGGCTCCTCTTAGCGATACGATAGATGCCATGAAGTTCGTCTGCTGTCTTGTGCTCGTAGCCGCCATCCTCGGTCCGCCGGCGGCCATGGCCTCCTGCGAAAGCCTGTCCGCGCTGGCACTGCCCGATTCGAAGATCACCCTGGCCCAAGCCGTGGCCGCCGGCGAATTTACTCTGCCTGGCGCGGCGCCCGCCGCTGCGCGGCAGTACAAGGATCTGCCCGCCTTCTGCCGCGTGGCCGCCACACTGAAACCCACCAGCGACTCGGATATCAAAATCGAAGTCTGGCTGCCGGCCTCCGGGTGGAATGGGAAATTTCAGGCCGTCGGCAACGGCGGCTGGGCCGGGTCCATCAGCTACCCCGCCATGGGCCAGGCGCTGCGCCGCGGCTACGCCACCGCTTCCACCGATACCGGCCACACCGGCGGCAGCGCGAGCTTCGCCCTGGGCCATCGCGAAAAGCTGATCGACTTCGGCTATCGCGCGGTCCACGAGACGACCCTGAAATCCAAGCTGGTTGTCGCCGCCTTTTATGGCGACCCCGCCAAACTCTCGTACTGGAACGGCTGCTCCACCGGCGGCCGCCAGGCACTCAAAGAGGCGCAGCAGTATCCCGCCGATTTCGACGGCATCATCGCCGGTGCGCCCGCCAATTTCCGCACCCACCTGCAGGTCGGCCAGATCTGGACCGCCAGCGCCACTCTGAAAGATCCCGCCAGCTACATCCCGCCCGCCAAGTATCCGCTTATCCACAAGGCCGTGCTGGAGGCCTGCGACTCACTCGACGGCGTCAAAGACGGGGTCATCGAGAATCCCCTGCGCTGCCACTTCGATCCCAAGACCATCGAGTGCAAGGGCGAAGATACTTCGGCATGCCTTACGCCGCCGCAGGTCGAAGCGGCCCGCAAGATCTACGCCGGCGCCACCAATCCGCGGACCGGACTGCGCATCTGGCCCGGCGTGATGCCCGGCAGCGAGCTGGGGTGGGCGCAGACCGCCGGCGGTCCGGAACCCATCGGATTGGCCATGGAGTATTTCAAGTACGTGGTCTTCGAGGACCCCAACTGGGATTGGAAGACGTTCAACTTCGATACCGATACCGCGCGCACCGACAAGCTCGAATACGGCATGAACGCCACCGATCCGAACCTGAAGGAATTCGTGGGCCACGGCGGAAAGCTGCTGCTCTATCACGGCTGGAGCGACCCGTTGATCTCGCCCCAGAACAGCATCAACTATTACAGGAGCGTGGAAGACACCATGGGCGGGCCGGCCAGAACCGCGGGCTTCGCGCGCCTGTTCCTGGTGCCGGGGATGGGCCACTGCGGGGGCGGAGAAGGGCCGAACAGTTTCGACATGGTGGGCGCCATCGAGCAGTGGGTGGAGAAGTCCAAGGCGCCCGAGCAGATCGTGGCGTCGCACCTCACTGGCGGCGCCGTGGACCGGACGCGGCCGCTGTGTCCTTACCCGCTGGCCGCGGTCTGGAAGGGCTCGGCCAGCACTGACTCGGCCTCCAGCTTTGTATGCGCCGCCGACACTCACTAATGCTATGAGCTGCAAGAGATGCTGCTAGTCCGCATTTCTCACGCCCGGCAGGCCGATGTCGCGCAGGCACTCGTGCCTGCCGTGTCGAGACTCGTCTCGACACTTGTTCGCGCTCGTGCTGCAGTACCGAAGGCAGGCGTCGGCATGAGTGCCGACGCGGCAGGCACGAGTGCCTGCGCCACGTCACTGCCCTTGCTCCTCGTCATGGCCCTAACCGCGGCCGCGCAGGACCAACCCGTCATCTCAGTGGATGTCGACCTGGTCAACGTGTTCTGTTCCGTCCGCGACGCGCGCGGGGAGTATGTCAGAGATCTCTCGAAAGACGATTTTGAAATACTGGACGACGGCCAGAGGCGCGAGATTACTCACTTCGCCCGCGAGGCCGATTCTCCACTCACTGTGGCTCTGCTGCTGGATGTCAGTGGGAGCGTCATTCATATTCTGGAAACTGAAAAGCGGGCCGCCGCGCGATTCTTTAGAGAAGTGCTGCGCCCGGGCGACAGGGCCATGCTGGCCGGTTTTGCTCAATCTGTGGCCGTCTGGCAGGACGTGACGCCATCCAAGAGCATGCTCGAAATGGCGCTCAACCGCGCCGGACCGCTCGTCATGCGCTCCGCCGAAACCCTGGAGGTGAGGTGGAGGGGCGGAACGCTGCTATATGACGCGGTGAACCTGGTCGCGGTAGAGAAGCTGAAGCGGTTGCCGGGCCGGAAGGCGATTGTCATCATCACCGACGGCGAGGATTACGGCAGCCTGGTCACCCTGGCAAACGCCGGAAAAGCCGCGCAGGAAGCCGACGCCGTGGTCTACGGTATCCACTACGAAGAAAGGCCCGGACGTTACCGCGGCGGCGGACTCTCGGCCCTCGAGAAACTGGCGGAGCCCACCGGAGGCCGCACGTTTCACGTGGACCAGGCACTGCCGCTCGAGTCGGTCTTCGACGCCATCGGCGGCGAGATGCGCAACCAGTACAGCCTGGCCTTCACACCCGGCGGCCCGGAGAAGGCCGGCGAGTTTCACCAACTGGAAGTGAAGGTTTCGAGACCCGGCCTGAAGGTTCAGGCGCGATCGGGCTACTTCGGAAAGTGACATGCCCACAGCCCCGCCAGCCTACAAGATCGTCAACAGCCGCCTGGTCCTGACGGCGGGCTTTGGCGGCCTCCTGCTGCTGATGGCGTTCGCCGGATTCGACGGAATCCAGGCGCTCCAGCAGATCCAGACCGCCAACGACAGCATCCGCGAAGAATTCCTGCTGCGCACCCGGGTGCTGGAGCGCATCCGCGCCGACGTCTACGTCTCCGGCACCTACGTCCGCGACTATTTGCTGGAACGGGAGAGCGGCAAGGCGCAAGGCCACCAGTACAGCCTGCGCGAGACCCGCAGCGACATGGACGCGGCCCTCCAACAGTACCGAGCTCTGCTGAACGCCGAAGAGTCCCGGCCGTTTCAGGTACTGACCCAGGAATTGGGCGCCTACTGGGGCGTGCTGGAACCGGCTTTGCGATGGACCGCCGCACAGAGGCAGCGCGACGGCTATACCTTTCTCCGCGACGAAGTCTTCCCCCGCCGCACATCCATGCTGGGGATTGCCGACCAGATCGGCGCCATCAACGAATCGCAATTAAAGGCCGGCCGGCTGAAGGTCGAAGAGACCTTCCGGCAATCGCGGCGGCGGCTCACCATCACCATCGGACTGACTATCGCCCTGGGCCTGCTGCTGGCCGCCTTCAGCACGCGCCACATCCTGCGCCTGGAGAACGAGACAGCCGAGCGTTACCGGGAGATCTCCGGCGCACGGGCCGAATTGAAATTGCTCTCCGCGCGCCTGGTGGCGGCCCAGGAAAACGAGCGCCGCTCCATTTCGCGGGAGTTGCACGACGAAGTGGGCCAAGCCCTCACCGGCGTGCTGGTGGAGATGGCCAACCTTTCCACCCTCATTCGCGAGAAAGACACGGATCGCGTGGCCGCCAAGGCCGACGAAATCAAGAAACTCGTCGAGAACTCCATCAGCGTGGTCCGCAATATGGCGCTGTTGCTGCGGCCATCCATGCTCGACGACCTGGGCCTGGTGCCGGCATTGCAATGGCAGGCGCGCGAGGTCTCGAAGCGCAGCGGTATCTGGGTCAAGGTCTCGGCGGAACAGGTGTCCGAGGAGCTTCCCGAGGAGCACAAGACCTGCATCTACCGCATCGTGCAGGAAGCCCTGCACAATATCGTGCAGCACGCGGCGGCCCGCCACGTGAGCGTCACCGTGCGGCAGGAGCCGGGCCGCCTGCTGCTGGCCATACAGGATGACGGCAAAGGATTCCAGCCGCAACAGGAGAGGGGCATGGGACTGGTGGGAATCGAGGAAAGAGTCAGTTATCTGGGGGGCAAATTCGAGGTAGACTCCGCGCCGGGGCGCGGCGCCACACTCAACGTCATGCTGCCCCTCGCGGAGGCCGCATGAAGACCATTCGGATTCTGCTGGGCGACGACCACACCGTAGTGCGCAAAGGTCTGCGCCTGTTGCTCGAAAGCCAGCCCGGCCTGACCGTGGTTGGGGACGCCGCCAATGGCCGCGAGACCGTGGCGCTGGCCGAGGAGCTGAAACCCGACGTGGTGGTGCTGGATGTCGCCATGCCCATCCTGAACGGCATCGAAGCGGCCCGCCAGATATCGGCCAAGCTTCCGCAGACCGCCATCGTCTTTTTGAGCATGCATTCCGACGAAGGCTACGTGCTGAAGGCCCTGAAAGCCGGGGGCCGCGCGTATTTGCTGAAAGACTCCGCCGAGGCCGATCTCATCAACGCGGTGAAGGCGGTCAGCGACGGCAAGGCTTACTTCAGCCCGGCCATCAGTAAGATGCTGGTGGAGGACTACGTCCGCCAGATGCAGGAGCGCAAGGTGGAGGACAGCTACGATTTGTTGACCACCCGCGAGCGCGAAATCCTTCAGTTACTCGCCGAAGGTAAGAACAACAAGGAAGTCGCCGGCATTCTGAATCTGAGTCTCTACACCGTGGAGACGCACCGCAGTAATATCTTTCAGAAGCTGAACCTGCACAGCGGCGCCGAGCTGATTCTGTACGCCATCCGCAAGGGAGTGATCAGCTAAGCGAAGGTGGGGCAGGCGCTTTCGCTTGCCAACTCACTGGCTCCATGCCATCTCTGGTCGGAGCCGCGACCGTAAGGGAGCGGACTTGGCCAACTATCTCATACTCACTTCGATCAACGCCGCCATTCCGGAGCTGACACCGGCCTTGAAACTCTCAATCGACGCCCTCGTCATCTGCGCGCGAGTCAGGGCTGCCCGTAAGTTGTTGATTTGCGCAGAAAAATGCGGGAAAGGAGGAGGATTTGGTGAAAATAAAGGAGTTACAAAATTTCCGCGCGTTTTTTCCGCGGGACGGTGGGGGGCCTTAGAACGCGTGCTTCCTACCGATTTAAGTCTCGCACGGAACGGCCGGGGAATCAAGTCAACACGACTTCGGCTGTATTGTCTTCCAAATACAATCCATTATACGTGACCGCTCACGTGTAAATCAATTGACATTTCGTAACCGCTCACGTACAGTGATCCCATGGCCCACAAAAAGAATCCCGCCGCCGTCGCTTTGGGGCGAAAGGGCGGAAAGAAAGGCGGTCCCGCGAGAGCCGCGGCCTTGACGCCAGAACAGCGTAGCGCAAGTGCTCGAAAGGCGGTCCAGGCCCGTTGGGTAAAAGCGAAAGCGGGCAAGGACTACATCGTTCTTAAGAGTAAGAATAAGAAAATGGGCATCAAGACATTCAGCCAGTTCCGCAAAGAAGAAATGAGTGAAGCCGCTCCCGATACTCCTGCCCTCGACACGTCAAAGAAGGCTCTCCATCTTTGTTTGAAGCGCGTCAAGAACGCCAAGGATGAAAATGAACTCCGTCGCCTGACCGAAGAGCTTCAAAAGATCGTGTTCCACAAACAGTACCAAAATGCCGAAAATTGAGCCGCCGCCCCACTTGATGGACCATCTTGTTCAACGCTTTCGTGATGGTCGCATTTCGGTTGCGGATTTCAGCGTATTGCAGAATTGGCTCTCCTCTAATCCAGAGGTACCAAATGGAGAGTGGTACAAGCGCTTTCCAAAATTCATTTTGGCTGGTGAGGGTTCGATGCCCAAGACGTTTCTCACACCGGGCATGGCGCCTCACGGCAAAGAAGTGAAGTAGGTTTGGCGGCGGCAACACGAACTTTAGCTGAAACACCCGGTTTTTGGGTTCCTTGAAATATCGCGATAAATCCAAAGGCCGTTGTTCTCAAGGGCCCAACCATCGTTGTCCTTACAATAATTCGCATTTGTCCATACTTATGTTTTCAAGGCCAACGCTGACGATTTGACCGCGAAGTGTTATTCTCGAACCGCGCCGCAATGTAGACAACTGCTCCTCCCCTTCCAAGAAGCAATCTGTTGGCTTGGTCCGTCGTATAAGTCCTGAGGATTTTCGCGAGATGTTTCAGGGTGCAACTGTGGATCGCCCGTCCGCCTGGCAATATTGTGGGCTGGGGTAGCACAGGCGGCGTATCGCTGTCCGCGCCGCCAACCCACCGAATAAGAAACCATAGGTCAATTACCCCAACAACTGCCGCGACTCCCCACGCAAGCGGCGCGGTAAGAATAAGAAAACACCACGCCCCAAAGAGTGCGGAGGCTGCAATACCGAGGCACCTAGCCAAGGGCCGATTCCGCCAATCTCCGAGACGCTGTGCGAGTCCAAGCATTCCGACGATCAACGCCAGAGCCCCGATTTCAAGTTGAGCGGGGGTCATCATCGCTCCCTTCAGCGATCCCCTTGAGACGGATCGGCTGCCACTGAAGAAATATCCCAGATTGCAATGAACGCGCCTTTTGGACACCTACTCAAGACTTCCGAGCCCCTAACGCTTGAGCGGATCCTCTACCCAAGGAGGCGTCGCTTGAATCAGCCGCCCCAACTCCGGCTCCACAACCTCCATCTTGCACTTCATTTCCCAGGCGATCTCCCGGTAACTGAAGTGCCCCTTCACCCCGCTGCGCAGACGCGAAATATATTCCGCCTCCGCAAAATCCATCTTGAACAGGAATCGCGACCGCGCCCCGAACGGCAGCAGGTAGTGAGCTGCGGGCGCGGGCAGACGCCGCATGGTGTCCATGGCCGCGCGCATCGCCCGATCATAAATCTCGACGGCACCCGCATCCGCCACCAGCGCGGGCGTGTCGTACCCCAGCCCGCCGGAGTAAGCCTGGCGAAACTTCTGGCAGCGGCGGTGCCGGTGCAAATCGCGATATGCCCCGACGTCGATCACCATGTCGTAGGCATACAGGCCGCCGCGGAATCCCGCCAGGATCTCGTCGCGCCGCGTTCGCGATCCCAGCGCCACGTCGATCACCTCGGCGCGCTGCGCCGCGCTCCATCCACGGGCCAGCTCGTACAGCTCGCGGAACGGCCGGTCGGTCGCCGAATAGAGCAGCGTGGCAGCGATATCGGCCGGCACATTCGTGGGACGCACCAGGTCCACACGCTCCGCAGTGCCGCCCGCCGCCGCCGGCAGATTCTGCTCCGCCCAGCGCTTCAAATCCTGGCGCGACCGCGCCGCGTGCTCGTCCGGGTCGGCGTGCCGCGCCAGCGTGGGGGCCAGGGCTTCGGCCGCCGCGTTGAGGTCCCAGCGGCAGTCCGGCTCCGCCGCGCAGGCCTGCGCGATCTCCTCGCCGATCTCGCGCACCTCCGCGTATTCCGACGATTTCAGCCGCCGGATCTGCTTCTCGAGCGTGCGAATGCTGGTCACCTGCCCCACGTTGGTCGGCACGCCCCAAAACAGCAGGTAACGGCCCACGTCGAACGCGCGCGCCGCCAGATTGCGCCGGTAAGCCTCCGGCTTCATGTCGCCGGGACGCGGCAGACGCTCGGACAGGCACTGGAACGCCAACTCGTTCACCTTACCGTATGCCGCCAGCAACGCCTCGCCAGCCGAATGGTAGGCCGCGGCGTCGCCGCCCGTCAGTTCCGGCGGCGTGATGAAGCCCGACTTCGAAAAGTCCTGGTAGCGCGACGATTTCGCCTGCCCGTCCCACAGCGGCTCCTCTTCGATTTCCGTGGCCGCCAGCTCCGAAATGCCTTCGAAGCAGACCACGCTGTGCCCCAGGTCGGCAATCGAGGCGTGGCCGTACTGGAAGTAGAAGCTCTCCAGGAACTTCTGCGAGTCGTGCGTGCGCACCCATTCGATCGAGTCGCGGATGGAATCGGGCGAGCGGCTGTAACGGGCCAGCGCGTAGGCGCTCTTCTCCGGGGGCATGGGCGCCACCGCGATCACGCGTTTCGTAGGCAAGACGCTATGATAACGAGGATGCAGATCCGAATCCAGCGCGTCCATCCCGCAGCCGTCCTGCCCTCCTATGCCCATGGACCCGGCGAAGACGCCGGCATGGATCTGCGCGCGGTCGAGGACGCGACCCTGGAGCCGGGAGTGCCACGCCTGGTGCCCACCGGCCTCACCATCGAGCTGCCTCCCGGTTACGAAGCCCAGGTGCGGCCGCGCAGCGGGCTCGCGCTGCAGCACGCCATCACCTCGCCCAATGCGCCCGGCACCATCGACCCCGGGTACCGCGGAGAAATTCGCGTGATCCTGCTCAACCTCGGGCGCGAGCCCTACACGGTGCATGCCGGAGATCGGATCGCGCAGATGATCGTGTCGCGCTACGAAGCCGTCGAGTGGGTGGAAGGTGGTCTGGCCGATTCGCAGCGCGGAGCCGGCGGGTTTGGCTCATCGGGGCGGTAAATGCCTAGGACCGACTCGGATTTTTCCGGGTGCGTACTTGGTACTCTATCGGTACAAATCCTTGATAATTAGGACTTTGCGCGTCGGACTCTCAGTTTACAATGATGATTCATCGAAGGTTGAGGAGACGCACGATGCGACATGCCTTAATTCTCGCTGCCTTGGTTCTGCTGGCGATCACACTGCCGGCCGGAGCGGATACCATTTTCAATTTAGACAGCCCTACGGGGAATCTCGGGTCGAGTCACACTTACACCGTGAATGGCTTCAGCCTGGTTGCCTACGCCGAGAAGATCGGCAGTGCGTTACAACCCAGTCTGGTTGGCGTGAATAGCGGTAACCCCGACGAAAGCGGATTGGGGCTCACCTGCGCTACTTGCCCTGGCGACGACGAAATCCAAAGCTACAACTACGTGCAGGTCGACTTCGCGAACCCCCAGGCCAACGGAGTCACGGGAGCCCAATTTGTGATCGGAAGTGTCCAGACCAATCCCCAAGAGGGATGGGCGATCTACGGGTCCAACACTTTGGGATCTATCGGAACTGATCTCCTGAACAGCACTGCCGATCAGACTCTGACGTCCATCCCGTCCGCGGCTTTTTCGACGTATCGGTATTTCAGCATCACGGCAACCGCCTATGATGTGTTCCTCAGCGAGATCAACCTCAAAGGCGGGACCTCGGGGGTGCCGGAACCAGGCACGTTCCTGCTGGTCGGGCTCGTGCTGGTGGGCGCCGGCACGGCCAAATACCGGGCGCGGAAGCCCTGCTGACGGCCTCACGGCGCCGTATAGCCCCGGCGCCACGCCACACGAACCCGCCCCGATTCGGTGGGCGGCTCGACTTCTACCCGGACTCTGTGATAGCGCCCGTCGTTCCGCTGCGAAAAGTAGCCGATGCGGTATTCGTTGCGGATCTCGGCGCTGAGCCGTTGGATGGCTTCGGGCAGTTCGCTCAGTTTGTGGACCCAGACCACGCTGCCGCCGGTTTCGTCGGCCAGTTTCTCCAGGTAATGCGGGCGTTCCAGCAGGCCGATGGCGTAGATCCGCACGTCCGACTCCCGCACCAGTGAAAGCAGCTCGGCCTCCGAATAGCGGCTGTTGTTATCCCCGCCGTCCGAAAGAATCAGCAGCACCTTGCGCGAGTTCGCCGCCTTGCGCATCTCGCCGAGCGAGCGCGCGATGGCATCGATCATGGCGGTCCAGCCGTGCGACTGCACCAGGCTCAGCCGCCGTGAGATCGCGCCGGTGTCGGTGGTGAACGGGCTGATCAATTCCGGACTGTCGCTGAACGTCACCAGGGAGAACTCGTCGCCCTCGACCGCCGTGGTGAAGAACTGCTCCACCGCAGCGCGCGATTCCTGGATGCGGTTCCGCATGCTGCGGCTGGTGTCGAAGACGAGGCCCGCCGAGATGGGCGCGTCCGACCGCGAGAACGATACGATCTGCTGCTCGGCATCGTCTTCGAACAGGCGGAAACGGGTCTCCGGCAAACCGAGCACGGGACGGTCGCGCAGATCGTTGACGCTCACCGGAATTTCGATCAGCTTGACATCCAGCCGGAAGGTCGAGCGCGGCAGTTCCTCCGGATGGGCGGGACGGGTCCGCGGCACCACCGATACCATTTGGCCGTAGCACACTGCGCAACAAACTGCGGAAAGAAAGAAACCCGTAGCCCGCATATTCCCCTCGCTCGGACGAATTTCAACCAGTATACGCCGATCGAGGGTTCTGCGGGGTGTAGTTACTCGCGGGCCCGGCCGTATGCCAAGTCGAGAATCTCCACCACGTGCATGACGCTCTGGCCGGATCCGTGCAAGCGAACGCCGGCCTGCAGTTGCAGCATGCATCCGGGGTTGGCGGTGGCGACGATGGCGGCGCGCGCGGCGTTCACCGATTCCATCTTGCTCTTGAGCAGGGCGGTCGACATCTCGTTCTCGACAAGGTTGTAGATCCCCGCGCTTCCGCAACAGAGATCGGCGCCGGGCAGCTCCACGAAGGTCAACCCGGGCACGGCGGCGAGCAGCTTGCGGGGAGCGGTGCGGACGCGCTGCCCGTGCGCCAGGTGGCACGAATCCTGGTAGGTCACGGTAGCGTCGACAGCCCCCATCCTGGGATTCAGCTCGATGGACGCGAGGAACTCGGTGACGTCGCGCATGAGGCTGGAAAACTCGCGCGCCTTGGCGGCATATTGCGGATCGCCTTCGAGCAGCTCGCCATACTCCTTGAGGGTGGACCCGCATCCCGCGGCATTGGTGATCACCGCCCGCCAGCACCGCGTCGATATTGCGGCGGGCCAGCCTGCGCGCGTCCTCGGGCAGGCCCGCATGGACGTGCAGCGCGCCGCAGCATCCCTGGTCCTTGGGGATCGTCACTTCGCAGCCGTTCTGCTGGAGCACCCGCACGGTAGCTTCGTTCAAGCGCGCAAACGCCACGTTGGCGATGCATCCTGCCAGGAACGCCACGCGGTGCCGCCGTTCGCCGATCGGTGGAAACGTGCGGCCCACCTGGCTGAAGAAGAACGGCGGATCGGCCGAAGGCGCAAGCTGCTCCAGGTCTCCCAGGCGGCCCAGCAGCTTGAGGAAGCCGAGGGCGCGCACCAGGGCCTTCATGCGGCTGGCCTCGTACAGGTAGAGCAGGATTCCGGCGAGCGTGAGGGCGCGGCGCGATTGCAGCATGCCGAAGGCCAGCCGGCGCACCTGCCGCATGAACCAGCCCCGGTGGACCTGCGCTTCGATCTGCGCCCGCGCATCCTCCACCATGCGGCCATAGCGCACGCCCGAAGGGCAGGCCGATTCGCAGCCGCGGCAGGCCAGGCACAGGCCGATGTGCTCCACGTAGGAGGGCGTGATGGGAGCGCCGTTGGCCACCTGCACCATCTGGTAGACGCGGCCGCGCGGCGAATCCATCTCGAGCCCCAGCTCGCGATACGTCGGGCAGGCGTTGAGACAGAGGCCGCAATGCACGCAGCGGTCCAGGTCGAACTGGCGCGGTCCCAACGCGGCTTGTTCAGATGCGGCTATAGAGTCGGCCACGATTCAACACGTTTCCCGGGTCAAACAGGTTCTTGACGCGGCGCATGAGTTCCAGGTCTCGACCGGGAGCGGGCCACAGGTCCAGGTCCGGCTTCGACTCTTCCGGCGAGAACTCGATCACGATCTTCCACCCGCGCCCGGCGGCTTCGGCGGCCCATCGGGCGGCCTCCGCGGACTGCTCGAAATATCCGTAGCACACCCCGGTCGCGGCGCGCGCCAGCGCCGGGACCTCGAAGGATGCCATGACGGCCTCCAACTCTTTCAGCGTACACGACGCGCGCACCACCGCGCCATCGGGGCGGGTTTCGAGGAAGCGCGGCGTGAACTCCGCGATATGCTGCCAGAGGGTCTGCTGGCGATCGCCATCGAAGGCCACTCCCTCGCCGAGCGTCGACATCTCGCGCTCGTAGCGTTCCACGGCGGCCGCGTTACCCACGGTCGCGACCGCCAGCAGCCACGCGCGATTTCCGATGGTGGCCCCGGCCGCGGGATTCAGCAGGTCGATGGCGGCGGGCTGGAGCGCGCTCTTGAGGAGGCGGTCGCGCGCGGCCATGGCGTCTGCCAGAGACTGGAACGCGAGGACAAAGCTGCGCTCCAGTTCGGGCATCGGCGCCAGCTTGAAGTTGACCACCGTGATAGCGGCCAGGGTGCCGAACGATCCGATCATGAGCTTGGCCATATCCAGGCCGGCCACGTTCTTGACCACCATGCCGCCGGATTGCACGATCTTACCCTGGAGCGTGGCAAATTTCATACCGATTACGAGGTCGCGGGCCGTGCCGTAGAGGCGGCGCCGCGGTCCGCTGGTGTTGGCGGCGATGACGCCTCCGACGGTCGCCTCGGCCGCGAAGGGAGGGTCGAGCGGCACCATCTGCCGGTTTTCGGCCAGCAGGCCGGTCAACTCGCGCCACGGGAGCCCCGCCTCCACGCTGATGGTGAGGTCGCGCGGCTCGTACTGCAGAACGCTGCGGAGGCCGGCGGTGGAGACGGATTCGTCCGCCCGACGGATGGGGCCGGCCATGAGACGTTTCGTCCCGTGGCCCGTGAGCGCGATGGTGCGATCGTGCAGCGCGGCGCGGCGCAGGGCCTCGGCCAGCTCTTCGGCGGTGGGCGGAGACGTCACAGGTGGAAAACCAACCACCGCAGAAAGGAACTGAGGATGGTCAGGACCAGGGAACCTAGCACGGCCGGCAGGAATCCGTGGACCTTGAAGCCAGGCGTAAACAGCGACGCCAGCTTCAGCAGCAAAGCGTTGATCACCAGCAGGAAGAGTCCCAGCGTGAGGATCGTCAAGGGAAATGCGATCAGTCTGAGAAACGGCCCGACGGTGACGTCCACGAGGGCGAGGACGGCAGTGGCGACCAGCGCGGACACGAAGTCCCGGACCATGATTCCCGGGATGATCTGCGCCACGATCCACAGCGCCAGGGCGCTGACGAGCCAGCCTACAATAAGGTGCATCAGCATAAACGACCAGAGATAATGATAAGCCATGGCGACATTGTTTGCCGGAACATCCGGTTTCGCATACGCGGCCTGGAAGCCGGGCTTCTATCCGGCCAAGCTCCCGGCCAACCAGTTTCTGAAACACTACGCCGAGCACCTGAACTGCGTGGAGATCAACTACACCTTTCGGCGGCTGCCTTCGGCCGGCACGCTGCAGAATTGGGTGGAGGCCACGCGCCCGGGCTTCGTGTTCGCGGTGAAGGCCAACCAGCGGATCACCCACATCCTGCGGTTGAAGAACGCCGGGGAGGCCACCGAGCTTTTCCTGAAGATGATCGATCCGCTGCGCACCTCGCGCCGGCTGGGCCCGATTCTGTTCCAGCTCCCGCCGCAGTTGAAATGCGACGTGGGGCTGCTCACCAGTTACCTCGACCTGCTGCCCAAGGGGATGCGGTATGCGTTCGAGTTCCGGCACCAGTCGTGGCTGGCGGAAGAGGTCTACAGCGTCCTGCGCGAGCGTAACGTGTCGCTGTGCGTGGCGGAATCGGAGAAGCTGGAGGTGCCCGAAGTGATCACCGCCGACTTCGTCTACTACCGCCTGCGGAAGGCCGAGTACACGGAGCAGGACGTGGACGCGATCGCCGCGCGCGCCAGGGATCTGCTGGCCGCCGGGCGGGATTTGTACCTGATGTTCAAGCACGAAGAGACTCCCGAAGGGGCGCTGAATGCGGAGCTGCTGCTGCGGAAGGCGGGGAGTGCATAGCGGCGGAGGCGATGGACGGAAATCGATCCAACTTCGCGACGCAATCTTCGCTATAACAGAGTGGATGCCGCGCATTTTCGATAATATCGAGCAGCAGCTTCTCCCGGCCTTGCGCCAGGCGGTGGACCTTTCGGATCGAGCTGATTTTTGCGTCGGCTACTTCAACCTGCGAGGCTGGAAACAGATCGCCTGCAACGTAGAGCGCTGGTCCGGTGGAGAGGGCAGGTGTTGCCGACTGCTTATCGGGATGCAGCGCCTTCCCCAAGATGAGCTCCGCGAAGCTTTGAGTCTAGTTCATCCTCCAGCCGGTATGGACCTCCAGACTGCGGCGCGCCTGAAGAAACGGATGGCCGAGGACTTCCGCGATCAGCTCACTTTTGGAGCGCCCACCAATGAAGACGAGCACGGTCTGCGGCGCCTGGCGGGGCAGATTCGGGCCCAAAAGGTTGTCGTCAAGCTCTTTCTCCGGCATCCTCTCCACGCCAAACTCTACTTGTTCTTCCGTCCCGATCCCATCAATCCCGAGGTCGGCTATCTCGGGAGCAGCAACCTCACCTGGGGCGGTCTCCAAAACCAAGGCGAATTAAACATCGATGTGATGGATCGCGATGCGTGCCGCAAACTGGCTACTTGGTTCGAAGAGCGCTGGAATGACATCTGGTGCCTTGACATTTCCGACGAACTGGCCGGCGTCATTGACCAGAGCTGGGCGCGAGAGACTCAGATACCGCCATACCACATTTACGTCAAGATCGCCTACCACCTCTGCCAGGACGCCCGTGAGGGGCTCGTTCAATTTCGCATACCGAAGACCTTTGGCGCCAAGCTTTTCGCCTTTCAGGTGGCCGCGGTCCAACTCGCTGCGCGGCACGTGACCCGGCGCGGCGGGGTTCTTCTGGGTGACGTTGTCGGGCTCGGCAAAACGCTGATGGCTACCGCGCTGGCGCGCATGCTCGAAGATGAGCAGGATCTGGAAACCTTGATTCTCTGCCCCAAGAACCTCATGTCGATGTGGCAGGACTATCGCGAGCGGTACGGGCTGCGGGGAAGGGTGATGTCGTACACCCGCGTGCTCCAGGAACTTCCCTCGCTCAAGCGGTATCGTCTCGTCATTCTCGACGAAAGCCACAACCTGAGGAATCGGGAGGGGCGCCGCTATCGGGTGATTTACGATTACATTCAGCAGAACGAATGCCGCTGCGTGCTTCTATCCGCAACCCCCTATAACAAGGCGTTCACCGACCTCTCGACGCAGCTCCGGCTGTTTATTCCCGATGACAAGGACCTCGGCTTCCGTCCCGATGCGCTCCTCCGGTCCCTTGGCGGGGAAGCTGAGTTCACTCGACAGCACCAAGCTTCCGTCCGATCCCTCGCCGCCTTCGAAAAAAGCACTTGCGCCGACGACTGGCGCGAATTGATGCGTCACTACATGGTCCGCAGAACCCGCAGTTTCATCCGGGACATGTACGCCGAGCCGGACCCGGACAACGGCCGCAAGTTCCTCCGTTTTGAGGATGGCACGCGGTCCTATTTTCCGGACCGAATCCCCAAGACGATCAAATTCCCGATCGACGAGAAAAATCCCAAGGACACCTACGCGAAGCTGTACGATCGGCCGGTTGTGGATCTGGTGAACGCCCTGAAGCTGCCTCGGTATGGCCTTGGGAACTACGTCGCACCCGCCCCGGATTCCCCACCGACCCAAGCCGAAGCACGGATCTTGCAGGACCTGTCCCGCGCCGGTCGCCGCCTGATGGGTTTTTGCCGCACCAATTTGTTTAAGCGGCTCGAAAGCAGCGGACACTCCTTCCTGCTCTCCGTGGAGCGCCACATTCTGCGAAACTACGTCTTCCTCCACGCACTCGAAAACGGGCTTCCCGTTCCAATCGGCTCGCAGGACGCGGACGTGCTCGACACACGCTTTACGGACGATGACCGCTCCAATGCACTCGATGAGATGGTTTCCGGGGAGGCCCCAGACACCGAACTCAACGCACACCCACTCCGTACCGAACAGGACTTCCGTACACGCGCGGCGCTGGTTTACCGGGAGTACGCGACCTCTATGAAGAGGCGCTTCAACTGGCTGTCTTCTTCGCTATTCACCCGCAAGCCCCTCGCCGATGCGTTGAGCGCCGATTCGATTGCGCTGCTTCGAATCTTCGATGCTTGCCCCGGTTGGAATCCAGATAACGATGCCAAGCTCCAGGCCCTCTATCGCCTCGTGACCCAGATTCACCCGAGCGAAAAGGTGCTGGTCTTCACCCAATTTGCGGATACCGCCTGCTACCTGGGGGCGGAGCTTCGGAAGAAGAATGTGAAATCCGTGAGCGCGGTGACCGGGAACGACGACGATCCCACGGCGCTCGCCTGGCGCTTTAGCCCGGTGAGCAACGAAAAACGCGATAGGGTCAAGGCGTCTGAAGAACTACGTGTTCTCGTCGCTACGGATGTCCTCAGCGAGGGCCAGAACCTGCAGGATTGCGCCATTGTTGTCAACTTCGACCTGCCCTGGGCGATTATCCGGCTCATTCAGCGCGCCGGCCGCGTCGACCGCATTGGCCAGCAGGCGCAGAACATCCTCTGCTACTCTTTCCTTCCGGCCGAGGGCGTCGAACGCATCATTCGCCTGAGAAATCGCGTTCGACAGCGCTTGAGCGAAAACGCCGAGGTGGTCGGATCGGACGAAGCTTTCTTCGAGGGCGAGAGCAACTTAGCCGCCATGCTCAACCTGTACAACGAGCGCTCCGGCGTCCTTGATGGCGACGACGATGGAGAGGTCGATCTCGCGTCGTACGCGTATCGGATATGGAAAGAGGCGATCGAGCGCGATCCTACCTTGCAGAAGACTATTCCAGATTTGCCTGCCGTTGTGTACTCCACGCAGCCTCATTCGCCTTCTCCCGGCCGCCCGGAGGGCGTACTGGTTTATATGCGGTCGCCGTCAGATAACGATGCGCTCGTCTGGATGGATCGCGATGCGAACGCCGTAACAGAGTCTCAATTGGCGATTCTGAGAGCGGCGGAATGCGGCCCTGACACGGTCCCCGTGCCGCGCCTCGAATTCCACCACGAACTGGTCCAGCGCGCCGTCGAGTTGGCCGCTTCGGAGGAAAAGACGCGCGGCGGCGCGCTCGGCCGCCCCTCGGGCGCCCGCTTCCGCACCTACGAGCGCCTCAAGAAGTACGCGCTGGATGTGTACGGCACCCTGTTCGACACCCTCGAGCTTCGGAAGACCATTGACGAGATTTACCGGTTTCCTCTGCAGCAGATGGCAATCGACCAACTGAATCGCCAGATGAAGGACTCAAGCGACATCCAGCAGCTCGCGCAGCTTGCCGTGGCGTTGCGCGAAGAGGGCCGTCTCTGCCTGGTTCAGGAAGAGGCTACCGTTCAGGAACCCAGGATCATCTGCTCACTCGGCCTATCCGGATCGGCGAACGGCGGGGGCCTCAAGTAATGCCCATTCAACCGGCGCGCGTCAAGGAATGCCTGGGAAGCTTCGATTTCCTCCGCCTCTTCGTGGATCAGTTGGGGTGGTCACAGCCAGCGTCAGAAAAACCGGTGACGTTTTCGGTCGCCGGCGAAGAATTCTCGCGCCGGGAGATCGCGCAACTTGGAGGCGTCTCCGTGTTGGAAGTCACCGCCTCCACGGGAACAATCCCGGCCGCCAAGGCGCGCGCCGCCGTTCACAAGGAGATTGCGGGACTGCACCAGGAGAATCTCCTGATCTTCATCAATGGCGGCAGAAACGAAAGCCTGTGGTATTGGGTGAAACGGGATGATGGCAAATCCTATGCTCGGGATCACTATTTTGAAATCCATCAGCCCGGCGATCTCTTCCTGAGCAAGCTCAGCTCCCTGGTCTTCGAGATCGGCGAACTCGATCCGACCGGCGACGTCTCCGTGCTCGAAGTCGCCAAGCGGCTACGCGAAGCGCTCGATATCGAGCGGGTCACCAAGAAGTTTTACGACGAATTCCGCGCCCAGCACATCGCCTTCATTGAGCTGATCCGCGGCATCGCCGATGAGCGCGACCGGCGCTGGTACGCCTCGGTCATCCTCAATCGTTTGATGTTCATCTACTTTCTGCAGAAGAAGGGATTCATCGACAACAACGACCAGGACTACCTGCAGCACAAGCTCGAAGCAACCCAGAAGCAGGGGCGCAACCTCTTCTACACCAACTTTCTGAAGCTCCTGTTCTTCGAAGGGTTCGCGAAAACCGAAGACCAGCGAAGCGCCGCGGCCCGCAAGGTTCTGGGAAAGATCAAGTACCTCAATGGTGGCCTGTTCCTGCCGCACAAGATTGAGATCGACAATCCGAATATCGCTATCCCCGACAAGGCCTTCGAAAACATCTTCGCCCTTTTCCGCCGTTACTCGTGGAACCTGAACGACGTGCCGGGCGAGGACGACGACGAAATCAATCCCGACGTGCTCGGGTACATCTTCGAGAAATACATCAACCAGAAGGCCTTCGGCGCCTACTACACACCGCCCGAAATCACTGAGTACCTCTGTGAGCGGACGATTCACCAGGTGATCCTGGAGAAGGTGAGGAGCACGCCGTTTCCCGGACCGAAGAACCGCGACTACGCTTCTATCAATGAACTGCTGATGGATCTCGACAACGACCTTTGCCGTGTCCTGATCCACGAAATCCTACCGAATCTCAGCGTTCTCGACCCTGCCTGCGGTTCCGGCGCTTTCCTTGTATCCGCGATGAAGACGCTCCTCAAGATCTATGGGCCAGTGGTCGGCAGGATTAAGTTCGGCACCAGCGCTAACTTGAAGAAGTGGCTGCGCGATGTTGAGCGCGACCATCCCAGCATCGGCTACTTCATTCGTAAGACGATCATTACGGACAACCTGTTCGGCGTGGACATCATGGAGGAAGCGACCGAAATCGCCAGGCTGCGTCTATTCCTCGCATTGGTCGCTTCAGCCGACGACGTAGAGCAACTCGAGCCGCTGCCCAATATCGACTTCAACATCCTTTCCGGCAATTCCCTCATCGGATTGATGCGAGTGGATGACCAGGACTTCGACAACCGGCACAAGCAAGGCGAGATGTTCCAGAAGTCCTACCGCGATTTGCTCGCCGAAAAGAACCGTCTGATCGGGACCTACCGCCATACGGCGAGCTATTCAGACGACTTGCGGGGATTGCGCGACAACATCCAGGAGATGCAGGAGGAAGCCGAAGCGACCCTTGATGAAATCCTGCTGAAGGAATTTACCGGACTCGGGATTAAATACGAACAGCCTACGTGGGATCCGAAGCGGAGCGAGCTTGGAAAGGCCTCTAAACGCCAGCTTAAGCTCGCCGACATCCGCGCGCTGCGGCCATTCCATTGGGGCTACCAATTCGACGAGATTCTGAATGGCCATCGCCGCGGCTTCGACGTCATCGTCACCAACCCGCCGTGGGAAGCTTTTAAGCCTAACGCCAAGGAGTTCTTTGAGGAGCATTCGGACCTGGTCAGCAAGAACAACATGATCATTCACGATTTCGAGGCCGAACAATCGAAGCTTCTCAAGAACCCTGCCATACGTGGAGCGTGGATGGCGTACCTGGCTGGCTATCCCCATCAGGCGGACTATTTCCGTGGGGCCGCCCAATTCGAGAATCAGACTAGTGTGGTCAATGGAAAGAAGGTCGGCACCGACACCAACTTCTACAAGCTCTTTGTCGAGCAGTCCCATAACTTGTTGCGCAATGGCGGCCGCTGCGGAATGATTGTCCCGGGCGGAGTCTATGCGGATCTGGGCGCGAAGCGCCTCCGTGAGATGCTGCTGTTCGAGTGTAAGGTGGACAGCCTGTTCGGCTTGAACAATGAGCGTCACATATTCGAAGGCGTGCACCATTCCGTGAAGTTCTGCATTCTCGCATTTGAGAAATCAGGGTCGACAGAAGCTTTTCGCGCGGCATTTCGGATTAATCCGCGTGAAGCCATTTCACGGGATAAGCTCGACGAGTTTTTGAACTCCGGTAAGGCAGACCTCCGTCTGACCACCAACCTTATCCGCCGCCTCTCTCCCGACTCGCTCTCAATCATGGAGTTCAAGAATGAGATGGACCTGCGCGTTGCAGAGAAGATGGTCGGCTTCCCCCTTTTAGGGGATCAACTTCCGGGAACCTGGAATGCGCGGCTCACGCGCGAGTTTGACATGACGAACGACAGCGACCTATATCTGGAGAAACCTGGTGCGGGTCGTTTGCCCCTGTTCGAGGGGAAGATGATCAATCAGTTCACTGCCAGCTTTGGTGATCCGAGATACTGGGTTCGTATTAAGGAGGGCCGGCAGCGAAGCATTGGGACCGCTACCGACTCAGGGCAACGGATTGATGCCGATTTCTACCGTGTTTGCTTCCGTAGTGTGGCCCGCAATACCGATGAGCGGACAATGATTTCCGCGGTCTTGCCTCCCTGCTTCTTCGGACACTCACTCTCTGCGGTGCGCGTGACCGACGCTGACGGAAGCCAAATCGTTTCTGCGCCAGTTCAACTTTTCCTCTGCGCAATCTGGAATAGCTTCGCGGTGGACTATCTGATCCGGGCTAAGGTGGCAGCTAATATCAGCTTCTTTTACATTTATCAAGTACCAATTCCGCGCCTCAATGAAAAGGACCCAGGATTCAAGACGATCATTGACCGCGCAGCGAGGCTGATCTGTACGGAACCGGCATTTAACGATTTTGCCCAGCAACTTGGCCTCAGAAGTCACGAGGACGGCGCTTCAGACCCAGCCGAGCGCGCACGTCTCCGCGCCGAACTCGACGGCATCATTGCCAATCTCTACGGACTCACTGAGGAGGAGTTCGCCTACATCCTGACGACTTTCCCCGTAGTGCCCGAGGCGGTCAAAGACGCCGCCTTGGCCGCCTTCAAGGAGTTCGCTCCTAAATCCATCGACCAGCAAATCGCCGCGCTCATCGCCGCGGGCGAGAGTTCCACCGTCGAATTCAAGTCCTCGGTCCGCTGGGACATGCGCGAGAATCGCCTGAACGAGCCTCTCAAGTACGGCGTCATCAAGACCGTCGCCGCATTTCTGAATTCCAACGGAGGCACGCTCCTTATCGGTGTCGACGACGAGCGCAAGGCGGTCGGCTTGAAGGGGGACTACAGCCAATTCAAGAAGTCCGATTCCCGCGACGCATTCGAGAATTGGCTGACTACGCAGTTCATCGATCAGTTCGGAAAACCGGCATCGCGCCTGTACTCGGTCTCGTTCCACGACGTGCAGGGTCAAGACGTCTGCCGGATCGAGGTGCAGCCCTCTCCCAGCCCCGCCTACGTCGACGAGAAAGGCGGCAAGCCCGTACAACTCTACATCCGTACGGGCAATGCGAGCCGGGCGCTAGAAACTCGTGAGATTATCGAGTACTCGCGTCATCGCTGGCCCAATAGCTGACTCGGGTCCGGATGGACAGGGCCGGGAGGGCTATCCCACGTTGCCTTGCGGGCGCGCTTCTTCGGCGATTCCTCGAGCGGCGGTCTTTCCTGATCGGCCGCGGCCGGGGCCACCGCGGTGGTGATCTGGGTGAGATTACACGCTTCTTGGTGAGGCTGCGCTTCAGCGCCTCCATGATATCGATAACCGGGGCGATGTGCTCGGCCGTCGCCGCCGCAGTTGAAATGCGACGTGGGGCTGCTTACCCGTTACCTCGACCTGCTGCCGAAGGGGATGCGGTATGCGTTCGAGTTCCGGCACCAGTCGTGGCTGGCGGAGGAGGTCTACAGCGTCCTGCGCGAACGCAACGTGTCGCTGTGCGTGGCGGAATCGGAGAAGCTGGAGGTGCCCGAAGTGATCACCGCCGACTTCGTCTACTACCGCCTGCGGAAGGCCGAGTACACGGAGCAGGACGTGGACGCGATCGCCGCGCGCGCCAGGGATCTGCTGGCCGCCGGGCGGGATTTGTACCTGATGTTCAAGCACGAAGAGACTCCCGAAGGGGCGCTGAATGCGGAGCTGCTGCTGCGGAAAGCGGGGAGTGCATAGCGGCGGAAGCGATGGCGCAGGAATTGTGTTTTACTGGTTATGGACTCGCACGGTCTGTACGAGCGGTACGACACCAATGGCACGCCTCAATGTTTCGAAAGCCCAGGAAGAGTTTCCCGAAGTCGTGAACCGCGCCGCCTCCGGAGGGGAGCGGACCATCGTTTCCCGGCGCGGAAAGGACGTAGCCGCGGTGATCCCGATAGAAGATCTCCGTCTCCTGGAGCGCCTGGCCCGCGAGGAAATGGACCGAATCGACATCGAGGAAGCCCGCGCCGCTCTGAAAGAGGCGGAAGAGAAGGGGACCATTCCCCTTGAAGAGGTGAGGCGGCGACTGGGCCTGTAGGGTGATGACAGATCCGAAGAAGCTGTCATACACCCTGGAGTTTACTCCTGCCGCTCTCCGCGAGCTTGAGAAGTTGGACCCGCCTGTAGGCCGGAAGGTCTTCTCCGACATAGAAAAACTCAAGGAGAATCCACGGCCTTACGGAGTGCAGAAGATGGAGACGAAAGAGAAGCTCTATCGCATCTACGTAGGGCCGGGAAAGGGTTACCGCGCCATCTATCAGATACGGGACGAAGCTCTCCTCGTCCTGGTAGTGAGAGTTGGAGACCGGAAGGAAGTGTACCGCCGGGTGAAGTGAGACAGGCCGGGAGGCCTATCCCACTTTGCTCTTGCGGGCGCGCTTCTTGGGCGATTCTTCGAGCGGCAGTTCTTCCTGATCGGCCGAGGCCGAGGCCACGGCGGTGGCGGCCTGGGCGGGCTTGCGCTTTTCGGCGAGGCTGCGCTTCAGCGCTTCCATGATGTCGATCACGGGGGCGATGTGCTCGGCGGGCGCCTCCACCACCTTCTTGCCTTCGATCTTGGCCTCGATCATCTTCTGCAGGTTGTCGCGGTATTGGTCGTGGTACTTCTGCGGCTCGAACTCGGCTTCGAGCGAGGAGATCAGCATCTTGGCCATGGCGAGCTCTTTGTCCTTCACCAGGCTGGTGTCGGTGCGGAACTCATCCACCTGCCGGATCTCGTCCTGATAGTACATGGTGTGCGAGAGAATTCCCTTGGCGCCAGGCCGGAGCACGATGATGTGCTCGCGATTGTGCATCGCCACCTTGGCCAGGGCGTAGTATTTGGATTCGCGCAGGGCCTGGAACAGCAGCGCGTAGGGCTTCTCGCCGCCCTCGTCGGGGGCCACGTAGTAGGAGCTTTCCAGGTAGATCGGGTCCACCTGGTCGGCCGCCACGAATTCGAGGATCTCCATTACCTTCGCGGTCTTGGGCGCGACCTTCTTGATATCCTCGTCGTCGATCTCCACGTAGTGGTCCTTCTCGTACTCGTAGCCTTTGACGAGCTCGCTGCGGGGGACCGCCTTGTCCTCCGCCTGACAGAAAATGACCTGCTTGATGCGGGAGTGGTCGGCTTTATGCAGGAGGTTGAAGCTGACGGTTTCGCTGCGCGCGGCGCTGAAGAGCCGAATGGGGAACGAAACCAAGCCAAAAGTGAGATGGCCTTTCCAGACGCTCGATGCCATAGGTAAACCTCAAAAAAACAGTGCGGCTTCCAAGATACTACAAACCTGGATAAGATGTAAATGGAAGGATGCAAAGGGACTTATGCCTCTGGAAGAGTATGCCGCGAAACGCCGTTTCGAGAACACGCCCGAGCCTCCTCCCGGCACGCATACCAGCAAGCCCGGGGCCAACTATTTCTGTGTGCAGCGGCACGATGCCACGCGGCTGCACTACGACTTTCGCCTCGAGATCGATGGCGTGCTGAAATCGTGGGCGGTGCCGAAGGGGCCGACGCTCGATCCGGGGCTGAAACATTTTGCGGCACACGTGGAGGATCACCCCATCGAGTACGGCGGCTTCGAGGGCACGATCCCCAAGGGAAATTACGGCGCGGGCAGCGTGATGCTGTGGGACCGCGGCACCTTCGAGTTGCTGGGCGATGCCTCGGGCGCGGAGCAGATTGCGCGCGGCGATTTGAAATTCCGGCTGCATGGCGAAAAGCTGAAGGGCGATTTCGCGCTGGTCCACATGAAAGGGCGCGGCAAAGGGAACGACTGGCTGATCATCAAGAAGCGCGACGAGTTCGCAGTGCCCGGCTGGGACGTGGAGAGCCACGCGTACAGCGTGCTCTCGGGACGGACGCAGGAGGAGATTGCGAGGAACCTGCCGGCTCGCGAGACCAAGCGAGAGACGGCGGGCGCGGCGGACCGCACGTGGGAGAGCCGTCCGGCGAAGCGGGCGGGAAAAGCGGGGCCAGCGACAACACAGGCCGGGAGGCCTGTGCCACCAGAACGGGCGGGAGAAGCGGGAGAGGAGGCAACACAGGCAAGAATGCCTGTGCTGCCAAAAAAAAAAAAAAAAAAAACGGTTGATGCCGGGGGCGTGAAGGGCGCGCGGCGGGCGGAGATGCCTGCGTCCATCGAGCCGATGATGGCGAGCTTGGCGGACCGGCCTCCGCGCGGCGACGAGTGGCTGTTCGAGGTGAAGTGGGATGGCGTCCGCGCCATCGCGTTCGTGGAGCACGAAGAAGTGCGGCTGCAATCGCGCAGCGGGCTGCGATGCGAACGGCAGTATCCGGAGCTGGCGGTGATCCATCACCAGATTGCGGCGGACACGGCGGTGCTGGATGGCGAGATCGCGGTGCTCGACCCGAAGGGCGTTTCGCGCTTTCACCTCATCCAGCCGCGGATAGCGATCAGCGATCCGAACACCATCGCCCACCTGGTGCGATCGACTCCCGTGGTGTACTTCATCTTCGACCTGCTGTACCTGGATGGCTACGATCTGCGCGACGTGCCGCTGGCCACGCGAAAGGAGCTTTTGGAGACGGTGGTCACGCCGGGCGCGGTGATGCGGATCTCGGCGGCGTTCCCGGGGGCTGGAACGGAGATGCTGGAGGCGGCGAAGGAGAACAGCCTTGAAGGCATCCTCGCCAAGCACGCTTCGAGCCGCTATGAATCCAAGCGGAGCCGCGACTGGCTGAAGATCAAGATTGTCGGCGAGCAGGAGTTTGTGATCGGCGGATTCACCGAGCCGCAGGGCGACCGCGACTATTTCGGCGCGCTGGTGCTGGGAGTGTACGACGAGGGCAAGCTGCGGTGGGTGGGCAACGTGGGAACGGGATTCGACCAGAAACTGCTGGCGAGCCTCCACGCGCGGCTCGAGCCGCTGATCATGGAGCGGTGCCCGTTCGCCGAGCGTCCCAAGCCCGACAAGGGGATGACGTGGGTGAGGCCGGAGCTGGTCTGCCAGGTGAAGTATGCTAACTGGACGCAGGACAACCGGCTGCGCGCGCCGGTGTTTCTGGGGCTGCGCGACGATGTGGGGTCACTGCAGGTTGTACGGGAGATAGCCGTACAAGAGGAAGGACCGCTCGCTGACGGGGTGCCCTCTGGGCCCGGCTCCGATGCGAGGCGCGCGCACGCGGAGGGCTCGGCGGTGGTGGCGGCAGATTTGTTGCCGGAGAGCGCCAAGGAAGCGACCCTCGCCATTAACGGCCGCACGCTGAAATTCACGAACCTGAAGAAGGTCTACTATCCGGACGAAGGCTACACCAAGCGCGAAGTTCTGAACTACTACGATGGCGTGGCGGGGCTGATCCTGCCTCATTTGAAGGATCGGCCGCTTTCGCTGAAGCGGTATCCCAACGGCATCAAGGAGGAGTTTTTCTTCCAGAAGGATACGCCGGAGAGCTACCCGGATTGGTTGCGCACCGAGTCGATCGACTCGGACCATACGCAGAAGCCCATCCGCTACGTGTTTGCGGAGGACCGCGCCAGCCTGCTGTACCTGGTGAACCTGGGCTGCATCGACCACAACCCGTGGATGAGCCGCTCGCAGAGCCTGGACCATCCGGACTTTGTGCTGATCGACCTGGACCCGCAGGAGTGCCCGTTCGATTTGATCGTGGACGCGGCGCTGATGGTGAAGCGCGTGCTGGACCAGATCGGATTGCGGGGCCATCCCAAGACGACGGGCGGCGATGGGATGCACATTTATATTCCGATCGAACCGGTCTATACGTACGAAGAGGCGCGGCAGTTCGCCGACCTGATCTCGCGGCTGGTGATTCACGAGAAGCCGGAGATGTTCACGACGCCGCGGAGCGTGTCGAAGCGGCAAAGGAACCGCGTGTACTTCGATTACCTGCAGATCGGGAAATCGAAGACTATTGCGGCGCCGTACGTGCTGCGGGCTTATGGCCGAGCTCCGGTGGCCACGCCGCTCGAATGGAGCGAGGTGAAGCGGGGATTACATCCGAGTCAGTTCAATATTACGAATGCGCGGGCGAGGTTCGCGGAGAAGGGAGATTTGTTCGCGGGTGTGCTGAAGGCGCCGCAGCGGCTGGAGGAGGCGCTGGAGAAGATGGAGAAGCTGTTCCGGTAGAGGGGACTACTTCACCGCGGAGACGCGGGGGAACGGAGATAAACGCGGAGAAAAACAGAGTCAAAACCACGGCCGAACGTCTCGGGCAGCAGAAACATAGCCGGGGTTGGCAGGCGAAAGCGCCTGCCCCACGGCCTGCAAATTGACGGGTATTTGGATTTGATCAGGATGCAGCGAGGCGGGCGGCGTATTCCAACGCCCGCACCAGGCTCACGGTGGAAGCGACTCCTTTTCCCGCGATGTCGAATGCGGTGCCGTGGTCCACGGAGGTGCGGATGATGGGAAGTCCCAGGGTGATGTTGACGCCTCCTTCGAAATCGAGGAGCTTCAGCGGGACGTGGCCCTGGTCGTGGTACATGCACACGACCGCGTCGAATTGTTTGCGGCGGACGGCCATGTAGAAGACCGTGTCGGGCGGGAACGGACCGTCCACGGGCATTCCCTGCTGCTGCGCCCATTCGACCGCGGGCCGGATCTCCTGGATTTCCTCGTCGCCGAAAAGGCCGTTCTCGCCGGCATGGGGATTCAGGCCGGCTACCGCGATGCGCGGGTTGGTCCTGAGACGGCGCATAGCGTCCGTGGTGAGGCGGAGAATAGTGCAGATGCGGTCCTTCTTGGCGGCGAGGATCGCGTTGCGGAGCGATACGTGCGTGCTGACGTGAGTGACGATGAGTTGCTCGGAGGCCAGCATGATGGTGACGTCCTTTACGCCGCAAAGCTCTCCAATCAATTCGGTGTGGCCGGTGAAGCCGGGGTCCGAAAGGCGGGTCGCTTCCTTATTCATGGGGAGGGTGACCATGGCCGCGATGTGGCCCGACTGGGCGGCGCGGGTGGCGGAGATGACATACTCGCGAGCCGCATGACCGGACTGGGCATTCAGGATTCCGGGTGTGACCGTGTCGGCACGCATCAGGCCGTGGTCGATGACGCCGAGCCAGCCGGGCCGATACTCGGAGGCGGACGCGATGCGGCGCAAGTCGGCGCCGTAGTCCAGGAGATGGTTGTAGCGCTCGAAGGCTTCCAGGTCGCCATACGCCACGGCGGGCCAGTGAATCTCACCGCGGGTGTAGGCCGCAAGAAGGATCTCGGGGCCGACTCCGCTGGAGTCACCCATGGTGATGCCGAAGATCTTACTGTCAGTCATTGGCATGGAGCAATTGCTTCGCGGCTGGGATGAGTGACTCATCGCCAAACCCGCCGGCCTTCGTGATGAAGTACAGATTCCGATTCAGGACTCGCGACACTGGCACCCCCGTGACGACCTCGCCGATTGGTTCGAGCGGCGGGCATCCGAGCGCTTTCAGTATGCCAAATGCGGTGTCGCCGCCGAAGACCATGACGGCATCGAGTTCGGTTTCGGACAGGCATTGGAGCACCAGGCGGCCCGTGGCGGCAGCGATTTCGAGGGGGCGCGTGGCGGCCGGAATCGGAAGGTGCAGGATGCGCCAGCCTGCGGTCGCGGACGTCGACAGGCAGCCGTGGGCTTCGGCGAAGGCCATCTGACCCACGGAGACCTCGTGCAGGCTGCCGTTCACGATCAGGCATTTCCGGATGCGCGGCCAGTGAGTTGGTGCGGGTGCGCGCGGTTGTGCGAACTGCGCGGCGATCTCCGCAGCCACGGAGGCGGGTCCGGCGATGATGCGGCAATGAGGGTCGGCGAGTGCGGCGGCGGTGGCGCGGGCCACGTCGGCGTCGGTTTCCCCGTCGTGCACGGTACAGCGCGAGACATCGCGGACGAGGCGCCGGATGGAGCTATCGGTGACCGGATCGAGCGGATCGGCGGCGAAGGCGGTGCGGTGGACGGGGATGCCGTAGACATAGAGCACGCCGTCTTTCACGGTGCGGCCGAGAGCCGGATAGGCGGGCATGTAAGCGATGGTCGACTCGGGCCGGGCGCGGGCGAGCGCCTGCAGTTCGGCAGCGATGTTTCCGCGCAGCGTGGAGTCGGTCTTCAGGTAGATGATGCGGGCGGGGGTGTCGGCAAAGGCGGTGACCGCTGTAGCGGATGCTTCCTGCGAGAGGTGGCGGCTCTCGATGTCGATCACTTCCACGGGATGGGCGGTGGGGTGGGAAGAGGTGGTCACCAGCGACGGTATGCCCCGGCCGGCGAACTTGGCGCCGACTTCGAGTGCGCCGGTGAGGTCGTCTGCGAGGGCCAGGAGAGCGGACATGGATATTTATATCTTAATGCCTTAAAGATGTAGACAGTGGCGCAAGCGGCGATTGGCCGTTGGGGGATTTCGTTTGTTCAGCCGCCAACGCCGCTGAGGTGAGGTGGGAGGCGAGAAGCTGTAAAAGAAACCATATGGCCACCGATGAACGCAGATTAACGCCGATAGCTCCATCTTTTTTATCAGCGTTCATCGGTGTTTATCCGCGGCCAATTCTTTCACGCCTCCTCAGCTCAGGGGCCAATCAGCTATCTTCGTAGCTTTTCACCAGCAGCGACTCCGCCTTTTTGAGGTCGGCATCGGATTTGATGCGGATCTCCAAGTCGCCGGTTCCATAGTGTCCAACCTTGGTCACGTCTTTCGTGAAGCCGGGTTCGAGGGCAATGGAGCTGGGGTCTACCTTTACATATGCCAGAATCTGGCCATTTTGTGGGTGAACCTCCACGCACGCGAAATTCTTCAGGCGGCGGAATGCGACGTAATATTTGAGTTGCTTGAACTGCACGTCGTCGCCCAGGGCGGTGAGGAATGCCTTTAGCGCCTCATAGCGGTCGCGGAGTTCAGTGGATGCTTGGGCCAGCAGCTCCTCAAAACGTTTGTAGACGACTTTTGGCTTGACGGAATTTCCGCTGCCGGTGTCGTCTATCGGATCTCCGGTTGTGGCATTCACCAGTTCGAGCAATAGCAATGGATCACCGTAACGCTTGTACCGAATCAGTTCGATGTTTCGATTGATCTGCTGAACCGCGTGCTCATCGTACTTGGTGAAATCGCCCGCGATGCAAAGTAGGCGCGGGCCCGACCATTCAATCGCGTCTGCGACCTCCTGACCCAGTTGCTTCTGCACAAGCAAGGTGAACTCACCCTTGTGATCAAGAAGCCAATCCAGATAAAACAGGCCCTGGTTGATGACGTTCTGTTTAATGCCCGTTTGTACTCGATGATGACGGGGGAGCCATTCTCGTCGATGCCAAGGGTGTCGATCCTCCCACCGTACGCCTTGCCAGTGGAGTATTCCGAGGCCAGAAAGCGGACACTCAGAAACGCATCCAGGTGCCTCTCGATTAACACTTGAAGCGACTTTTCGATGGCGACGGACCGGCCGGGAATCTCCTGGACTTCCTTCGGGCCAATCTGGAAGAGCTTAATATCACTCACTGGGAGTCTGGAAGCCACTGTAACCGACTGCACTTTGATGTGCAAAGCCGGCAACCCGGCGCGGCGAGACCACCGGCGTTACCTTCCGCTCCAGCAGGGGGAACGCTTACCGAGGAATGCGCCGATACCTTCCTGCGCGTCGGCAGCGAGGGCGTTCATCGACATCACTTCCTTGGCGTAGGCGTAGGCTTTGGGCTGGTCGAGATCGATCTGCGTGTAGTAGGCCTGCTTGCCGAGCGCGACCACCAGCGAACTGGCGCCGGCAATTTTCGCGGCGAGCTGGCGCGTGGCGGCGGAGAGCTCGGCGGCGGGCACCACCTGGTTGACCAGTCCCCAATCGGCCGCGGTGCGCGCGTCGACGAACTCGCCAGTGAGCAACATCTGCAAGGCGCGTTTGCGGCCCACGGCGCGGGTCAGGGCGACCATAGGGGTGGTGCAGAAGAGCCCGATCTTTACGCCGGGGGTCGCGAAGGCGGCTTCTTCCGAGGCCAGCGCCAGATCGCAGGTGGCCACCAACTGGCAGCCGGCGGCGGTGGCGATGCCCTGCACCTCGGCGATGACGGGTTGCGGGATGGACTGGATCTTGGTCATGAGCTCGGTGCAGACGTCGAAGATGCGGCGGTATTCGTTGATGTCGCGGCCGGTCATTTCGGCGAGGTCGTGGCCGGAGCAGAAGACCTTGCCGGCGGCGGCCAGGATTACGGCGCGAAGGTCGCGGTTGCGACCGATGTCGTCGAGGCAGCGGATCAGCTCCAGCATCAGGTCGAGCGAGAGCGCGTTGCGGCGTTGCGGACGGTTCAGGGTGACGACTGCTAACGGCCCCTCGTGCGTCACGCAGATGTGTTCGAAGGTCATCTGCTTTTCATCATAGGACGATTTCCGCTTCCCTCAGTGCAAGGGCTAGGGAAAGACTGGTTGACAGGCGACAAAAAACGATCGCCTGTCCCACCGCTTATTCGCGCGTGCGGGCGCGCAGCTCGTTCTTGCGGACCTTGCCGGTGGCGGTGCGGGGGAGCGGTCCGAATTCCACGTGGCTGGGACATTTGAAGTGCGCGATGCGCTGGCGGCACCAGGCGATCAACTCCTCGGCCGTGGCCGAGGTTCCCGGCTTCAAACCCACGTAGGCTTTGGGTACCTCGCCCCATTTGGGATCGGGCGCGGCCACGATCGCCACCTCGGCCACCGCGGGATGCTCGGCCAGCACTTTTTCCACTTCGATGGAGGAGATGTTTTCGCCGCCCGAAATCACGATGTCCTTCTTGCGGTCGCGCAGTTCGATGTAGCCATCGGGATGGAGCACGGCGATATCGCCGGAGTGGAACCAGCCGCCGGTGAAGGCGTCGGCGGTGGCTTGCGGGTTGTCGTAGTACCCGAGCATGACGTTGTTGCCGCGCATGAGCACTTCGCCCATGGTGGCGCCATCGGCGGGGACGTCGCACATGTGGTCGTCGACCACGCGGAGGCCGGTGCCGGCGACGAGGTAGGCGACGCCCTGCCGCGCCTTGAGCTGCGCCCGCTCGGCGGAGGGCAGTTGGTCCCACTCGGGCTTCCAGGCACAGATGGTGTGCGGGCCGTAGGTCTCGGTGAGGCCATAGGCGTGGGCGATTTCGGCGCCGGTCTCTTCGGCGGCGCGGATTACGGCGGGCGGCGGCGGGGCGCCGGCGGTGACGATGCGAAGGGGCCGCGGGAAGCGGATTTGTCCGGTGGCGCAGTGTTGGGCGAGCGAGGCCACCACCACGGGCGCTCCGCAGAGATGCGTCACTCCTTCGGCCTCGATGAGCCGGACCACCTCGGCGGGCTCGGGCCGCGGCAGGCAGACGTGCCGGGCGCCGGCGGCGGTGACCGCCCACGGAAAGCACCAGCCGTTGCAGTGGAACAGGGGCAGGGTCCAGAGGTAGACGCTGCGCGGAGTCAATCCATGTTCGGTGAGCTCGCCGATGGCGTTGACCCAGGCGCCGCGGTGGGTGTACATGACGCCCTTGGGGAAGCCGGTGGTGCCGCTGGTGTAGTTGATGGCGATGCAGGCGTTTTCGTCGGTGACCGGCAGGGGCTCGGCGGGGGATGCGGCGGCGAGCAATCCTTCGTAGTCGTCGATGATGTGGGGTAAGGCGGCGTCGCTCACCAGGTGGCGCAGGGGCGGGTCGACAATCAGCACCTTGGCGCCGCAGTGCCGGAGGATCCAGCCGATCTCCTCGGACTGAAGGCGGGTGTTGAGCATCACCACGATGGCGCCAATGAGCATGGGGCCGAAGTGGGCCTCCAGGGCCGCGACGCCGTTCATGGCCAGGACCGCGACTCGGTCGCCGGGCTGGACGCCCAGGCTGCGGAGGGCCCCGGCGAGGCGGTGGACGCGGGCGTGGAACTCGGCGTAGGTGAAGCGGCGGCCGCCATCGACGACGGCGGTAGCGCCTGGATAGACCAGCGCGGTGCGGGCAAGGAAGTCGAGCGGGGTGAGGGGGGCGATCATGAGGGACGATTGTACAAGAAAAAAGGGGTTAGGGGTTGGGGTTTAGGGGTTGGGGGCAAGAACAGGACGGGCGCCCCACTAGTACCCGCCTCCGTTTGCAATGGTTGGGACACTCTGATACTATCTAGTTGGCAGAGAATCCTTCCCTTGAAGTGCCGCAAATCCAACCGACGGAGCAAATAATCAACTGAATGAGCTTCACCGTATTTCTTGGCAACCTCCCGACTTGGGTCACCGCTGATGACATCAAACAATGGCTCACCGCCGAGGGCTTGGTGGCCGACGCCGTTAAAGTGATCCGTAACCATGAAACGCAGGAATCCAAGGGCTTCGCATTTGTCGAAGCACCGACCGCCGACGAAATGCAGGCGATTATTCGCCGCTTCGATCGCGCACCGCTGGAGGACCGGCTTCTGCGGGCCAACCCGGCACAACCCCCCAAAGGAAAAGACGCGCCGCGCACGCCGCCGGCACAGCAGCAACAGGCAGTCGCAGCTCCCAATGCCACTCGCAATATCCAGCCCCGTCCCGAGCGCCGAAAGCGCGGCGGAAGAGATCGCGAGCACACGCCCCGCAGCGCCTTCGCCACCGAACTGGCCAAGGTCCTGTAAGGCCGGACGCGCCGCGCCCCCGGATGCGGCCGCAGCGGTTCCCTATCAGTTCCACACCTGTGAACGCAGGGCACATTGGTCCTCAATCTATTCCATTTATTTTCAGTTATTTGCAATTGGCAGCGTGCGTGCTTTTTCGCACCGCATGAAATATGCCTGGCTTGGCTGCCTGCTGTTTGGCGGCCTGCTCTTCGGGGGAACGCAGGATTCCGAGTTCAATGTCAACACGCGCTACACGGTGGAGAACGTGGTGGTGTCGGGTGACGGTTGGACCACCGACGTCGGGGCCGGCGGCGCGAGCGACGAGCGGATCAGCTCGGGATTGCGGAAGGATATTGCGGCACTCATTGGGGAGAAGTTGAATCCGACGGTACTCGACGAAATGGCCAGGCGGCTGCGGAAGGAATTTCACGCGCGCACGGTGGAGCAGCGGGTGCTGCGCGGCAAGAGCCCGGACTACGTGCAGGTGGTGTTCGAAGTGAAACTGCGGCCCACGCGCTTTGACATATCGGTTCCCAAATTTCTCTACAGCGGCAAACAGGGCTGGAGCGGGGCGGTGGAAGGGACCGCCACGGTGAAGCAGAACGGCTTCACGCTGGGGCTGGTGAGCGACGGCGATGAACTGGTGGAGCGCTACGCGGGAATCGTGGCGCGATACGAGAATACGCGGCTGGGCACGGACCGGGTGCACTTCCGCTTCGCGTTCGAGAGCTACCACGAGCAGTGGAACAGCAACACGGTGGATCGGGCGGACGCGACACAAGAAAGAACACAGGCAGGAATGCCTGTGCTACCCTACCGCGCGCGCCAGAATTTCGAGCCCGAGGTGACGTTTGTGCTGTCCAGGCCCCTGACCCTGAGCGTGGGGACCAGCTTCCAGAGATTTCAAGAACAGTTTCCGGCCGCGCAGACCGAGTCCGCTAACGCCTTTGTTACAACTCTGCGCTATCATCGGCGGCTGGAGGATTCGGAAAACCAGCAAGACCTGGACGCAGGCTACAACCTGCGCGCGGCCACCAGAATTTTGGGCAGCGACTTCGCGTACGCCCGGCACCGCTGGGAACTGCGCTACATGCTGACTCACGGCAAGAGCGTGGTGATCGACGACTTGACCAGCGGGATGATCACGGGCCGGGCTCCGCTGTTCGAGCGTTTTGTACTAGGCAACAGCAGTACTCTGCGGGGATGGAACAAGTACGAACTGGATCCGCTGGGCGGAAACCGCATGGTGCATAACACCGTCGAGTATCGTTACGGCGTATTTCAGCTCTTTTACGACAGCGGCGCGATTTGGGACGACGGTGAAGCCGCGGTGGTAAGGCATTCGGCCGGGGTGGGGCTGCGGCAGGGCAATTTCTCGCTGGCCGTGGCGTTTCCCATTCGCGAGGGGCATATCGACCCGATCTTCATGGTGGGCATGAACTATTGAACGAAACGCAGTATTGACGGGCATGAAATCTTGATGGCGCTACCCGCGCGGGACATCCGGATCAGCCGAAGGAGCTGGCTTCTGGCCGGCTTGGCTATCCCTCTATCCGCGGCGCGGGGGGACGACCCGCTGGAGGTGACGTTCGACGGCGACAACATCCACGTGGCGGCTCCGGGCTTGCATTTTCTGACGGGCAAGCCTCTGGAACGGCTGAAGAATGCGGCTACGGTGGTGTTCGTTTCGCAGATCACGTTATTCAGCGACGATCGTGGAACGATCTTCCGGCGGCCGGTGGCGGAACGGCTGATCGTGAGTTACTCCCTGTGGGAGGAGAAGTTCTCCGTAACCATCCGCGGCGGCGATTCGAACCGCACCACGCCGCGGCTGCTTACGGCGCAGCAGGCCGAATCGTGGTGCATCGAAAACCTCGCGATCAGTTCGTTGGGGATGGCGCCGGAACGTCCGTTCTGGCTGCGGTTCGAGCTGCGCGCGGCGGAACAGAAGGACCTGGGCAGCCTGTTGGGCGATACGGGCATCAGCCTGGGCGGCCTGATCGCGTTCCTGGGCCAGAAGCGCGGCGCCAACGATCCGTACTGGAGACGAGACGCGGGCCCGTTGCGTCTGATGGACCTGCCCCGCTTGTTTTCCGTCCGCGGGCGAATCGGGTGAATCGGCTTCGCAACAGACTGATCCTGATATTCCTGGCTGCCACATTAGTGCCGCTTGCGGCCACCGTGTGGATCACGACTTCGCTGCTGGAATGGAGCCTGGATTTCTCGGCGACCGGCAAGCTGGAGAAGCTCTCCCAATCGCTGGAACGCACCGGTAAGGAGCTGTATCAGCGGCAGCGCGCCGATCTTAAACGGCAGGCGCAGGACGGCAGCCTGACGCCGCGGAAATACACCGCCCGCGATCGGGCCACCTGGCCGGCCGAAGTGAAGCGCTTCGCGGAGGGCGGCCAGGCGGACGATTTGGTGCCCGCGGGCCACGACGGCGATCGCCTGGATTACTTTGTCCGGCATGGCGATGACGTCTGGTCGTATTCGGCCAGCCTGGGGGAAGTGGCGATGGACCGGCTGACGCGCGAGATCGCGGATGCGCGTGGCCTGGTCAGCGCATCCCAGGAACTGGATTTGAAGCACGGATTGAAGCTGGTGTACATCCTGGGGGCGACGGCTATCTGGCTGGTGTCGCTGGCGCTGCTGGTGTACCTGGCGCATCGCATCAGCCGGCCCATCCAGCAGTTGACCGCCGGATTGACGGAGCTGGCCGGCGGGGACTTGAATGCGCGGGTCGAGACCCAGCGCGACGACGAAATCGGACGCGCCATCCAGGCCTTCAATCACATGGCCGGCAAGCTGCAGGAGAGCACGGAGCGGCTGGTGTACCTGCGGCAGCTTGCGAGCTGGCAGACGCTGGCGCGCAAGATGGCGCACGAGGTGAAGAATTCTCTGACGCCCATCCGGCTCACGGTGGAAGAGATGCTGGCGCGGTACGACGATGCGGACCGCGGGTTCATGGAACAGGCCACGCAGATCGTGTGTGACGAGATCGAGACCCTGGAGCGGCGCATCCGCGCCTTTTCGCAGTTCGCCACGGAGCCGCCGGTGACGCCGCTGCCGATGGACGTGAATTCGCTGCTGCAGGAGCGCATCGCGTTTCTCAGGAATGCGCACCCGGAAGTGGCGTACGAGTGCCGCCTGGAGGACCGCGTGCCGCCCATCCTGGCGGACCAGGACCTGGTCAAGGGGATTCTCACGAACCTGCTGGAGAACGCGGCCGAAGCGGCGGGCGAGGGCGGCCGCATCCTGGGAGTGACGGCGGAGGAGAACGGGCGCGTGGCCATCGAGGTTCACGATTCCGGTCCGGGGCTGAGCGAGCAGGCGCGGGCCTCGCTGTTCCAACCGACCATTTCGTTCAAGAAGAGGGGCATGGGGCTGGGGCTTTCGATTGCGCGCAAGAGCGCGCTGCTATCGGTGGTGGTGAAAGGAGAACTGGGCGGCGCAGGCTTCCGCGTGCTGCTGCCGGTTGTGACCAATGGCTTCCAAACGCGTGCTGATCGTGGATGACGAAGAGAATATCGGGCGCTCCCTGCGGATGATTCTGGAACGCGAAGGCTACGGAGTGAACGTGTGCAAATCGGTGGCGGAATTCGGGCGCCATCCGGACGCGCACCGGGCCGACGCGTACCTGTTCGACATGAAGCTGCCGGACGGCAACGGGATCGACCTGCTGCGGGCGGTGAAGCAGAACGGCGCGTCGTCGCCGGCCATCATGATTTCCGGGCACGGCACCATTGCGGACGCGGTGGAGGCCACGCGCGCCGGAGCGTTCGATTTCCTGGAAAAGCCGCTGAGCCGCGACCGCGTCCTGCTGGCGGTGAAGAATGCCATGGAGCACGCCACGCTGCGGCAGGAGAACGAGCGGCTGCGCGACCTGGTGGGCGGCGCGTCGAAGATGATCGGGACCAGCCCGGCTTGGCTGCGCGTAGTCGAGCAGGCGTCCATGGCGGCGCGGTCGGATGCGCGCGTGCTGCTGATCGGCGAATCGGGGACGGGGAAGGAGCTGCTGGCGGCGCACATTCACGCCTCCAGCCCGTTCGCCGCGGGGCCGTTCGTGAAGGTGAATTGCGCGGCCATTCCGACGGAGCTGATCGAGACGGAGCTGTTCGGGCACGAGAAGGGATCGTTCACCGGCGCCACGGCCTCGCGGCGCGGCAAGTTCGAGATGGCCGACGGCGGCACGATTTTCCTGGACGAAGTGGGCGACCTGCACGGGGCGTCGCAGGCCAAGCTGCTGCGCGTGCTGCAGGAGGGCGAGTTTCATCGCGTGGGCGGCGAGCAGATCATCCGCGTGAGTGTGCGGGTGATTTCGGCGACCAATCGCGATCTGAGCGGGATGGTGATGGCGGAGAAGTTCCGCGAGGACCTGTACTACCGGTTGAGCGTGGTGCCGATCCGGGTGCCGTCGCTGCGCGAGCGGCCGCACGACGTTCGCCAGTTGGCCGAATATTTCCTGGAGGATTTCTGCGCGCGCAACAATTTCAAGAAGAAGACGCTGGACGAAACGGTGTATCCGCTGCTCGAGAGCTATGCGTGGCCGGGGAACGCGCGGGAGCTGCGCAACGTGATCGAGCGCATGGCCATTTTGACGGCGGGCGAGCGTCTGACGCGCGATTCGATTCCGGTGGAGGTGCGGGTGCAGCGCGAGGCGGGGCCGAAATCGACCATCCAAGAGGCGCGGGAATCGGCCGAGCGCGAGCACATCCTGCGGGCGCTCGAGGAATCCAACTGGAACGTCTCGGGAGCGGCGCGGGCGTTGGGGATGGAGCGGACGAATCTGCACAAGCGCATTAAGGCGCTGGGGCTCACGCGGGGGCAGTAGGTTTGAGCGGGGTGCGGCACTTACTCTGGGAAGTCGGTCTCGAGGATCCCGGAGATCTGCCTTCGTAGGACAGGTACCTCGTCTGCCGCCGCTACCCACAGGATTTGCCAGTCCAAATCGAAATAGGCATGCACAATGCGGTTCCTCACGCTTACAATTTGATGCCAAGGCACTTCGGGGTGTCCGTCTCGCACAGACGGCGAGAGCCGATTGATAGCCTCACCGATTACGGTCAGGTGATGGAGCACGGCCGCCTGTAAAATCCCATCGTTTAGAAACGACTGTTCCGATGTGGTCGCGACGATCGCTTCGATCTTGCGGGCGGCTTCCAGAATATCATTGAGGAACGACGAGTCACGCCGTATAGACAAGCTGGGCCTCTCGCAAAACGTGAGGACGCACCCGCGGCTTCAGTCCGGTTTTTGTGACGAGGTCCACCCTTCTCCCGAGCAGACCCTGAAGCTCATCATTCAACGACTCGAATTTGACTAGCCCAATCCGGGCACCTGGTTTGAAATCAACCAGGATGTCGATGTCGCTTTCGGGCAGCATATCCCCGCGGGCGGCCGAGCCGAAGACGGAGAGCTCCTGTACATCATAGCGCCGACACACGTCCGCGATACGGTCGATTGGGAGTTCGATTCCCGAGGTCAGGATCATCCGATTCTCCTAGTTCGTATTATCGGGGATCTCGAATGGAAATGTGACAGGTCGGGCCCGGTCGATTATGCTCCGAACCCCTGGCTCACCCTCCCCTCCGCAACCCACAGAAGCGGAAGAGGTTAAGTCGCGACAAAAGACCCCCGGCTACACCACTGCTCAAAAACTCTACACTTCTGCCCGGAAGTCGTTTATAATTCGGTGTAATGGGTCCTGTATTCCTTTTCCGATCTTCCTGCTGGCTGACGATGCTCATGGGGTGTAGCACGGTCCGGGCACAGGGAGTAATTCCGGTCCCATACATCTACACCGAGGCGTCCCGCTTCGATCCCGCGGCCACCTTAAAGGGCGGCGAGCGCTTTCCCGCCGGCGCCACGCTGCAACTCGTGGCCGCAGGCCGCAAACGCGCCCTGGTACCGGGCTTCGCGGCTTCCGCCGATGCCACCGTCTCCTTTGACGGTCAGCGCGTGCTCTTCTCGGGCAAACAGAAACCGGCCGACCCGTGGCAAATCTGGGAGATCCCGGTAGCCGGCGGCGCCGCGCACCGCATTGTCGCGGACAGAGCCGACGTCATCGCGCCCTTCTACCTGCCCGGCGACCGGATCGTCTACTCCCGGCGCACGCCGGCCGGCTTTCAACTGGTCACGCTGGGCCTCGATGGCGGCGCGCCGCTTCAGCTCACCTACGGGCCTGGAAACCGCGTGGCCTGCGATGTACTTCGCGATGGCCGCGTCCTGTTCGAGGCAGCGCACGAGCTTTACACCGTGTACTCCGACGGCAGCGGAGTGGAGAGCTACCGCTGCGATCACGGTCCCGACCGCCGCGGCGCGCGCGAGCTCTCTTCCGGCGACATTCTGTTTGAGAGCGGCGGCCGTTTGGCGCGATTTACTTCCGCGCGCGCCGTCCAACTCGCGGTGCCACTGCCGACAGGGGAGTTCGCCGGTCCGGTGGCCGAAGTCTCACCGGCCGCCTGGCTGATTTCCTACCGGACCGCTGCCACGTCTCCGTATGGACTTTATCTCTGGAGCCTGGCGGAGACTTCGCCGGAGAAGCTCCTGGCGCCCGCCGCCGAAGCGGTCCAGCCGGTGCTGGTCCAGCCGCGCCCGGTTCCCAAGCGCCATCCTTCCGGATTGGGCGATCGACAGGGCGCCAACCTCCTGTGCCTGAACGTGTACACGTCCAAGCTGCCCATCGCCGAGGGCTCCGTGGCCAAGGTACGCGTCTGGGCTCTGAGCGACGCCGGTGCTGCCGTGATGCTCGGCGAGGCTCCCGTGGAAAAGGACGGGTCATTCTTCGTCAACCCGCCCAGCGAGACGGCCATCCGCTTCGAGCTGCTGGACCGCTCCGGCAAAATCGCCGCGGCTGAGAAAGGCTGGTTCTGGGCGCGCCGGGGCGAGCAGCGCGTGTGCGTCGGCTGCCACGCTGGTCCGGAGCGGGCACCTGAAAATGCCGTCCCCCAAGTGCTGTTGCGGAGTACGAACCCGGTGAAGATGGGTTGGCAGGCGAAAGCGCCTGCCCCACAAGGCGTGCCTGGAGGCTCGAAATGAACCCTCGCTACTTCTTTATACCCCTCCTTCTCGGCGCCGCGCTGGCCCAGCAGCCCGCCGGACCCATCCGCTTCGAGGAGGTCTCAACCCAGGCCGGCATCCAATTCACCCACAGTTTCGGCGCGGAGAAACTCGGCTCCCTGCTGGAAAGCACCGGCGGAGGCGCTGTCTGGTTCGACTACAATAACGACGGCCTCCTGGATCTCTTCGTGACCAGCGGCAAGCCCCTCGGCCCCGGCATCCATCCGTATCCGTTGCGCAAGCCGCCCCAAACCCCGCCTTCCAACCACCTCTTCCGCAACGACGGCAAGGGCCATTTCAGCGACGTCACCCAGCAGGCCCACGTCGCGGGCGATCTCTTCAGCATGGGCGCCATCGCCGCCGACTACGATAACGACGGCCACACCGACCTGCTCGTCACCGGTTACGGGCGCGCCATCCTCTACCGCAACAAAGGCGACGGCACCTTCGAAGACGTCAGCGAGAAGGCCGGCCTCAAGGTCCCCGGCTGGTCCATCGGTGCGGCCTGGCTGGATTACGATCGCGATGGCTGCCTGGACCTGTTCATCGGCCGCTACGTCAAGTTCGACCCCGAATACCGCTCCTACTACGCCGCCGACAACTATCCCGGTCCGCTGGATTACGAGCCCCAAACAAACCTCCTGTTTCACAACAACTGCAACGGCACCTTCACCGACGTCAGCGAGAAGGCCGGCATCTCGAAGTTCAAGAGCCGCGCCATGGGCGTCACCGCCGCTGATTTCGATCTTGACGGCTATCCCGACATCTTCGTCGCCAACGACAAGACGGAGAACTTCCTGTTCCACAACGAGAAGAACGGAACCTTCAAGGAGATCGCCGTGCCCGCCGGGGTGGCATACGGGCAGAACGGCGAAAACACGTCGGCCATGGGACCGGTGTTCGCGGATCTGGATGGCGATGGCCGGCCGGACCTGTGGGTGTCGGATTCGAAGTTCAACCGCCTCATGAAGAACACCGGCAAGCTGCAGTTCGAGGATGTGACCGAACGCGCCGGCATCTCGCAACTCGCCGCGCAGTACGTGAGCTGGGGCACCGGCGCGCACGATTTCGATAACGACGGCCGCGACGACATCTTCATCGTCCATGGCGGGCTCATTCACCTCATTCCGCAGGAGCACTCGGTCTTCCGCAACGCCGGTGCCATGAGGTTCGAAGATGTGTCGCGCGCGGCCGGGCCGTTTTTCGAGGTGAAGAGCGTGGGTCGCGGCGCCGCGTTCGCCGATTACGACAACGACGGCAAGATCGACGCGTTCATCGTGAACCTGGGCGGTCCGGCCTTCCTGCTGCACAATACTTCGCAGAACGCGAATCACTGGATTTCCGTGAAGCTGGTGGGGCACAAGTCCAACCGCGATGGCATAGGAGCGCAGGTGGAGGTGGTCGCGGGCGGCCTCCGGCAGCAGCACGAGCGGGTGGCCGGATCGGGCTATCTCTCGGCGGACGATCCGCGCGTGCATTTCGGGTTGGGAACGGCGGCCAAGGTCGACAGACTGACGGTGACGTGGCCCGGCGGCGGCAAGCAGGTGATCGAGAACCCGCCGGTGGATCGCGTGATCACCGTTGAGGAGAAGCCATGAGAAGGGCCCTGGCCCGTGGCGCACGCTCTCAGCGTGCCGCGTCGACATTCGTGTCGACGCCTTCTTGCCCCCAACCCACTCGCGCTTTGGCGAGCACTCGCGCTTTGGCCCACTCGCGCTTTGGCGAGCACTCGCGCTTTGGCGAGCACTCGCGCTTTGGCGAGCCTAACCCCTACCCCCAACCCCCTTTTCCTGCTTGTCGCCCTCGCCCTCACCGCTCTCGCCGCGGACCGTCCGACGCCACCGCGCTTTCCCTCCCCCATCGAGCTGGCATTTTCCAAGGACGGCGCCCGCCTCTTCGCGCTCTGCGAGGGCACCGACGAAGTGGTCGCGTACGATGCCCGCTCCGGCTCGATCGTCCGGCGGATTCCGGTAGGGCGTGTGCCCAAGGGCCTGGCGCTTTCTCCCGATGGAAAGCACCTCTACGTGGCGAACTCCTGGAGCGATTCGGTCTCCGAGATCGATACCGCGGCGCTCGAAGCAGTGCGCAGCCTGCCCGCGGGGTTCGAGCCGAACTCGGTAGTCACCGACCTCGCCGGCCGTTTCCTCTACGTGGCCAACCGCATCAGCAACGATGTATCGGTGGTCGACCTGGTGACGGGCGCCGAAGTCAAACGCCTGGTGGCGGGCCGCGGCGCCGCCTATCTCGCTCTCTCTCCCGATGGCGCCAGCATCTATTGCACCCACATCTACCCGAACCCAGGCCTACACCGCACGCCGCCCGAATCCGAAATCACGGTCATCGACACCGCGCGCCAGGTCGTCAAGGACCGCTATCGCCTGCCCAACGCCGCGGGCGTGTTCCATGTGGCGTTGTCCGCCGACGGACGCCTCGGCATGGCGGCGCAACTGCGTCCCAAGAACCTGGTTCCCCTGGCGCACGTGGAGCACGGCTGGGTCTTCGGCAATTCCATTTCGGTGTTCGGTGAAGACGTCGGGAACGCCGTCGGCGAGGTCGTGCAGATCCCCATCGACGAGCTGGATCGCTACTTCACCCCACCCTTCGCCATCGTGCTGGCGCCCGACAAGACCGCCGCCTACATCTCCACCACGGGGTCCGACAGCGTGACCGTGATCGATATTCCGAAGCTGCTGGAGTGCATCCGCTCTGCAACTCCGGCGGAACGGCGGACCATGGCCAACGACCTCTCGGCTTCGGCCAACTACGTGGTGACCCGCATCCCCGTCGGATCGGCGCCCAAGGGGATGGTTCTCTCTCCCGATGGCAAGCGGCTGTACGTGGCGAATCGCACCGACGACACGATCTCCGTGATCGACACCGCGTCCCGCAAGGTGACGGCCACGCTTTCGCTCGAAGGGCCGGCAGCCCCGACTGCCGAGCGCCGCGGCGAGCGTCTCTTCTTCAGCGCGCGCTTCGCCTTCCAAGGTCATTTCGGATGCGCCAATTGCCACCTCGAATCGACCTTCGACGGCCTGCAGTGGGACCTGGAGCCGGACGGTTTCGGCAAGGACATCGTGGACAACCGCCTCCTCGAAGACGTCGCCGAGACCGCGCCATTCAAGTGGAATGGATCGAATCCCAATCTCGAAACCGAGTGCGGCCCGCGCACCGAGAAATTCTTCTATCGCTCCGAAAGCTACGACGGCTGGCAACTGGCCGACCTGGTGGCTTACATCAAAGCGATGCCGCTCCGCCCCAACCGCTACCGCCTGGCGTCCGGCGAACTGACGCCCGCCCAGGAGCGCGGCAAGGCGATCTTCGAGCGCACCCGCACCAGGAGCGGCGCGCCCATTCCGGAATCGAACCAGTGCGCGGTGTGCCACTCCGGGCGGCACTACACCAACCAGCAATTGGCGGACGTGGGCAGCGGCAAGCCCACCGACCGGTCTCCGCTGATCGACGTGCCGCAGTTGACCAATGTGTTTCTGACCGCGCCGTATTTGCACGATGGCTCGGCGCGAACGCTCGAAGAGATCTGGACCGTGTTCAATCCCAAGGACACGCACGGGGTGACCAACGACCTCCAGAAGGACGAGCTCAACGATCTGATCGAGTATCTGAAAACGCTATGAAACGCATCTTCCCACTCCGTGGGGCAGGCCATCGCTTTTTGTGGCCTGCCTTGTCTGGAAGTTTGGCCCGTCTTGGTGACACAGGCATTCCTGCCTGTGTTGCCTTTCTGTTTTTGGCCTCAACTGCCCCCGCCGCAACGCCGGACATGCCCCGCTTCCGCTGGGAGAATTTCACCAAGGCCGACGGCTTGCCGGACGACCACGTCTTCAACGTCTGCGTGGATGGCGACCGCGTCTGGGCGGCTACGGAGAACGGGCTCGGCTTGTACCAGAAGGGCAAGTGGAAGGTCTACCGGCCGCAGGATGGACTCGCTCACCGCGCGGTCCTGGGAGTGGCCGTCGATCCGCGCACCGGAGATGTCTGGGTCGCAACCATGGGCGGATTGAGCCGCTTCTCGGCGGGGCGCTTCGACAATTTCACGCAGCTCTCGAGCGGGCTTTCGAACGACGTGGTGTACGGCGTCGGGGTGGGAGGCGACTACGTGTGGACCGCGACCGCAGCGGGCGCCAGCCGCTTCGACACGCGCACCGGCCAGTGGGCCCTCTTCAACGAGCGCAACACCCCCATGTACGAGATCTGGACGTACAACGTGAGCGTCGGCAAGGACAAAGTCTATTACGCGGTCTGGGGCGGCGGCGTGCTCGAGTACGACGTGAAGACCGAGCGCTGGAAGGACTACAACGACCCGGACGGCGAAACCGAGATGGTGGTCCTCAGGGACCAGGGGCTCATCCACGAAATCACTACATCCGTGAGCTATGCGGAGAAGGACAAGATTCTGTGGGTGGCCACTTACTTCGGAGCGAGCCGCTATGACGGGCGCAACTGGAAGAACTTCCTCGAGAAGGATAGCGGGCTGCCCAGCAACTTCCTCAACCAGGTGAAAGCGTTGGACGGAAGCCGCGCCTGGTTCTCCACCGACAAAGGGCTGGCCTATCTCGATGGCGAGAATTGGGCCGTCTATCGCCCCTCGGAAATGCTGGTCCGTGACGCGGCAGGCAAGGTTACGAGGATCGCGACGGACACTTCGCCCGCGCACCAGTATGTGCTGGCGGTGGATTTTCAGGGAGACGATATCTGGGTGGCGACGGCCAAGGGCCTGAGCCATGGGATCAGAATCAAATGACAATCATCGATACATCCGTTGAGAAGAAGGCCGTCAGCGCCGTGGAAGCGCTGAACGAAGCGTTCCACTATGCACGCCCCAGTTCGTTTTCGCGCGCCCTGCGGCTGGACCTGAACGGGATTTCGATCCTGCTGATTTCCGGAACCGCCAGTATCGGCCCTCACGGCGAAACGCTTCACGTGGGCGATTTCCGCGCGCAGTTGCGGCGCACCTTCGCCAACATCACCGCCTTGCTGGAGGCCGAAGGCGCCACCTGGAAGGACATCGTGCGCACCACCTGCTACCTGCGCGACATCGAGCGGGACTACGCCGTGTTCAACGAGGAGCGCACTGCCTTTTACCAGAAACAGGGCCTCGATCCGTTGCCCGCCTCCACAGGCATCCAGGCCATCCTGTGCCGCCCGGAGTTGCTCGTGGAGATCGAGGCGATCGCCCTGTTCCGCACGCAGTCCGAGGAGTGATTATGGGATTGCATACTGTAGCCCGCATTCCGCCAGCCGATGTGGCGCAGGCACTCCTGCCTGCCGTGTCGAGACTCGTCTCGACACGTGTTCGCGCAGTTCCGAAGCCAAGCGTCGGCATGAGTGCCGACGCGGCAGGCACGAGTGCCTGCGCCACGCAACTGTTGCTTGTCCTGCTCTCCGCCGCCATCCTCCACGCTCAAACCTGCTCCTGCGGAGCCAACCCGCCCGGACCCCCACCGAACCGCGAGCAGCGCCCCTACGCCAACACGCCCGAAGACATGCGGCCGTTTTCCAAATTCACCGTCCCATACTACGAGAACTACGACAAGCTCGTGGAATACAACGGAGCGGCCCGCGACGTCCCCACCGTGAAGCCCGCAGACGTGGACGAGGTGCGGATCGGCTTCCTCGGCCCGGTGGAGAACCACCCCGACCAGCGCCTCGGCCAAGCCATGCTCCACGGCGCGCAGCTTGCCATCGAAGAGGCCAACGCCCGCGGCGCCTACGGCGGCAAGCCCTTCAAGCTGATGGTGCACAATGACCAGGCGGTCTGGGGCGCATCCAGCAACGAGATGGTCAAAATGGCCTACGACGACAAGGTCTGGGCCATGCTGGGCAGCATCAGCAGCGATTCCACCCACATCGCCTTGCGCGTGTCGCTGAAGGCCGAGGTGCCCATCGTCAACAGCGCGTCCACCGATCCCACCATTCCGGAAACCATCATCCCCTGGTACTTCACCACCATCCAGGACGATCGCGTGCAAGGCTACACGCTGGCGCGCCGGATCTACACCGAGGTGGGCCTGCACAAGGTCGCGCTGCTGCGAGCGAACGACCGCTACGGCCGCTTCGGAGTGCTCAAATTCAAGGACGCCTCGCGGCGGCTGGGCCATCCGGTGGTCATCGAACAGAAGTACCAGCCCGGCGATTCGGATTTCCGCCGCGAATTGCGCATCATCAACGAATCGGACGCCGACGGCATCGTGATCTGGGGCGACGCGGCGCCGGCCGGTACGATCCTGAAGCAGATGCGCGATATGGGGATGAAGCAGCGCGTCTTCGGCAGCTTCCGCGTGCTGGGCGACGACCTGCTGGCCAACGCCGGAGACTCGGCGGAAGGGCTGGAGATCGTGTTTCCCTTCGACCCGACACGCGACGACCCGGGCTGGCTGGCCTTCAACCAACGCTTCGAGAAGCGCTTCGGCGCCCACCCCGACGTGTTCGCGTCGCTCGCCTACGACACCATGAACATCCTGGTGCAGGCGATCTGCCGCGCAGGGTTGAACCGCGGCAGAATCCGCGACGTCCTCACCGGCCTGGAGAATTACAAAGGCGTCACGGGCGACATGGTCTTCGACCCCAACTGCAAGAACATGGTGCCCATGTACCTGGCGACGGTCCACGGCGGCAAGTACCAGTTCCGCCGCTATCCGATGCAGGCGCCCTACGCCAAAGTGGGGGAAGGGAGCGTGAAGTACAACGGTCCGCCGCTGCCTGACGCCGCTGCCGGCCCGGTGCGCATCGGCATCTTCGGTCCGGATGCCGAGGCGGTGGTCGCCCGCATTTCGCCGCTGCTGGCGCCGTATCAAGGGCGTTACTCGCTGGTCGCGGTGCCGTCGGATGTGCCGTGGGGCCAGGCTTCCACCGGCCTGGTCAACCTGATCTACGATCAGGAAGCCTTGGGGCTGATCGCGACCGGCCGCAACGCGAGCCACCTGGCGGAGCAACTCGCCGCCAAATCGTTTGTGCCGTTGATTGCCGTCACGGCGGACCATGACGTGACCTCGGTCAATATCCCCTGGGTGATTCGTCTGCCCGCCGACACGCCGATCGAGGACGCGCTCGGCCGCTTTCTCGCCGCCGCCGAAAAATCGGGACCCAATCGCGGACGGTTGCGGGAAGTGCTGGTGGGGCAGCCGGCGGCCGCATCCCCGGCGCCCAGGTGACCGCTGTCGATCCTCGCGGTGCAGTATCCGTTGACCGTGGCAATCGACACCGCCGAGCGGCCGGTACTGACCGGGGGAGAGGTCAAGCAGCCGGTTGTCAATCCACCAGAGAAGTAGTTGGCTTGCAATTCTCGCATCGGGGCCGGCTGACCGCCTGTCCGGCTTGCTTTCACCCAGGCCGGCTGATAGATTCGTAACAGATATTAAGAGACCCTAATCACTTAATACAAGGAGGAGTCGGCCGATGCAGCTTTTCATCCTCGGTATTCTCCTGGCCGCAGGCGCCGCCTACTCCCAGACGCTAAATCTTGCAACGAATGCACCCACTGTCGCTCAATTCGGCGGCACTGTGACCCTCACCGCGACAGTCACTCCCGCCGGCGCTACCGGAAAAGTGACCTTCTACGATGGCACGACCATCCTGGGAATCGGGACACTCTCGGGGTGTGGCATCGCTTTCGACGGCCTTGCTGCCTGCCGGCAATCGGAAGCTGAGGGCGTACTATGGCGGCGATAGCAGTCACTCCGGCGTGAGCTCGAATATCCTCACGTAGACGGTGAAGGCGGCAGGTGGCACGACATTCACCGTGGCCCCTCCGATCGCGGCAGGCGATGACCCGGTTTCCGTTGCGGTGGCAGATTTCAACGGAGATGGCATCCTGGATCTTGCAGTCGTCAGTGACGGGGATCTGAGCATCCTCTTGGGTAAGGGCGATGGCACGTTCCAACAGGCGCGCAACTTCACGAGCGGAGTCGGCCTGTAGTCGGTCGCTGCAGGCGGTTTTAACCGAGCCGGAAAGACGGATTTGGTAGTCGCCGATCTCGGCGGCAACAGCGTCGATGTTCTGCTGGGTAACGGGGACGGCACGTTTCAACCCCTATCAACTATCCTGTGGACCCCGTTCCAACGTCGGTGGCGGTAGCCGATTTCAATGGACCGTCCGGGGGCCTTCCCCCAAATGGGTGGGGGAAATCTGCCGCCGGGGAAATTTCCATGGCGAAGCCGGAACCAAGGGAAGACGTGTACTTGACGGACCCAGAGGGTACCCCGGCCCAGAGCCGCGGAGAGAAACGCGGAGGGAGGAGCGAGAGAAACGACCCGAAAGCACGGAGGAAGCGGGGGTACGAGGGGTTGCCTCCGGGGGAATCGACTTCTGTGCTGCAAGCGGGACGAGGGCGTCGTCCCCAGAGGGGCCCCCAGGACCAGGCGGTCCGTCCCACCGATACGGCGACACAGCGGCCCGCGGCCCTGAGACTAACCTTTCCGCTCAGGCGGCGTCCCATGAGACAGACGGAGGTAATTGGCGATGAGTACGTTTGCCCGGCTGAAGGACCTGTGGCAGGATCTTCGCTATGGCGGCCGCCTGCTGCGAATCAGCCCGGGCTTCTTCGCCGTTGCCACCATCTCACTGGCATTGGGGATTGGCGCGAACACCGCGATTTTCGAATTATTGAACGCGGTGCGGCTCCGCATGCTGCCGTTGGCGCATCCCGAGCAGTTGGCGGAGCTGGAGATTGCGGAGAACGAGCATTGCTGCTCGGGGAACTTCTCGGATCGGAGACCGAATTTCACCTACGCGCAATGGGAGCAGATTCGCGATCGCCAGCAGGCCTTCTCGGGCATCTTTGCCTTCGGCGACACGCAGTTCAACCTCACGGAAGGCGGCGAGGTCCGCTTCGCCGAAGGGCTATGGGTGAGCGGACAGTTCTTCCGGACGCTGGCAGTCCGGCCGGAGCTCGGCCGCCTGATCGACGAGGGAGACGATCACCCGGGCTGCGGCTCGCCCGCAGCGGTAATCAGCCACGCATTCTGGCAGCGCGAGTTTGCCGGAGATCCGGAGGCGGTGGGAAAGAAGCTGTCACTCGACGGACATCCGGTGGTGGTGGCAGGAGTCACTCCAGCGGGCTTCTTTGGGGTGGAAGTAGGACGTAATTTCGACGTTGCGGTTCCGCTATGCGCCGAGCCATGGATCAATGGCGAGCAAAGCCACATGGCGAAGAGACATCACTGGTGGCTGGCCGTCATCGGCCGCCTCAAGCCCGGTTGGAGTGTGGCGCGCGCTGGGGCGCAGGCGAATGCCATGTCGCCAGCGGTCTTCGAAACCACGGTGCCGCCGAATTACCGGCCGGACGCCGCCAAGTATTACACCGAGTACAAACTGACCGCGAAGCCGGCGGGCTCGGGCGTGTCCTCGTTGCGCAAGCAGTATCAACAGCCCCTGGTGCTGCTGCTGGGGATCGCGGGACTGGTGCTGCTGATCGCTTGCGCGAACCTGGCCAACCTCACGCTGGCGCGGGCCAGTGCGCGCGAGCGCGAAATGGCGATTCGGCTCGCCGTGGGCGCCGACCGAGGACGCCTGATCCGCCAGTTGCTGGCCGAAAGCCTGCTCTTGACCATGATCGGCACGGCATTCGGCGCCGGCCTCGCGCGCTGGTTGAGCGACGGCCTGGTGTCTTTTCTGACGACCGCCGGCAATCCCCTGTTTCTGGAGCTTGAACCGGACTGGAGAGTGCTGGCTTTCACCGGCGGAGTCGCGGTACTGACCTGTATGCTTTTCGGCTTGACCCCCGCGCTTCGGGCGGCGCGGACTGCTCCCAGCGCGGCGATGCGGAGCGCCGGCCGCGGCCTGACGTCGAACTCCGAGCGGTTCGGGCTGCGCCGGCTTCTGGTGATCAGCCAGGTGGCGCTTTCGCTGGTGCTGCTGGTGGGCGCTCTGCTGTTCGTTGGCAGCTTGCGAAAGCTGACCATCCTGGACGCGGGCTTTCGGCAGGATGGGCTGCTCATCGCTGGAATGAATATCTCACGGCTGAATTTTCCCGCGGCGCGGCGGGAGGTTTTCTACCGCGAACTGCTGGCGGCGGTGCGCGGGACTCCAGGCGTGGAGCAGGCGGCCAGCGCCGATATCGTGCAGATCAGCGGAGACGGCTGGAACGATGCAATTGAAATACTCGGCGAAAAGAAGCAGGATCGAATGGTTCCGTGGTTTGATGCGGTAAGCGCGGGCTATTTTCGAACCATGGGCACGCCGCTGGTTGCGGGCCGCGACTTCGACGATCGCGACACGCCTTCATCGCCGGAGGTTGCGATTGTGAACCGGGAATTCTCCGATAAGTTCCTGGCGGGAGCAGACCCGATCGGCCGGCAATTTCGAATTCTCTCGGGGCCGGGAGAGCCTGAGCACGTCTATCAGATCGTCGGCGTGGTGAAGAACTCCAAGTATCAGAACCTGCGCGAGAACTTCAAACCGCTGGTTTACGTCGCCGCCGCGCAGCGCAAGGAGCCGGCGATGGGAACCAATCTGATCGTTCGATCTTCGCTTCCCATCGGTTCCCTGATGTCCAGGCTGAAGAAGACCATCCACGACCAGAACGCCGGAACCCCGTTCCAATTCCAGGTGTTCAAGACACAGGTAGAGGAATCGCTGCTCCGGGAGCGGCTCATGGCGACGCTGTCCGGCTTCTTTGGTTTTCTGGCGGCGATACTCGCCACCGTGGGTTTGTACGGCGTGATTTCGTACGTGGTCGCGAAGCGGCGAAACGAGATCGGGATCCGGATCGCACTGGGGGCGGACCGGCGGACCGTGATTCGACTCGTCCTGGGCGAAGCGGGGTTGCTGGTCGCCGCCGGACTCGTAATCGGCACCGCGCTGGCGATTGCCGCGGCCCGGACCGCGGCGTCGCTTCTCTACGGATTGCAGCCGGGCGATCCCTTCATCATCGGCGCGGCCGACGCGCTGCTGGCGGTGGTGGCGCTGATGGCCAGCTTGCTTCCGGCGTTGCGGGCGTCACGTCTCGACCCGATGGCGGCGTTGCGCGAAGAGTGAAGTGGTTGGCAGGCCAAAGGGCCTGCCCCGCTTTGGGAATGATGCCTCCTTGTAGTTTTTACTATCCCATCGAATTGATTTTTGTTATTCTGACTTTTACCGGAGATCGGGTTATCCTGCGCCCCGCAGCGCAAGCTTGCTTAAGTTCAATCAATCGTAATGCTTAGCAGTCTCAACGGGGGATTAAAATGCGTACGTCGAAAGTGTTTCGCGGATTTCTTGCGGCCGGCGGAATGCTGGCCCTATTGATGGCGTTGCCAAATCACGCTTATTCCCAGCTTGCCGGTTCGGGTACCATTACCGGAAGCGTAACCGACCCCAGCGGGGCGGTGGTGCCAGCGGCGGATATCACGATCCGTAATACCGATACGGGCATCGACCGCAAAATTGGAACCACTGACGCGGGGTTGTACACCGCGGCGTTTCTGCCGCCGGGCCATTATGAAGTGGAGGCGCGCAAGACGGGGTTTGCCAGCGCGCTGCGCAAGGAACTGATGCTGCAAGTGGGGCAAACCCTAACCGTCAACCTGCCACTGGCGGTGCAGACGTCAACGGAGCAAGTGACGGTCGTAGCAGGGGCATCGATAGTGGATACGGAGAAAACGGATGTGTCGCAGGTGGTCAGCGCCGACCAGGTGAGCAACCTGCCGATCGGCGGACGGCGCTGGGATCAACTGGCTCTCACATCTCCCAATGCCACCACGGACGGCACCAGCGGGCTGATTTCCTTCCGCGGCATCTCGGGTTTGTACAACAACAACATGGTCGATGGCGCCAATAACAACCAGGCGCTATTCTCGGAAGCGCGCGGCCGGGCGACCAGCGGCGCGTACGTCTTCAGCATGGATTCGATGCTGGAGTACCAGGTCAGCACGAGCAATTACAGCGCGGAACTGGGCCAGGCGGCGGGCGGCGTGGTGAACGCGGTCACGAAGTCGGGTACCAACGACATCCATGGAGACCTGTTCTACTATCTGCGCTATCCCACCTGGAACGCGCTCGACTCGTACCCCAAATCGACGGGCAACTACAGCCAACCCATCCATCAATGGCAGCAGTTCGGGGGCAGCGTAGGCGGGCCGATCGTCAAGGATAAGCTCTTCTACTTTGGAACGTATGACGGGTCGCGCAAAGTGAACCCGATCGCCTACACCAGCAGCAGCTACAACTCCACCACGAGAGCGTTGCCGTGCCCGGCGCAGGTGACGGCCACGCAGTGTACCAATGCGAATGCGTACCTTTATGGCCTGCTGGGAACATTCCCGCGCGCCACGAATCAGGACGTGGGCTTCGGCAAGCTGGAGGGCCTGATTACGCCACGCAACCGCGTGACGGCATCGTTCGACTTCATGAACTACCGCGCGCCCAATGCGTATCAAACGGCGCCTTCGTACAACAACAGCTCGGTGAGCAGCAACGGAAGCTACATCTTCCACGAACGCATTTTCGTGGCCAACTGGGATTCGACCATCTCACCCACGGTGCTGAACAACGTGCGTTTCCAGTGGGGCCGCGACCTGGAAGCGGCGGGGGCCAACGGGACCGCGCCCTATGTCAGCCTGGCCAGCATTGCGACCTATGGCGAGAACTACGCGCTGCCGCGCACGGCGGAGCCGGACGAACACCGCATCCAGATTTCGGACACGCTTTCCGTCAGCCGCGGGCGCCACACCATCAAGACGGGATTCGATTTGAATATCATCCATGAAGTGATGATCAACCTGTATAACGGCACCGGCCAGTACTCCTATAGCGGATCGGCCACGGCGGCTTTTCAAAACTGGGTTCTCGACACGTACGGGATCAACACCGGCGACGGGTTGACGGGCAAGCACTGGACCAGCTTTACGCAGGTGAATGACCCGGTCACGCACGTCGGCAAAGACGATTTTTGGGAAAAGGACTTCGCCGGCTTCGTGGAGGATACCTGGAAGGCGAATTCCCGGTTGACGGTGAACGCGGGCCTGCGCTACGACATCTTCGAGATTCCTCAGCCGGCGATGCCCAATACGCTGACGCCGCTGACCACCTACTACACGTCCACCATCAATATCCCCAAGGGCCAATTCATGCCCCGTCTCGGGCTGGCGTTTCAGTTGACGCCGAAGACGGTGGTGCGGACAGGCTACGGCATGTTCTACGGGAAGACGAGCAATTCCACCTACTACGCCACCCGCGTGGAAAACGGCGTGATCCAGCAGACGTTCAATTGCTCCGTTACCACCTGTCCGGCTCTGTCGTTCCCCAACGTCATTTTTTCCCCGCCGGGACCGACGATGGTCGCGCCGTTTTCGGGCGCGCTGACGCCGCAAGTGACAGCGTTCACTCCGCCGTCGGCCACCCAGGTCACGCGCGGCATGTCGCCCAACTGGCTCGACCCGCTGGTCCACCAAGGCGACGTAACCGTGGAACGGCAGTTGCCGGGCAGCCTCAGCGCCTCGGTGGCATACGTGGTGAGCCGGGGCCTGCACCTGCCGATTTTCTACGACTCCAACCTGGCTCCTTCGACCACCACCAAGAGCTACGATATTCTCAATTCCACCAACCAGACGGCGCAGACGGTTACCTTCCCGTTCTACACCAGCCGCATCGACACGAATACCGGAGAGGTTTTTATCGGCCAGACCGACGTCAACTCCTGGTACAACTCGATGGTCATCACCTTCCGCCGGCCGATGCGGCACGGCCTGGAATTCACC
>OMOG01000586.1 GCA_900290305.1 Candidatus Sulfopaludibacter sp. SbA4
GGCACATCCCGGCGAGCCGGTGAAGCTCGAAGACTATCGCGGCCAGATCGAAGAGAAGCTCACCGGCGATCGGGCGGACGAGGATCTCAACCGCTGGCTCGTCCTGGCTCGCAAGCGCAATGAAATCGTCTACCACGAGGAGGCCTTCGGGTGAGCCGCAAGCGAGTCGCGTTCGCCATCGCGGGCTCCGCGGGAGCGTTGCTGCTTCTCGCCGTGGTGGCTGCTGTTCTGGTGGTGCGCAGCCACTGGTTCTACGAAAAGGTGCGCGAGCGCGTGATCGAGGCCGTCGAGACGGCCACCGGCGGCCGGGTCGAGGCTGCCTCGTTCCAATTCGACTGGAAGCGGCTGCGCGCCGAGCTTACGGGCTTCGCGATCCATGGCAATGAGCCCGCGGACCGGCCCGCGCTGTTCCACGCGTCGTCCATCGCGGTGGGGCTGAAGATCGTGTCGCTCGTCAAGCGCGATTTCGACATTCAGTATATCGAGGTGGCCGATCCGCGGGTCTACCTGATCGTCTATCCCGACGGTCGCACCAACGTGCCCGAGCCGAAGATCAAAGGCAACCAACGGCCGCCCGTGGAGACCCTGCTCAACCTGGCGGTAGGCCGCTTCGAGCTGCGGAACGGGCTCTTCGAAATCGAATCGCGCGGCCAGACCACGTTCGACGCGCGCGGCCGGAACCTGAACTTGCGGCTGCTGTATGAAATGGCCGGACCGCGCTACCTGGGCGAGGTTTCCATCCAGCCGCTGGACGTCCAATGGCCGGGCTTGCCACCTCTGCCGTTCGCCGTGAACATGGCTTTGTCGATCGAGAAGCGCCGCATCGGCGTGACCTCCGCCAAGGTCGCGACGGGCGATTCGCGAATCGAGTTTTCCGGAGCCGTGGAAGATCTCACCGCGCCGCGGGGCACGTTTCAGTACGATGCGCATGCATCGGTAACCGACGCCGCGCGCATTCTGAGCGTCAAGGAACTGGAGCGCGGCCGGGTCGAAATCGCGGGCATTGCGACTTGGGGCGGTGCGGACATCTCCGCTACCGGGAAGTTTCACTCGTACGGCATCGACTTCCGGGACTCTACTCTTCGGCTGCGGAACTACCGCGCCGATGGCGTCCTGTCCGCAGGTCCGCACGGGATTGAGCTGAGCGGCGTGCGGCTCGGCGGCGCGGGGCCGTGTCCCGCGAAAACCGCGCAGTGCCCTATTACGGCGGAAGGCCAGGTGGCCGGGATCGCGATACGCGGCCGCGATCTCGATGCGCGCGGCATTGCGCTGGCGATCGCGGGCGGCAACTTCCGCGGCGAAGCCCACCTCCGCGACCTCGATCGCTACACGGTGAATGGCGACTTCGGGGATTTCGGAATCCAGCGCACGGTCGCCATGTACAGCGCCGCGCCGTTGCCGTGGGATGGCTCAGGATCGGGCACCGTGCAGGTGGAAGGCTCGCTGCGCCGGAAACGGGATCTCCGCGCGGCGGCCGATCTGACCATAGCGCCGGCCCCCCAAGGCGTGCCGGTTCATGGGCACATCATGGCCAGCTACGAAGCCCGCAGCGGCCTCCTCGATCTGGGCCGCTCCACGCTCACGCTGCCTTCCTCGCGCGCCGATTTCTCGGGTGGCGTGCAAGCCGGCCGCGAGCTGCGGGTGCATGCCGAGACTCGCGACCTTAACGACATCCTGCCGGCGCTTGGGGAGAATGCCGCGGACTTTCCCGTGAGACTCGAAAACGGCGCGGCGGTTTTCGACGGCACGGTGACGGGCAACCTGGACAGCCCCCACATCGCCGGCCATGTCAACGTCACGCGCTTCTCGTATGAAGGACGGATCTTCGATTCCCTGCAAGCCGACGCCAGCGCCTCGCCCACGGGCGCCGAAGCGCGAAACGCCACGATCACGCAGGGCACGCTGCGCGCGCAGTTCCAGGGATCCATCGGCCTGGCCGAGTGGAAGATCGAAGATTCGAGCGTCATCGCCGGCAGCGGAACTCTGCGCAACGCGGACATCGCCGCTCTGGCCGCGGCGCTCGACGTGAAGGATGTGCCCGCCACCGGCACGCTCTCGGGTACTGCCCAGGTCTCCGGCACCGTCGCCGATCCGCAGGCCAGCGGCGATCTCGAAGTCGCCAAAGGCAGCTTCCGTGAGGAGCCGTTCGACCGCTTCGCCGCGCACGTGAATTACAGCGGGCGAACGGTGCAGGTGACCTCGGGGCAGATCGCTTCGGGGGCCGCGGAGGTGCGGCTGGCCGCCACCTTCGATCACGCGCCGGGCCGCTTCGATGCAGGCCGCCTGCGCTTTCAGGTGAGCAGCAACGCCGTGCCGCTGGAGCAGGTCCGCACGGTGCAGAAGCTGCGGCCGGACGTGAAAGGATCGGTCCAGGTCGCGGCCAACGGCGATCTGGACCTGGCGCCCGCCAAAGACGGCAAGCCGGGGTTGCACATTACCGACCTCCACGCCGACATCATGGCGCGCGGCCTGCGGTTGGCCGAGCAGGCGCTGGGCGATGCGCACCTCACGGCCGATTCGCAAAACGCCGTGCTGCACGCCCGCCTGGAATCGGCCGTCGCCGATTCGGCCATTCGCGGCGAGGGCCAATGGCAGCTCGAAGGCAACTACCCGGGCAGCGCCACCATTACGTTTTCGAGGCTGGATTTCGCGCGGCTGCGGAAGTGGATTTCGCCGGGGCCTTCCGCGCCTTCCCCCACCGACAACCTGTCGGGCTTCGCCGAAGGTGAGCTGCGCATCGAGGGCCCCGCGCTCCAGACCGAAGCTCTGAAGGCCGAGCTGCGCATCGCGAAATTCGAGCTTGCCGGTTCTGCTCCGCGCACGGGCGCGGGCGCGAGTGGAGCCCCCGCGGGCCCCGCCAATTCCTTCAGCCTGCAGAACTCCGGCCCTATTGTCGCCAGCATGGTGAATAACACGGTCACGGTCGACAGTGCCCGCCTCACGGGGCGCGGCACGGATCTCAGCATCACCGGAAAGGCGCTGCTGCAGCAGAAGGGCTCGCTCGATCTGCGGGTGAACGGCCACCTGGATCTGGCCATCGTGCATGAGTTCGATTCCGATCTGGCCTCTTCCGGAGCGGTGACCGCGGAAGCCACCGTGCGCGGACCCCTCGACTCGCCGCAGATCAACGGGCGCCTGCAGTTCCAGAATGCGGCGTTTGCCTTGAACGACCTGCCCAACGGCATCTCCAACGCCAACGGAGAGATCCTGCTCACCAACGATTTGCGCGGCGCTACGCGGGAGAATCGCGCCACCATCCAGAGTTTCACTGGCGAGACCGGCGGCGGCAAGGTCGAGATCTCGGGGTTCGCGGCCTACAGCGGCGACGAGGCCGTTTTCCGGGTGCACGCGCGCGCGGATCAGGTGCGCGTGCGCTACCCGGAAGGCGTCAGCACCGTGGCCAATGCCCGCCTCGACCTCACCGGCACCCTCGAGCGCAGCGAGCTCTCCGGCATCATCACGATTCTCCGCACCGGGTTCAATCTGCAATCGGACTTCAGCTCCGTGATCGCGAAATCCGCCGAGCCCGTCCGCACGCCCGCCGCGCGGGCCGGCCTTCTGGGCGGCCTGAACTTCGATGTGCAGATCGAGACCGCGCCCGACATCCAGCTTCAAAGCTCGTTGACCGAAGACCTTCAGGCGGAAGCCAACCTGCGGCTGCGCGGCACCTTCAGCAATCCCGCCGTGGTGGGCCGCGTCACCATCACGCAAGGCCAGGTGGTGTTTTACGGAACGAAGTACACCATCAGCGACGGCTCCATTGCGTTCTACAATCCGCTGAAGGTAGAGCCCGTCCTGGACATCAACCTGGAGACCAAGGCGAACGGCATCGATATCACCCTGACGGTGGCGGGTCCGTTGAACAAACTCCACCTGACGCCGCGTTCCGATCCTCCGCTGCAGTTCAACGAAATCGTGGCGCTGCTGGCCACCGGCCGGCCGCCGACCTCCGATCCCACCCTGCTCGCCCAGCAAAACACGGCGCCGCAATCGTGGCAGCAGATGGGCGCATCGGCGTTATTGGGCCAGGCCATCGCCAACCCGGTGGCGGGCCGCTTGCAGCGCTTCTTCGGAGTGAGCAAGCTGCGCATCGATCCGACCATCGAGGGCGTGGAGAACAACCCGCAGGCGCGGCTCACTCTCGAACAGCAGGTGACTTCGGACATCACGTTCACCTACATCACCAACGTCACCAGCACCAACCCGCAGGTAGTGCGCGTGGAATGGTCGTTCAGCAAGCAGTGGTCGGTTGTGGCGCTGCGCGAGGAAAACGGGGTGTTCGGGCTGGACTTCTTCTTCAAGAGGCGGTTTTGAGCGGGACTCAGTAACCCAGTTTCGCGGGGCCTGAGCCACTTAGCCGAGTTACACGTGAGAAGAACCTCTTAGCCACAGATAAACACCGATGAACGCCGATAACTCACTAAGAGCTTTCTTATCCGCGTTCATCTGCGTTCATCCGCGGCCCACATGCTTTCCAAGGCTTACTCAACTCTCAGGGAGCGGTTACCCCGGCTCAAAATTGGATCTTTTGGCCAGACGCTTCTCACGCCGGTGGGCTGCAATCTCGGCGTCGATCTCGTCCATAGTCGTCTTATCGAGACCCTTGCGCTTGGCGTCTTCCTGCAAGGCCTTCAAGGCCTGTAACGCCTCGATGGCTTTGTCGGCTCTTCCGACCGGCATACCGGCCTTACGGAGCGCGCTTCTCCGCGCTTAAGGTTCCCTGAGGGGCATTTGGAACCGTGTAAGTGAAAAAGCCGATCATCATCTCTTCCCAGGTCTGTTCGCCCCACTTCACTTCCTTCGCCGGATCGGGATTGTACCGATTGTTCGGCGAGTTGTCGAAGTGCGCCACGCAGTTGATGCGCGTGCCCTTCGGCAGCAGCATCGGCGACTTGAGCTGGTACATGAGCTGCCAGTTGAAGTCGTACTTGGGCACGCTCAGGATCACCTCCTGGCGGCCATCCGGGTAGACCACCGTGTATTGGAAATCCTTGCCGCGGAGGTGCATGTGGGGCATCAGGCTGTCGAGCGTAACCTCGCGGTCCATGGTGGCGCTCGATCGCACTTCGTAATTGGGGTCGTTGGGAGGGATCTTGAAGCCCAGGTTGATTGCCAGGCCGCGGATGGCGCGGAACTTCGGAGGCTCCTGCGCAAACCGCAGGCCTATGTAGCTGCGGTCCTTGACCGCTTTGCCATTGGGCGTGTAGTGCACCTGAAAGTAAATCGACGAACCCGCCTTCACTAGCACCGCCGTGCCCGGATTCAGCCGCAGCGGATTCTCACCCGGGGCGAAGCCCACCAGAATATTGCCCGGGATAGCCGCTCCCGCGGGGCTGCCCGGCTCCTTGATGAACGCGATGATGTGATGCACCGCGCCGCGCTGGCCGGGGCGCACCTCCGCCGCCTCCACCCATTTGTCTTCGGTGAAGTTGGTCGGAACGGTGAAGTACTTGTACGCGACCACGCCTTCGGACGGCACGTCGTAATCCGTGCCGATGTCGAAGACCGCGTCCGGTTTGGGGATCCTCCAGCCGGTCTCGAAGTGGGGCATCGGCGGCATCTGCTTCGCGTCGCCCTCGGGCGCGCCGGAGTCGGCCCATTTCGCGATAGTCTGCATTTCGTCGTCGGGCATGCGCCGGTCGTTGCGAAATTCGCCGAAGTGCGGATCGGCCAGCCAGGGCGGCATCTTGCGCGTCAGCACGGCCTGCTTGATCGCCTTGGCCCACGGACGGACCTCCGCGTAACTCGTGAACGCCATGGGAGCGGCTTCACCCTGGCGGTGACATTCCAGGCAGCGGCTGTAAAGAATCGGAGCGACGTCCCGGGAGAACGTCGGAGTGGAAGTACCGGCGGCGGAAACCAGGAATCCGGAGCCGAGAAACAGACAGGCGCCCAATACACGAACAGTCATCGCTCACCTCTGAGTGCCGAACTTGTCTAAAAGAGTAACACAAAGGTCGGGGTTGGCAGGCGAAAGCGCCTGCCCCACCAACGGCAGGCAATCACTTGCCGTTCGGCCCTTTGAAGAACGGTCCCTTCCGATACGGAAAGCTCTGCCAATCCTCGCTGGCCAGGCCGTTCCAATCCCAGGCCACCTGGCCCTTGCGCAGAGTCAGTTCGCAAACGATGCGCTGGGTGCCGTTCATGCGCGCTCCCGCCGAATCCAGCAGACCGAAATGGCCCTTCTCCACGCGCAGCACCGCGATGTCCGCCTCGGCGCCCACATCCAGGTTCCCCAGTTGCGGCCGCTTGATCTCCTGCGCCGGCGCCCACGTGGACATGCGGATCACGTCCGCGATCGGCGAGCCCAGAGCCAAGATATCCGACATCGCGTTGTTCATGTTCTTCATCCCGCCATTCATGCTGTTGGTGTGCAGGTCGGTGGAGATGGAGTCCGGGTAAAAGCCCGCCCGATAGGCTGGAACCGCCACGTACCAGTAGAAGCTGGCCTGTCCGAAGCCGATGTCGAAAATGATCTTGCGCTTCCGCCCTTCCACCATCGCCGGATTCAGCGTTCCGTTCTCGAGCACCTCCTCGCGATGACCCGAGAAACAATGCGTGTAGATATCGCCCGGCCGCAGCTTGTCCAGGAACAAAGTGTCGATATTGCGTTCTTTGGTGATCTGCCCGAAATCCACCATGACGGGCAGCCCGGTGAGATTCCCGGCCTTGACCGCATTGTCGATGGAGGGCCAGCCGGGCCCCTGGTAATGCGCCGACTTGAATCCCACGATGAGGTCCGCGTTTTCCTTTGCGGTGCGCGCGGCTGCCTCGGCGTCCATTTCCGCCGGATCGTTTTCCTTGCCCGTGCCCATTCCCACTCCGACGATATTCAGGAACGCCAGGACGCGGGTGCGCGCCTTCAGGATGATGTGGTCGCGGAAATCGGCGAAGTCCTTCCACCCGGACGATCCGGCATCCACCACCGTGGTCACCCCGGCGCGGAACGAAAACGCGTCCGGATTGACCGATTCATCCTGCGCGCCCGGCGGCGGATTGGAGCGTTTGTAGACGTGTACGTGCATGTCGATCAGCCCGGGAGTCACGTAGAGCCCCGTGGCGTCCACCACCTTCCTGGCTTCCGACGGATCGATCTTCTCCGCCACGCGTGCGATGCGTCCGCCTTCCACGGCGACATCGCGAACCGCATCGATGCGATTCTTGGCATCGATTACGTGCCCGCCCTTCAGGAGCAGGTCGTAATGCGGCTGCGCCGCGGCGGCCGACACCATAAGGACAAGAATACTGATCGAGCGCATATCGAGATCAGTATACAGCGGCAGCGGCTTTATACAGCGGCAGCAGCTTGTGACATCGCGGCGGCGATCCTCTCCATTCCGCCCCGAAGGTTCGCGCGGAACGCCGCGCGAGCCTCGGCGTAGGCGTCGGCGTTCTCCCCCGTCAGCTCGATGCGTTGCGTGATTCTGGTCCGGCGATCGGAAAGCGCCTCAAATCGCCAGTGAAACGACAGGACTGCCCGGTCCAACGGGATCTGAATCGTGGCGGACTCACCCGCCTCCACTGCCGCGATCCGCCCACTGCCGCGATCCGCCACCCTATCGGCTCGTGTCCGGGCATCTGCGTCATCCCCTGCGAGCCGGCGGCGAAAGCTCCATCCAACGAAAACTGAGCCGGCGGATCCACCCAGTTCCCGATATCCGTCCAGTAGCTCCAGGCGAATGCGGGACGCACGTCCACCTCGACCGAGTATTCGCAGTACCAGGGCTCGTGTTCCATATCGCCATATTGTCACGGCGCGGCATATTGCCACAGCCATGCGGGGCGCGTATCATGGGGCACGGAGGGTTTTCGAGAATGCGGGCTGTCTGTTTGTGGATCTGTGTCTGCTGGCCGCTGTTGGCCCAAAGTGAGTCGCCCAAAGCGCCCACCGACGTCAAACCGGGCAGCATTACCTACGATGAGATTCCTTATCCGTACCCGGTGGCTTACCTCCCGCTGACGCTCTACGGCCAGGACATTCGTATGGCTTACATGGACGTGCCGCCCGCCGGCCAGCCCAACGGCCGCACGGTGGTGCTGTTCCACGGCATGAACTTCGGAGGCTTCTATTTTGCCGGGCCCATCGAGGTGCTGCGCAAGGAGGGCTTCCGCGTGGTGGTGCCCGATCAGATCGGCTTCGGCCGGTCGTCGAAGCCCATCATGCCTTACAACTTTCACGACATGGCGCTGAACACCCGCAAGCTGCTTACGTCTCTGGGCATCGCCAAAGTGACCATCGTGGGGCATTCCATGGGCGGAATGCTCGCCGCGCGCTTTGCCGCCTCGTTTCCGGACCTCACCGAGCGCGCCGTGATCTACGACCCGATCGGCCTGACCGATCCGCGCTACGAGCGGCCGTGGCGCTCCGCGGACGACGCCTAC
>OMOG01000541.1 GCA_900290305.1 Candidatus Sulfopaludibacter sp. SbA4
CCCGACCTGGCGTTCGAGCTGGACACCTTCGACGCCGCGCAGCCATCGCACCATCGGCCGCGTGCGGCGGCCGTGCGCCTGCACGCCTGGGCCGTGGGGCAGGCCACCGCGCTGGGCGAAGCCATGCGCCTCCTGGGCGAGCACGGCGACAAAGCCTGGCCCGAGTTCTCGGACCTGGAGTGCTATCAATGCCATCACGACCTGCGCGCCGATAGCTGGCGAATCCAGCGCGGCTATGCCGGCCGCAAACCCGGAACCCTGCAAGTCAACCTGGCGCGCTACGAGGTGCTGGACGTGTTGGTGGCCACCGCCGCGCCCGACCAGCGGGCCGCGCTCGAGGGAGCCATGAACGGCCTCGCGGCCCAGATGTCCAACAAGTTCACGGACGGGCCGGGAATCGCGCGCGCCGCCAAGGCCGTGGAGCGCGAGGCGGACGCGCTGAGCACGCGCTTCCTCACGCAGGACATAGACGCCGCGGCGATGGTGCGCGCCATCTCGGGCAATATCCAGCGGATCGCGGATGCCGGAGTGAATGCCGCGGAGCAGGCCACCATGAGCCTGGACGCGTTGCGCGCCGCGCAGGGCAAACCGACCGACGTCATGGCGCCGCTCTACGACTACCTGGAGCACCCGTCCACTTACCGCCCGTCGGAGTTTGCCGACAAATTTCGAAGGGTCGCGGGAGAGTAGCAGGCCGCCATGCGCTCACTGTTTCCATGTGGCGCAGGCACTCGTGCCTGCCGCGCCGGCACTCATGCCGGCGCTTGGGCGGACGCGCGACGCCTCGCCGGCTTGTGGCTTCTTCTCTTCTCGCTTCCGCTCCTCGCGCAGCGCGCCCAACTGCCCCGCAAAGGCCGCCAGATCGAGACGACCCCGCCGCGCGTGCTGCAACCCGTCCGCAAACTGCCTCGCCGAACCGGGGCGCCCGTGTTGATCACGGGCCCTTCGCCTCTGCAGCAGTTCATCGACGCACAGCGGCAGTTGGTACAACCGCAGCAGCAGGCCGAGGATCGCTCGCGGCCCCTGATCCGCGGCACGGTGATTCCGCTCTCGCCCGAGATGCTGGCGTATGCGCCCCACATCCTGCCGAAGCTGGCGCTGATCCCCGTCCTGCGGTCCAACCCGCCCGGCGTCACCACGGCCAGCACAGTGCCCAATCGCTGGTGGGTCTTTCCGAGCCCCCCCTGGCGCCGCTACGACAACCAAAAACTCGACGCCATTTACGACCAGTCGCACCTGTGGGATCCTTTCAACCGCAACACCATCAAGGGCGATTTTCCGTTCCACGGACGCCGCGATTTCTTCACCTTCACCGGCGTGAGCGAAACCGTCTCTGAGATCCGCCGCCTGCCCGTGGGGTCCGGCCAGAGCTTCGCCGAGCCCGGGGAATTCACCTTCTTCGGACGCGGCGGCCAGTTCGCCGTCGACCAGAACTTTCGCTTCAGCATGGATCTCTTCCGCGGCAGCGCGGGCTTCCAGCCGGTGGATTGGGAGCTGCGCGTGACGCCCGAATTCAACATCAACTACACCCTCACACACGAAAACGGCCTGATCAATAGCGACGTCCGGCAGGGCATCCGCCGCACCGACAGCAACTTCGGCATGCAGGAGGCCTTCCTGGAGAAGCGCCTGTTTACGGAGAAAGCGCATTTCGATTTTGCGTCCCTGCGGCTGGGCATCCAGCGCTTCACCAGCGATTTCCGCGGCTTCATCTTTTCCGACGAGCAGCCCGGCGCCCGCCTTTTCGGCACGTTCGACAACAACATCTTCCAGTGGAACATGGTGTACTTCGACATGCTGGAAAAAGACACCAACAGCGGCCTGAACCGTTGGCGCATGCGGCAGCAGCAGGTCGCCGGTGCCAACCTCTACTGGAACGATTTCCTCACCAAGGGCTACAACCTGAACTTCAGCGCATTCTACAACCACGACCAGCCCTCCTTCCTGGTCGACAAAAACGGCGTCCTGGTGCGGCCCGCGCCCATCGGCGGCCTCGTGCCGTCCAGCGGAGGCCTGCCTTCCGTGGAGTCTAAAATTCGCGCGGCGTACGCCGGCATTTCGGGAGACGGACACATCGGACGCATCAACGTGTCGCACGCGTTTTACGAGGCCTTCGGGCGCGACTCCTTCAGCGCGATTCCGTTTAGCAAGAACGCCCAGCACATCAACGCGCAGTTGGCCGCGGCCGAATTCTCCTACGAAAAGGATTGGATGACCTACCGCATCTCGGGCTTCTACACCTCGGGCGATGGCAAGCTGAACGACGGCCGTGCCAACGGATTCGACGGCATCGTGCCCAACCAGCAGTTCGCCGGCGGCGGATTCCTCGGCAACCCGTCACTCGCCGATCGCGGCCTGCTCAACAATAATTTCGAGGCGGGCGGCGTGAATTTTCTCAACCGCGAGCCCATCCCGCTATCGGACACGGGCGTGAATCTCTTCGCGCCCAACAACCTCATGCCCACCATGCGGGCCGGCCTTTTCGAAGGCCAGGCGAACTTCATCAATCCGGGCATCACGCTCATCAACGCCGGCTTCGACGCCAAGATCACGCCCAAGCTGAAAGCCAGCCTGAACGTGAATTGGGCCAAGTTCAACCGCACCGAAGTGCTGCAGGCTCTGCTCTTCCAGGCCCACATTCGCCACGCCATCGGGCTCGACTCGGGCCTGGGCTTTCAATACCGCCCGCTCCTGAGCGACAACATCGTGATCACCGCGGGATTCGGAGCCCTGNNCGGACTTCTACCAAACTCCCCCGCCCGAAGCCACCCCTCGGCTGCCCTCTTCTCCGCTCTCTCTGCGCGCCAACCACGTAACGAAACCAAACCCACCCGTTCCCCGAAGTCTCTTTTCTCTCCTTCCCTCCGCGCTTTCTCTGTGTCTCCGCGTCTCCGCGGTGAGCTCGGTTTTAGCTTTTTTTCCCGCCCACGCCCAACCCACCGGCTGCGAATCCGCCAAGTGCCACGTGAACATCGAGCCCATGCACGTCTCCACCGCCGTCCGCCTGGCCTGCGCCGAGTGCCACGGCGGCAACCCCGACACCACCGACAAACTCGCCGGACACATCCAGCCGCGCAACAAATCCGCCTGGCCCACCTCCGCCAACCCCGTCCGCAACTACGCCGAGCTGAACCACGAAAGCCCCGAATTCATCCGCTTCCGCAACCCCGGCGACCTGCGCATCGCCGACCAGACCTGCGGCCGCAAAGGCTGCCACGTCACCGAAGTCGCCAAGGTGCGCACCAGCCTCATGACCCACGGCGCCTTCCTCTGGGGCGCCGCGCTCTACAACAACGGCGGCTTTCCCTTGAAGCGCCCCGTCTTCGGCGAGAGTTACAGCCGCGAGGGCATCGCGCAGAAACTCGCCGCCGTCCCGCCGCCCACCGCCAGCGAGATCAAGCTCAAGGCCATGCTGCCCGAGCTGTGGCCGCTGCCGCAATTCGAGGCCACCCAGCCGGGCAACACCCTGCGCGCAGCGCACCCGCCTGCTCGATCCCCTGCTCTACTTCATGGGCACCAACGACCAGCCTGGCGATTATCGCTCTTCGGGCTGCACCGGATGCCATGTGGTGTACGCCAACGACCGCGACCCCAAGCACTCCGGTCCATACGCCTCGCGCGGCCACCTGGCGTACAGCTACACCGCCGATCCCACCATCCCTAAGAACGAAGAGGGTCATCCCATCCAGCACCGCCTCACGCGCAGCATTCCTTCCAGCCAGTGCGTGGTCTGCCACGTCCATCCCGGCACCTCCTACGCCAA
>OMOG01000523.1:0-4358 GCA_900290305.1 Candidatus Sulfopaludibacter sp. SbA4
GAACTCATCGGACTCGGTTTCGGCCTACGGATTTCAAAATCTCGATTTCCTCACGGCTTCTTACGGTCGCGGCTCCGTTTCGAATGCGGCGTGTTTGCAGGCGTTTGCGGAGCCGCGACCGTAAGGGGGCGGTCGCAGGCAACCGACTTCCCCCACATCGGTTAAGCACCCGCTATCGCTTTTCAGAATGCCATGCATCCTGGGGCGGGCTGAGAGGCGCGGTGAAATGGTCTGCAAATGTTGCTACAATTCGCAGCGGTCGTACCACACTATGAAACGGAAGCCACTGTTTCTACTCTTCTTGGCATTTCTGGTAGCCGGTTGCTCGACTCCCGACAAATCCGCATCCTCCCCCGGCTCCGCCGCGCCAAAGGCGGGAGCGCAGCAGAGTGCCGGCAGCATTGTCCGTCTTGACCCGGCATTGGATCAAATCGTGCCGAAAGATGCGATCGTTGAAAAGCTCTCCGGTGGGTTCACATTCACCGAGGGGCCCGTCTGGCGTCCGCAAGATCGGGTCCTCTGGTTCAGCGACGTGGTGGGCAATGTGGTCCGCCAATGGTCGCCGAACGGAGAGGTGAAGGTTCTGATCCAAAAGGCCGGCGGAGATCCGGGCAATGTGCCGCCGGGAGGATTCGTCGGCCCCAACGGCGAGGTCGCCGATCGGGACGGGTACGTCCTGATCTGCCAACATACGGCTCGCCGCATCGTGCGCGTGGGCAAGGATCTGCAGATGACCCCGCTGGTGGAACGCTACCAGGGCAAGCGGTTCAACAGCCCGAACGATCTCGTGTACCGGTCCGACGGGGCGCTGTACTTCACCGATCCTCCATACGGATTGGCGAAACAGGATGAAGACCCGGCCAAAGAGATTCCGTTTAATGGCGTCTACCGCCTGAAGAACGGCAAAGTGGACGCGATCGTCCAGGATTTGACCCGGCCGAACGGCATCGCCTTCTCGCCCGATCAGAAGACGTTCTACATTGCCAACTCCGACGAGAAGCGCAAGGTGTGGATGCGCTACGATGTCGCCGAAGACGGGACGGTCGGCAACGGACGGGTGTTCTTCGATGTGACGGCGGAAAGGGAAGACGGGCTGCCGGACGGCATGAAAGTCGATTCGCAGGGCAACGTCTACGGCAGCGGCCCCGGCGGAGTGTGGGTGTTTTCGGCGGACGGCAGACACCTGGGCACGATCAAGCCGCCGGAGACCCCCGCGAACTGCAATTGGGGCGACGACGGCAAGTCGCTGTGTATCACGGCCCGGACCGGGCTGTACCGCATCAAGCTGGCGGTAGCTGGCCAGCCGGCTCTGTACCAGTAATATCGAAGGTCGAGGAAGAAGATGAAACGTCGAACCTATCTGAAGTCCGTACTGGCGGGGGCTGCTTCACTCGCAGCAGCCGGCCCGGCCACGTTGAACGCGGCGCCAGGCGCGAGTGGAAAGATCCAGCTTCACGTGGATCTTTCCGTCGATCCGGCGAAGGAGCAGGAGATGCTCCATAACTTTCAGACCGTCTTCCGGCCCGCGGCAGCCAAGCAGCCCGGCTACGTCGACGCGCAGATGCTGAAGCTGCATTCGGCATTACAGGGCAGCACCCCCGCAGGGCTGAACTATCGCTTCGCGCTGACCTTCGCGAGTGAGGATCTGCGGCAGAAGTGGGTAGCGTCCGCGACGCACCAAAAGGTCTGGCCAACCATCGAGAAGACGCTTTCGTCGACGAACTACACGGTTCTGCTGTTTGACGTGGCGTAGTCTTGCGATGTTTTTTCGGTTTAGGCCAGGCTGTGGCGGCTGCGGTTCCGTCCCTGTGAGCTACAGCACGATGATCGCGCGCCTCCAAGAATCCGATGTGCACAGAGGACAGCTACCGATATCACTGCTTAACGCCGGCGAGAAGGCGATTTCTGGAACACAGGTACCCGTTCCGACGGGCTCTCTCCGAGTGGCCGACGATCCGGCCGGAATCCGAGGGGAGCACATCCGCGCATATGGCGTTACGCGACCAAGCGAATGCGTCTCTCCAATACGATTGAACGTCCACCAGACGGCGATAGACCCCTGCGGCGGCAGCGCGCGCCACCGTCGAATCGATCCCGGGAAACCTCGTTCTTTGAAGACTGGCTTCCGGACGATCCACTTGACACGTAGCCGGCATCTTGACAGGATCGGGCGCCCAGCGGCTGGCGCGTCCGCACTCGGTCGCATTGGGGGTGGCTACCGATATCAGCGGATAAGGCACCCTGACTGATCGCAGTCTGGAGCCTATCGGCCTGCCTCGGTGCCTCAGTTCCCGGGGCCGTAGTCGACATCATCCGGCAACTCGTTCGTTTCGCTGCCGGCGTGGTAGGGGAAATGCTTGGCCAGGTCCTCGCCGGCCGCTTCGATTCCGGCGACAAGGCCGCCCGTAAAATCACCTTGTCTAAACTTCCCGGACACGGTGCGGACGATGTGATGCCAAAACTCCTGGCCAACCTTCTCGTGGATGCCGCTGTCGCCTAACACGACGAACTTGCGGCGCGCCGGCACGACGAAGAATAACACGGCATTGCGATCCTTCGTCGCGGTCATGCCCAGTCGCTCGAATGCCTTCTCCGCGGCTTTCCGAACATCGCCCCAGAACAGCGGTGACACGGAAACGCGGATCTCGCCGGAAGTTCGCCTCTCGGCTTTCTGAATCGCTTGCCTGATCCGATCCTTGTCGATGGTTACCATGATCCGCTCGCCCCTCCACCGCCGGACCGTCCGCCTCCCCCGCTAAATCCGCCGCCGCCCCCTCCTCCTCCACCCCCACTGCCGCCGGACATGATGCTGGCCAGGAAGTAGAAGGCTAGCGTCGGATGCGTAATCACCAAGGCCAGTACCAGGATCCCGGCGATGCCATAGAAAATCCATTGAAACAGCGTCAATGGCTTGGACTGCGGCGGCGTCCGTGTGGACGGAGGCGCATCGCCCTGTCCGCCGATGACTCCGGTCAGCGAGTCGATAGCTGCTGTTACCGCGTCATCGGGATGGCCGGCCTGAATCCGAGGGGCCACCACTTCGTTGATCACACGGGACGCGACCGCATCGGGCACTACGGCTTCGAGTCCGTAGCCGACCTCGATCCTCATCTTATGATCCTGGGGCATGATGAAAAGGGCCAGCCCGTCATCAAGCCCCTTCCGGCCCACCTTCCAGTTTGCAAAGGCCCGGACGGCCCAGTCCTCGATCGGCGCATCGCCCGTAGTGGGTGCGATGTACACAAGCAATTGATGGCCGGTGGCCTGCTCGTAGGCGGCGAGGCGTGCGTCCAGTGAGCGCACCGCTTCCGGCGACAGGAAATTCGCGGTGTCCGTGACCCACTGGGTGGGTGACGGAGGGATGGGCGTTTCAGCCGCGTCCAGGAGCACGGTCGAAACGAAGGCGAAAACGACAAGCAAACTACGGAGCAGAAGCAATTAGAACTTCACCACGGGCGCCTTTTCACTTCCGGATTGTGCCTGGAAGTAAGGCTTGGTTGCGAATTTATCGCCGAAAAAGCCGACGATCAGCACGGTTGGGAAACTGCTCCGGCGGGTGTTGAATGCTTGGGCTGCCTCATTGAATCTCTGTCGCTCAACCGTAATGCGATTCTCGGTGCCCTCGAGCTGCGCTTGAAGGTCGCGGAAGTTGGCGGTCGCTTTGAGCTCCGGGTAGTTTTCGGTCACGACCAGCAAATGAGACAGCGCCGAAGACAATCCTTGCTGCGCCTGCTGATATCGTTGGAAGGCTGCTGGATCTTTGGTGATGTCCGCCATCGCGGCGGGTGTGACCTGGCCGACCTGGGCGCGCGCCTCCGTGACCGCTGTCATGGTGCTCTTCTCAAAGTCTGCAGCGCCTTTGACAGTCGCCACGAGGTTGGGCACCAGATCGGCGCGCCGTTGATATGCGTTTTGGACCTGGGCCCACTGCGCCTGCGTGGCCTGATCGAGTTGTACAAGTGAATTGTAGGTTCCGCTGAAGGAAACTCCCACGATCAGCCCGAAGACGAGTAGCACGCCGACACAACCAATGCCTATCTTTTTCCCCATTGACGCTCCATGATTCGCCTCAGTTATTGGGTCGCTGCTCCAAGATGGAAAGTGAAGCACGTTTACCTCCATTATGAATCGAGAGGCGGACAAGTAGGGTCGCCGGGCGACGATGTGCTGAAGCAGTGAAAACTGCATCACCGGAGGCAGGATCTGCACAGACGGCTTTGCCACAACGGGACATCCAAAGAATCCGTGGGCTGACTCCCCGGTCCCAGTTTTGCTTGATGTCCTCCCCGCACCGAGGTAATGTCCACATTGGCTACCGATATTGCCCATTAAAAGGACCTTTATGAATGCACTGGTTT
>OMOG01000523.1:4368-8278 GCA_900290305.1 Candidatus Sulfopaludibacter sp. SbA4
CTCCCCGATTGCACGGCGGGTCTACAACCTGGCCCCGGACGAACTGATCGAATGGTACGGCCGGGACATCGTGCCGGTGGGCGAGGCAGCGACTGGGATAAGAATTTCGATCTGAAGAAAGCGCCGAAAATCTGGCAAGCGGCGCAAGGGTCGGGTCACAGACGAGGAGAAGCTACTCCCAAACCGGTGGAAACCGGCCTACGTTTGCGCAGCAGTGCCGGTGGGGTTCGGCCGCTTTAGGTCTGCCCGATCACCAGGTTCTCGCGGGCGGCCTCCACAACGGTCTTGGTCACCTGTTGCAGGGCGTTGATTTCGATAGTCCGTTCGATTTGGGTCAATAGTCGGTTCAGGAGCCGGAAGTTGCCGCCGGTTATCCGGATGATCGCCGCAACGGCTTCCGACTCTAATGGATGATCCGGAAGTCGGACACCGGGTGGCGTCCAGCGTCGTTCCAGCAATTGCCGGGTCTCGACGACCGCCAGTGGACGGAACCCAACGCGTGCGCGCCGTCGCCGCGCCGGTTTTCACAGGCGCGCCGCCCTGCACGAACCCTGCGAATTTGTTCGAGAGCAATCCCCCTGGCCCCCGGCTTCTGTTTTTCGGGGGAGAGGTCTTTCCGAACTGCGCGGCCGTATTTGTGAGACCGTGTACTAAGCCGCCCTTCCGCGGCCCGGGAGAAACCTTATGCATGCATTCATCGTGCGGCCCTTCGGCCTCAAGAACGGCATCGACTTCGACAAGATCGAGCGCGAGCTCATCTCGCCCGCCCTCGAACGCCTGAGCATCACCGGCCGCACCACCGCCGACATTACCCGTGCCGGCAACATCCGTGCCGACATGATCCATCTGCTCCTCACCGCCGACCTGGTCGTTGCCGATATCACCATTCACAACGCCAACGTCTTCTATGAGCTCGGCGTGCGGCACGCCTTGCGCGACAAGAAAACATTCCTCCTCCGTGCCTCCGTCGACGAAGTCCCCTTCGATCTCAAAACCGATCGATACCTCTCCTACAATGCCGCCGATCCCGCGGCATCCCTGCCCGCCCTGATCGATGGCATCGCCCGAACCCTGCGCGCCGAGGTGGTCGACAGCCCCGTCTACAACATGGTGCCGGGCCTGCGCCCGCCCGATCCCGCGGCCTTCATCGTCGTCCCCCCCGATTTCCGGGAGGAGGTCGCCTGTGCGCGCGCCGAAAAACGAACCGGCGATCTCCGTTTTCTGGCTTCCGAGCTCACCGGTTTTCCCTGGAGACGCGAGGGCATGCGCGTCATCGGTGAAGCCCAGTTCCACTTAGGCGATTACGCCTATGCCGCGGAAACCTGGGAATGGGTTCGCAACGAGCTGCCCCATGACGTCATGGCCAACCTGCGGCTCGGAACCTGTTATCAGAAAACCAAGCAACTCGTCCCGTCCGATCTGGCGCTCGAGCGCGTGTGCGAAGTGGACGGGCTGGGCACCGAGCACCTCGCCGAGGCCCGGGCCCTGCTCGGCAGCAACGCCAAGACCCGCTGGCTCGCGGACTGGCAGAACCGGCCCGACGAGGCAACCCGCCAGGCCGAGGCCCTGCGCTCGCCCTACCTGTTCGACGCCTTGCAGCAATATAAGGACGGCTTTGAGGCCGAGCCGCGCCACTACTATTCGGGCGTCAATGCGCTGGCCTTCGTCGCGATTCTTACCGAATTGGCCGCGGCCCAGCCGGATGTATGGGAATCCCGCTTCAGCGATTCCGATGAAGCGGCCATCCGTCTCCGGCACTATCGCGATCTGCGCATTCAGTTGGTCGGAGCGGTCGAGTTCTCGCTGCGTGCCCGGCAGCGGGAACTGACTCTCAAGAAACTGACTGACCCGTGGCTCGCCATCAGCATCGCCGATCTGGCCTTCCTCACCGGCAAACACAATACGTACCAGGCCTACCGCGATGCCTTCGCCAGGCTGGAGCCGGCCGCCGTCGGCATCGCCAAGCGCCAGTTCGACATCTTCCAATCGCTCGGCATCCTCCCTAAGTCCGTGGACATGGCGGTGCCTCTGTTCCCCCACACCCCGGCCGGGAATGGCGCGCAAAAACAGCCCGCCGTGCTGGTGTTTACCGGCCATCGCATCGATGAACCGCGCCGCCCCAAGCCGCGATTTCCCGCCGAGCGCGAAGAGACCGCGCGCGCCGCCATTCGAAAAGCCATCCAGGCCGAAATGTCCGCCAGAGCCGTGCCGTTGATTGGTCTGGCCGGAGGGGCCAGCGGCGGCGACCTGCTCTTTCACGAGGTCTGCGAGGAGCTGAACATCCCGCGGAAGCTCTACCTCATCATCCCCCGCGATGAGTACGTGAAGGCCTCCGTCGCTCCCGCCGGTCCGCAATGGATCGAGCGCTTCAACCACCAGTACACCACCGCCGAAATGCGCGAATACCAGCGATCCGCCGAGCTCCCGTTCTGGCTTCAGGAGAAACCGGATTACGGGGTCTGGCAGCGCTCCAATACCTGGATGCTGCACAATGCGCTGGCCATCGGCGGCGCCGCCACGACCTTACTCGCCCTGTGGAACGGCCAGGGCGGCGACGGTCCCGGCGGAACCGAGCACATGGTCAAGACGGCCCAGGCTCGCGGCGCGCGGGCCATCATTCTGGACACCAATTCGATCTTCGGATTGTGACCGCCGCGCCATCACTCCCGTGAAGGCAATTCGGCAAGTCGGTCGTCGAACCACTGGATATAATCCTGTTGTGGAGGTAGCCGGCCCTGCTCCTTGAGCCGCGCCAGTATCCCACGCCCGCGCAGCAAATGTCCGCGGCGCGCGTCTATGGTCTGGCCGTGCTCCAGCCTTCCAAGGTTGCTGCACGAGAAAGCCACGTCCGTCTGCCACTGGGCGTTGGCCGGATCGCGCGCCGCCAGCGACTCGGCGATCCCCAGCCCCTTGCGGTACGCCGCCAGCGCTCCCGTCCCGTCGCCCTGCGCCACAAGCACGTCGCCGATCTTGCTGTGGCTCACCGAGAGATCGCGCTGCCACTCGGTGTTGGCCGCGTCGCGCGCCGCCAGCGACTCGGCGATCCCCAGCCCCTTGCGGTACGCAGCCAGCGCCCCCGCCCCGTCGCCTTGCGCCACCAGCACGTCGCCAACCTTGTTGTGGCTCACCGAGAGATCGCGCTGCCACTCGGTGTTGGCCGGATCGCGCGCCACCAGCGCTTCGGCGATCCCCAGTCCCTTACGGTACGCAGCCAGCGCCCCCGCCCCGTCGCCTTGCGCCACCAGCACGTCGCCGATCTTGATGTGGCTCACCGAGAGATCGCGCTGCCACACGGTGTTGGCCGCGTCGCGCGCCGCCAGCGCCTCCCGGATCACGAGCCCCTTGCGGTACGCAGCCAGCGCCCCCGTCCCGTCGCCCTGCGCCAGCACGTCGCCGATCTTCTCGTAGCTCACCGAGAGATCGCGCTGCCACTCGGTATTGGCCGGATCGCGCGCCGCCAGCGCCTCGGCGATCCCCAGCCCCTTACGGTACGCCGCCAGCGCCCCCGTCCCGTCGCCCTGCTGCACCAGGACATCGCCGATCTTGTTGTAACTCACCGAGAGATCGCGCTGCCACTCGGTGTTGGCCGCGTCGCGCGCCGCCAGCGCCTCGGCGATCCCCAGCCCCTTGCGGTACGCTGTCAGCGCCCCCGCCAAGTCGCCCTGCGCCACCAGCACGTCGCCAATCTTGTCGTGGCTCACCGAGAGATCGCGCTGCCACACGGTGTTGGCCGCGTCGCGCGCCGCCAGCGCCTCCCGGATACCCAGCCCCTTGCGGTACGCCGCCAGCGCCCCAGTCCCGTCGCCTTGCGCCACCAGCACGTCGCCGATCTTGTTGTAGCTCACCCAGAGATCGCGCTGCCACTCGGTGTTGGCCGCGTCGCGCGTCGCCAGCGCCTCGGCGATCTCGA
>OMOG01000139.1:0-1460 GCA_900290305.1 Candidatus Sulfopaludibacter sp. SbA4
GGGGCCAGGGCCGGGCATCGACACGAGTGTCGATGCGGCAGGCACGAGTGCCCGCGCCACGGGTCGCCAGGCAGCGGCTTGAGTAAGCCTGCGACAGGGGTGAGTCCGGGTTGAGTGGGGTTGGGGTGGGTCATTTGACCTCCAGGCGGCGGCTCTCGGTGGTCGCCATGATATCGGTCTGGTACATGGGGCCGACGCGGGCGGGACTGACCCGGAAGGTTCCGGGGTTGACTACTTTGAGCAGGTAGAAATACTGCTCCTGGCCTTGCGGGAAGCGGGTTTCGAAGATGGTCATGCGGTCGTCGTGCAGCTCGCGGCGCGTGAAGAGGTATGTCCACCACGGCGGCTTTTCGCGCAGTTGGAAGATGTTGTCGCGCTCGACGAACTCGGTGCCGGCGGGGATCGGGTCTTCGATCATCAAGTACTTCCACTCCGAGCCCGTGACGGTGAGGCGGACAGCCAGGATGTCTCCCGACACCACAGGCCCGTTCCAGGGGACGCCGTCGTACACGATCTTGTCTCCATCCTTCGCAGGGACAAGCTTGAAATAGTCGCGGAGGATGTTCAGGGAGACGGTCCCATTCTTCTGGAGCTTCTCATCGGTGGAGTAGTATTCGGCGCGTGTGGAATAATACAGGCGCCCCTGGCCGCCCGAAGGTGGTAATGACGTCGTGATGTGGATGTGGTTGACGCCGGGCTGGAGCTTGGTTTCGTCGAGGGTGATGTCGCCCATCTGTGTTACCGCCGGGGCGCCGTTGACAGAGACGGTCACGTTCAGGTTCGAATTCAGCTCGTTGGTGGTCTTGAGGAAGTCGGTGAGCCCGTAGATCACCATGGCGGTCTGCTTGGTAGAGGACCACCAGTAGCCTTCATTGCGGTGGTTCATCAGCCAGAGGGCGGCTTTGGGCAGGAGCGGGCTGTCTTTGCGCTGGTGAGAGAGCAGCTTCACAACATAGGCAGTGGCTTCGGGAGTAACGTCCATGGAGAAGTCGAGCATCGGGTCGCGCGTGGCCGGCCACCAGGCCTGTTCCTGGTCCTGCTGGGCGCCGCCTTCGAGGAAGCCCGCGATCTCGGCGGCACGGGCGTCTTTAGCTTGTTCAAGACCCAGGCCGAGGAGCGCCATGCCGTAGGGCGAGAGTTTGGCGCGCTGATCGTAGACCTGGGCGAGATGCGCGACATTGCCCGTCGAGTACGCCATGTAGGCGCGGAGATCGGCGGCCAGCTTGGAATCCTCAGCGAAATGCTTTTGCACCCAGGCGGCGCCCTTGTCGATGGCCTGCTGGTTGACCTGCACGCCGGCGGCCTTGGCCTGCGACAGGCCGGCTACGACGTAGGCGGTCATGAACGGGTGGCTGTCGTCGGTTTCCCACCACCCCCAGCCGCCATCTTCGTGCTGGAAGTTGTAGAGGCGGTCGAGGCCGGCGCGGACCTTCTGCTGGAGCGCGGCCTCGTCGAAAGTG
>OMOG01000139.1:1470-20759 GCA_900290305.1 Candidatus Sulfopaludibacter sp. SbA4
CCTTCTGCTGGAGCGCGGCCTCGTCGAAAGTGACTTTCAAGCCGAGATCGCGGACGGCCTGGGTGACGACGATGTTGGGCAGGAAGCTGGACATGGTCTGCTCGACGCAGCCGTAGGGATAGGTGGTGAGATAGTCGAGCGCGCCGAAGAGCGACCCGGCGATGGAGGGCGAAAGACGGATGGCGAGGCTGCGCGAGCCGGGCTCGATGTTGGGGGGGAAGGTCAGGTCGTAAGCCGTGGCAAGACCGCCGGACAGCGATCCGCCGCGGGACGTCGAGAGCTTGACGCCGGGAACGTTGACCGGAAGCGTCAACTCAAGCGCGTCGGACTCCTCGTCGGTGAGGGCCTTGCCGGTGACGGTGGCGCTGCGCACCTGTTTCGCGCGCACGCGCCAATCGACCGTGGCCTCGCCGCGGCTGGGAATCCGGACGTCTTTAGTGGCGCCTTCGAGGACTTCGAGGCCTGAGACATCGAGCGACACACGGGCGGTCTTTTCGCTGGCGAGGTAGTTGTGGACGAGGGCGGAGATGACCAACTCGTCGCCCTGGACGAAGAATCGCGGCACCACCAGGCGGAGGATGAGATTCTTGCGCACGATGGTTTTGAGGGTGGCGGCGCCCACGCGGGTATCGGGCGTGGCGCCGCGGGCGGTGGCCCGCCAGGTGGTGAGCGAATCGGGGAATTCCACTTTGGCGCGGGCGTGGCCGGCGTTATCGGTGACGAGGTCGGTGGCCCAGAAGGCGGTATCGGGGAATGCCTTGCGGACCTTGGGCTGGACGAGCCGCTCGGGTTTGAGCTGGGCGAGCCGGGAGGGCGGACGGAGATCGGCAAGGCGCATGCGGCGCTTGCCCGCCTCACCATTGAAAAAGTAGGCGAGCGAGTCGGTGGTATAGACGGCGTTGAAATCGCGCCCGAAGAAGAAACTCAGGGGATCGGGCGTGGTGTCTTTGCGAATGGCATAGATGGCTTCATCCACCACACCCAGGCTGAACTCGGCGCGGGGCGCGGGCTGGCCATCGGCGCCGGTGACATCGATGCTGTATTCGGCCGTTTGACCGGGCTGATACTGCGGCTTATCGGTGGCCAACTTCACGTTCAACTGGTGGGATACAGGCGGGACCTTGATGTATTTGTCGCCGGCGTGGGTGACGCCCTTGCGGACGAATTCGGCGGTGACGCTGATACCGGGCTCGTCGGCGGCGGTGACCGGAACTTCGAAGACCGCGGTGGAATCCCCGGAGCGGAGCAGCTTGAACTGGCGGACATCGCGGCCCTCCACGGAGACGTAGAGCGGGGTGCGCGGCTGGCCGGTGACGATCATCAGCCTGGCGGTGTCGCCGGCCTGGTAGGACTTCCTGTCGGGGACGATCTTGATGCTGTCATCGGCGCCCGATCCGAAATCGGCGCGGCCGCCGCCGGAGACCCAGATGAAAGAGTAACTTTCGACATCGCGATTCTCGGGGGTTCGCGCGGTGACGTGGACGCGGTAGGTGCCGCCGGCGCCTGAAGGAATCGCGAGCTCGGCCGGCGCCGAACCGCCGGGGCCGGTATCCACGTCGGCGGCGGCCACGGGGCTGGACTGCGACTTGTCGCGCCAGTTCCAGCGGAGCAACTCCACGTGAGCGCGGGCGCGCACGGGTTTGCTGTCGTAATCGCGGGACTGAATGGTGAAGACGGCCTTGCCGCCGGGTTGGTAGAAATAGCGGTCGGGCGAGGCATTGAGGACAAAGCTGCCGTAAGTGGCGAGGATCCAGCCCTTGCCGGTGATCTCGCGCTTGCCCTGGTCGGTGACGCGGGCCTCGAGGCTGTACATGTAATCGAGCTTGTGGTCGGAGAGCTTGGTCGGGATGTTGACGGTGAGCTTGCCATCGGCGTCGAGCTGGCCCTCGCCTTGATCGACCTGGTCGCCGCTGGAATCGGAGTCGTCCTGGCCGGAGAGTCCATAGTCGTCTTCGGGGTCGTACCAGAGGGGGAAGTAGTAATGGTCGCGATAGATGGCGTACTCGACCTTGGCGCCGGCTACGGGCTCGCCGAAGTAGTAGCGGGAGTCGATGGCAGCCTGGACGGTCTCGCCCTGGAGCACGCGGGTCTTGGAGGGAGTTACGCGGACTTCGTACTCAGGCTTCTTATACTCTTCGACGTCGAAGTTCGCGTTGGCAAAATTATCGGCGAAGTGGGCTTCGATGGAGTAACTGCCGAGGGCAGCGGCGGGGCCGAGCACCAGATCGTCGTGGATGGTTCCACCGGCGGTGGTGGTGAGGGTCTTCTGGTAGACGGGCTTCTGCTCGGGATCCTGAATCTGGACGGAGACGGATTTACCGGCCGGAACGGTGTACCCGAGCGAGGTGCGCATGCGGAAAATGGCTTTGAAGTGGACGGTGTGGCCGGGACGGTAGACGGGACGGTCGGTATAGACGAAGCCGCGAAACTCGTCGGTATTGGCGTTGAAGGACCAGGCGGCCAGAGAATTGGTGGCGAAATCGGCGCCGTGGCGGCCGCCACTCTGGCCAATGATGCGGACATCGTCGAGGCGCGCTCCTAATTGGGCGGACGGCAGCGGGATTTCGGCCATTCCATCGGGGTTGGTTTCGGCTTGGGTGGTGATTTTGGCTTCAGGCGCCTGACCATCCTTGGTGAGCATCCACACTTTGGCGGAAGGGATGGGCTCGCCGGTGGCGCGATCGACCATGAGGTTGATGATGCGGCCGCGGGCGACCTTGGTGACCATGACGGCGTCGGAGACCATGAGGACGGTGTAAGCGCGCAGGTCGTGGCGGACGGCTTCCACCAGGTAGACGCCCTTCTGCTGGACGCCGATGGGGATGGTCTCGCTTTCCCATCGGCTGTGGCCTTGGACGGGCTGGACGAAAGAGAGTACCAGTTGCTGCGAATTGAGTACTGGTGTCTCGGCGTAGTAGGTGCCGCGGGAGGCGGTGGGCGCGGCCGCATGGGGCTGGAGACTCTCGAAGTGGGCGCTGGGCGATTCGGTGAATTGGGCGCGGAGGGAGCGGCGGATATCGGTGCGGAGGCTGTGCTTCCAGGAGTGAATGCGCTCGAGGAGGGTACGGTCGCGGGGCGGGGCGGGGGCGCGGCCGCCGAATTGGTGCGGGTTCTCGAGCTGTTGGAAGAATTTGAGGGGGTCGTTGATGCGGTAGACGCGGAATTCGAGTGAGTCTACGTTGACGGCACTGATTTGCACGGTGGGCTTGCCGTTGGAGGGGAAGGTGTGGTTGGTGAAGAGGGAGAAATAGGGTTCTTTTTCGGCTTGGGACAGGGCGGGGGCGGCTAGGGCTAGGAGGACGAGGAGGCGGGCGGCTGTGGCGAGGGGTAGACTTAACCGCGGAGACACGGAGGAGCGGAGACAAGCGCGGAGAAAGGCGGAGAGAGAACCGGAGAAAACGGATTCGCGTGAAGGGAGGGCCGACTGACAGTCGGCCTGCAGGCTACCAGCCTGCGCCACAAGGCAGTGAGTGGGTTGGTCAGAGGGTGCTGGTTGGGGAGTGCGCGTCATTGGTCGAGGGCCTTTCTCAGGATGTTCCAGCGGAAGACTCCGAGGAAGCCGGGGTTGGTGGGCACCGGCCTCCATTGGGGCTGAGGGTAGCGTATCAGGTCGGGCAGGGTCAAGCGGCGGATCTCGCCGGGGTCTTTTCCATCGGGACCGGTATGGTAGAGCACATACCGCGCGCCGTCGCGGCGGATCTGGCTTTCGCCGAGATAGATCATGCTGTGAAACGGCATGCGGCCGGCATCGTGGCGGAAGAACAGGAGGTCGCCGGGAAGGGCACGGCGGAGGTCGCAGCCGATCGCGTAGGTGTTGAAGCGCCACAGGGTTTGCGCGTCGGCGAATTGGGCGAAGGCGCCGTTCGCCAGGTCCGGTGGGGCCAGGCCGGATGGGAGGAATGGTCCGGGCTGGACGCGGAAGAGCGCGGCTCCGAGCGGGGTGTAGGGATATTGATACTTGCCGATGGGGGCGAAGGCGGGCACAACGGGCACGCGCGCGGCCTCGGCCCAGCCGCTCTCATGGGCGCGCAGGGCTTCGCGATACGCGTAGCGGATGAGCGCGGCGCAATCGTCGATTTCGGCGGGGCGGCTGGCAGGGGGCTGGAAGTATTGCGCCTCGGCGAGCCAGGTGAACCAGCGGCGGAAGGACTGGCGATCGGTTTCGCGGTCGAGGCGCAGGAAGTCGGGGGTGCCGTCTTCGAAGCTGTCGGCGGTGGCGGGGGTGGATGTGAGACCGGCGGTGGCGGGTGGCAGGCCGGGGAACTCGATGCGCAAGGCGATGTGGCCGGGGTTGATGCCGGCCCGGATCTGCACTTGCCATTGGACGCCGATGCGCTCGATGTCTTCGACGACGGCTGCGTGCGGATTCTCGACGGAGATGGCAGGGCGTCCGGCGGATGGGGGGGCGTCGATCAGGAGGGTGGCGGTGTCGGATCCATCGGCGAGGATTTGGGAGGGGGAGATGGAGATGTGGGGGGGTGTGGGTGGTCCGCGGTGAATTGTGGCGAGCAGGATGAGGATTGCTCCCGTGGTCGCGAGGAGCAGGGCGCGAGGGCGGGTGAGCACGGCGCGATTATACCCCGGGAGGCGCATCTTTGGCCGGTGTGTCGCTCCGTGCAACGGAGTCAGTTTATTTTTCACGGGGCTGTAAGCTCCTTTGTTTCTGTCGGTTGCCGAGGGGATGGAAAATCGGGAGGCGCAAATACAGGGTCGTTTTTACAATTTGCGCCTCCCGGGGGTGACGGCGATACCTGGAAATGTCGATTTGTAAATTGCCATGATTTAAATGCCGTTGTTTCTATAGGCTGCGGAGATTGGCCGAAATCGGGTGACGGCGATTTGCGGTGTTTTTTACAATCGCCGTCACCCGAAACCGTGGGCGGCGTTGTGATGGCGTTGGCGCGCATTTCACCCTCCCAATTCCAGTAAAGCAGACAAAAATCGGGAGAACGCGCGCCGAGGTACGGGTTTTTTCGTTAAGTTATTGAATTCGTGGGGTAAAGTTGGTCAAAAATATTGGCGCTAAGGCTGTGACCGTTATGCGGCCAACCCCACGGTTTTCGGCGTGTGGGCGCGATCTCTCTGAAAGGATGAAAGTTGTGCTGTCGGCGAGGGACCTGGCGCCGCAAGCAGAGGTGGCCAATGTCGGAGAAGAGGCTGAGGCTGGCCCCCACTGCTCCGCTGATGCCACCATCGCAGCCGGCACCGGATTGCGCTCAATGTACCGGACGATCCGATCCCTCTGCGTTAGACTGAAGGTATGGCGTTCGTGATCGATGACGCGTTCCTGCCCGCGACTCTGACGGCCCGGCTCATGACCGATCAGGAGTTCGCAGCATTCTGCGCCGATCATCCCGATTTGTTCTTTGAGATGACCGCCGAGGGAGAACTCATCGTCATGCCGCCTACGTATTCCTCCACGGGTGCGCAAAACTCCGGGATCAACGGCGAATTGTTCGCCTGGGCCAAACGGGACCGCCGGGGCATCGCCACTGACTCTTCCACCGGTTTCGTACTTCCCAATGGCGCTCGCCGCTCGCCCGATGCGGCGTGGACGCTGAAAACCCGCATCGAACAGCTTGATCCATCCAGCCGCTCCGGATTCTGGCACCTCTGCCCCGACTTTGTGATCGAATTGCGATCGGTGTCCGATAGGCCCGGCAAACTCGGGCTTAAGATGCAAGAATACCTCGCGAACGGCGCGAAATTGGGCTGGCTCATCGATCCGGAGCACCGGTCGGTTGCAATCTACCGTCCGGATACGGAAGTGGAAACGCGCACGGACATCGACTCGATCGCCGGCGAGGGGCCAGTCGCCGGCTTCGTGCTGGATCTTTCGTTCGTTTGGAATCCGCTCGGCGGTTAGATCCGTCAGGAAGTAGTCACGAAATCGGCAGGGGCACCATGCCCGGCAAGTGGGTAGGGAATTCGCAAGAGCTATCGGGAACCGTGGAATGCCACCACGGCTGCCGGATCGGATAGACTGTACTGATTCACCATCTGGCGCTCTCTCCCGGCGACAAACTCGGCCGCTACGAATCCTTGCACTCATCGGCGCCCTGCCCGTCAAGGCCTACTCGCGCTGTAGGGGGCGGTAAACCGGAAACACGATTCAGAACGCCGTGCATATTCCCACCATCCAAGCGCGGCCATCGCACTCAACCAGAAGCAGCCGGCACGCGCCATTGACAGCCGCGGCCTACGAGCGCGCGTCCCGCGCGGTCACTTACCTCCGCGGGATGGCTTATCTCGCCGCGGGCTCCGGGACGGAAGCCGCAGCGCGATTTCAAACCATTCTCGATCACCCCGGCCAGAATCGAACGAACGTGCATTACGCGCTTCCGTACGTAGGACTGGCACGCGCCGCGGCCATGGGCGGCGACCGCCCCAAGGCACGCAAAGCCTATCAGGACTTCCTCGCTCTCTGGAAAGATGCGGACCAAGATGCGGACCAAGACATTCCAGTCCTCGCGGCGGCAAAGGCGGAATACGAGAAGGGTAAATTCCAGGGGCGAGCGGGCAGCGGCGCGGTGCAATCAAGGGGGTCGGCCCCACCAAATTCGTCGCAGGCTGAGAAGATTTGAGACTGGTGCAGTACAAAAGGGAAGTTTCCGGAGACCAACGGGGAACTCGACCTGCGGTCACCAAGGCCCTTGCACACGGCCGTCTATTCCTCGTGGATCACGTCGATGGGGTTGAGGCGCGAGGCGACGCGCGCGGGGTAGAGGCCCGCCAGCACGGTAACGGACCAGACCAGCAGGAGCGCTCCGGCCAGAAGCTGGCCCGGCGGATGAAACTGAATGGTCCATCCGAAGCTCTGCTTGTTGACCACGAAGACCAGCAGCAGGGAGAGCGCGAAGCCCAGCGCCAATCCGAGCAGTGCCGCGAGCAGGCCGAGGAAAGCGGCTTCCGTGAGGATCAGTCCGCGGACCTGGGCGGCCGATGCGCCGAGGTAGCGCAGCAGGCCCAACTCGCGGCGGCGGTCGAGCACCAGGGCCAGCAGCGAATTGGCCGCGCCCAGCATGGCGACCAGGATGGCCACGGCCTCCAGCGCCCAGGTGATGGCGAAGGTGCGGTCGAACACGGCGATGGCGTTGCGGCGCAACTCGCTATTGAGCGCCACCGCGACGCCGAGGCCCGATGTGCGCAACTGGATCTGCCGTTGGACGCCCGCGGCATCGGCGCCGGGCGCGAGATAGACGGCGGCATTGGTGGCGGGCTGGCCGGGGAGATAGCGCAGCAGCGTGGAGCGGTCCAGGATCACATAGCCCTGGCTGCTGGAGTAGTCGTAATAGATGCCGGCCACCGCAAGGGTCACGCTGCGCTCGCCGATGGGGATGGTGAGGCGGTCGCCGGTGCGCACGCCGTGGCGGTTGGCGAACGGCTCGCTGACGATGGCGCGGTCGCGGCCGGGCAGCGAGCGCAGGACCGAGTCGCGGTCGGCGCCGGGGAGAAATCGCAGGCGGCCGTAGCGGCGCACGATCTCGAGATCGCCCGCGCCGAGGGTGGCGCGCTCGCCGCGGTAGTGAAACTCGAGACCGTGGAACACATCCACGGCCGCGACCCCGGGGATGGCGGCCAGGATCGCGGGAACCTCCGCGGGCAGCGGCGGGTATTGGGCGGCGGTGGCCGGCATGGACGCGCGCACGTAGAGATCGGCGCGAAGCTGCACGTCGAGCCACAGACTGACGGTTTCGCGGAAACTGCCGACCATGATCCCGACACTGGCCATCATGGCGATGGCGGTGGCCAACGCGCCCACGACTACCGAGGTGCGCGAAAGCGAGGCGGTGAGGCTGCGGCTGGCGAGGAGGCCGACTACGCGGCGGCGGACGAGGGCGCGGGTGGCGCGATTCACGGCCAGCACCACGGCGGGAGCGGCCATGGCGGCGGCGGCGACGGAGAGCAGCGCGGCGGCATACCCACCGAGCGGGAATCCGTCCACGGGGGCGGCCTGGGAGGCGGCCAGGGCCAGCACGGCGCAGACGGCGGACCAGGCGAGTCCGCGGCGCCAGCGGAGGCGCGCGTGGTGCTCGTGGGCGCCGCGGCTCATGGCCTCGGTGGGGGCGACGTCCATGGCCTCACGGGCAGGGAAGAGAGCCGAGGCGAAGGCCACCAGCGCGCCGGTCGCGAAGCCGATCCATGTTTGGCTCCAGGTGAGTAGGATGGGGGCGGGGCGGCTGGTGGTGTAGAGGGCATTCACGGTTTCGGCGATCAGGTGGACGGTGGCGCCGGCCAGCAGGCGGCCCAGCGCCACCCCGATAGCTGCGCCCACCATGCCGAAGAGCAGGGCTTCGGCCAGGAACAGGGTGAACACCGTGGCGCGCGCGGCGCCGAGGGCGCGCAGGATGCCGATTTCGGCGCGGCGGCGGACCACGGAGACGGAGATGGTGTTGTAGATCAGAAACGCGCCGACCACCAGCGAGATGTAGCTCAGGACGCGAAGATTCCAGCGGAAGGCGCGGAGCATGCGCTGATTCTCGTCGCTGCGTGCGCCGGGTTTTTCGAGCAGGTAAGCCGGTGGCAGCGCGGCGCGGACGGCCTGCTCGACGCGGGCGAAGTCTTCGGCGGGGGAGACCACGACGTCGATGCGATCGAGCTTGCCGTAGCGCCCGAGGGCCTGCTGCGCCGCGGCGATATCGATCGCCAGGAATTCGGCGGGCCCGGCTTCGGCGATGCGGCCCACCTGGAAATGGACGGGGCGGCCATCGATTATCGCGGTGAGCGGAGAATCGGGCGCAAGGTGCAGGCGTTGGGCGAGGGCGCGCGAGGGCACGGCGGCGTTTTCGGGCGCACCGGCGAAGTCCACGCCGTAAAGCGGCACGGAGCCGACGCCCTCGATCACGGCCTGAGTTTCGACGATGGGAGAAAAATGCGCATCGAAAGGGAGCGCGGCGAGGCGGCCGATCAAGCGCTCGTCGATGCCGCCATTGGCGAAGATCTCGAGGTCGGTCTTGCCGGCGAGGGTCTCCATGGAGGAGCGGAAGGAGCCGGTGGCGGCGTCGCCTGCGAGATCGATGGCGACCACTACCGCAACTCCGAGGGCCACGGAGAGGATGGTCAGCGCGGTGCGCAGGAGGTCGCGGCGAAGGGGCCTGAGGATGAGAGTGCGGAGGAGCTTCATGGGCCGCCGATGGATTGAATGCGGCCATCGCGCAGGCTTACGCGGACGTTGGCGATGGCGGCGGCTTCGGCGCTGTGGGTGGCCATCAGGACGGTGGCGCCGAAGCGCGTGGCGCTTTCGCGGAGGAGCGCGAGGACCTGGTCGCCGCTGGCGGTATCGAGGTTGCCGGTAGGCTCGTCGGCGATCAGCAGGTCGGGCGAGTGCACCAGGGCGCGGGCGATGGCCACGCGCTGCGCCTGGCCGCCGGAGAGCTGGTAGGGAAGGCTGGCGGCCTTGTCTTCGAGGTCCACCCAGCGGAGGCGGTCGCGGGCGGTTTGGGTGGCTTGGGGTGCGTGCGCGAGCAGCAGCGGCAGCTCGACGTTTTCGAGGACGGTGAGGGTGGGGAGCAACTGGAAGAACTGGAAGACGAAGCCCACGCGGCGGCGGCGGAGCGCGGTCAGCTCGGATTCGGAGAGCATGCGGGTGGAGCGCCCGTCGATGAGGACGTCGCCCGAAGTCGGAAAGTCCATGGCGCCGGCGAGGTTGAGGAGGGTGGTCTTGCCGCAGCCGCTGCGGCCGAGGAGCGCGGTGACGGTGCCGGGGACGGCGGTGAGCGAGATATCGTGCAGGACCTCGACCGGCTGGCCTCCGTTGCGATAGGTTTTGGAAACTGCGCGAAGCTCCAGCATGGTGGCAGGCGAGCGCGCCCGTGTCCTACTGATAGCGCAAAGTGTGCGGTGGGTCCAGCCCGCTGATGTCAAAACTTGACACCCGACCGCAATTTCAGCTACCAAGGTCTTGGAGGTCCGAAATGTCTCAGGACGGTGTTTCCAGGCGACACTTCTTTTTTGGCGCGCTTCTAGCCGGGGCTGTACCGGTGGGCGGCTACGGCAGCGTGCCGTCACTCAAGGCCATGGGGTACAAACCTTTCTACGAGAAGCTGAACGTGGCGGCCATCGGCTGCGGCGGGCAGGGCGGCGCGGACTTGAACGACGCCGCGCGCACCGAGAACATCGTGGCGCTGTGCGACGTGGACCAGGACCGCGCGGCGGCGAATCTGAAACGCTTCGAGAAGGCGCCCAAGTACAAAGACTTCCGCGTGATGCTGGACAAGGAAGGCAAGAACATCGACGCCTGCACCATCGGGATCCCGGACTTCATGCACGCCACGGTGGCGCTGGCCTGCATGCAGCACGGCAAGCACGTCTACCTGGAGAAGCCGCTGACGCGCACGCCCTGGGAAGCGCGGCTGCTGCAGGAGGCGGCGGTGAAATACAAAGTAGCCACCCAGATGGGCAACCAGGGCTTCTCGCACGAGTGCAACCGCGTGGCCGCGGAGATCGTGTGGAGCGGGGCGATCGGCGACGTGACCGAGGCGCACATCTCGACGACTCCCGGGACCCATCCGACGGGATTGCAGGAGCCGCCGAAGGAGGAGTCGGTCCCCGACACGCTGGACTGGGACCTGTGGCTGGGCGGGGCCTCGATGCGTCCGTTCAGCAGTTGGTACGTGCCGTACAATTGGCGGGGCTTTTACGATTTCGGCACGGGCCAGATCGGCAACTGGGCCACGCACACGGCCGGACCGGTGCACACGGCCTTGCAATTGGGCGCGCCCACCAGCGTGGAATGCGTCAGCGAAGAGGGCCGGAGCAGCATCACCTTTCCCCACCGCGCGGTGATCCGGCTGGACTTTCCGGCGCGCGGCGGTATGGGGCCGGTCAAGGTGTACTACCACGATTCCGCGCGCCCCGAAGATCCCGATGCGTACCACGTGCCGGGCATGGAGAACGAGACGATTCTGCCGCCCACCAACAACCTGGCGGACAAAGGACGCCCCATGGGCGGTCGCGGAGGGGCCGGCCGCGGTGGCAGAGCCCCGGGCGCTCCCGCTGCGCCGGGATCCGCGCCTCCCGCGGGTGGACGGAACGCCGGCCGGGGCGGCGCGATGGTGGGAGCCGGGGGCCCGGGCGTGAAGGTGTTCATCGACAGTCGCGGCGGCGCGCCGCAGCCCGGCATATTCAGCGGCAACGGGGCGGTGTTCATCGGCACCAAGGGGATCATGGCCACCACGAGTCGCGGGGAAGGCGTCTGGCTTCTGCCGGCGGAGAGATGGAAGGACTACGTGCTGCCGCCGCAGTTGCTGACGCGGTCGCCGGGACACATGCTGGACTGGATTCGGGCGTGCAAGGGCGGGGAGGCGTCCTGCTCCGACTTCAGCATTACGGCGCCCTATGCCGAATGGCTGGCGCTCACGGCCATCGCGTTCCGCGTGCAGGGCAAGCTGGAGTGGGACAGCAAGAATCAGCGATTCACGAACAGCCCGGAGGGTAATAAGTGGGTTAAGCCGGTGTTCCGGAAGGGGTGGGAGTTGAAGATTTGATTAGCTGCTCCCTAACCCGGAGGATGAGCAACCGAGGAAAAATGCGAATTAACCGCGGAGGCGCGGAGGGGCGGAGGAAGACGCGGAGCAAAACCAAGAGGAAGCCAAAACCTGAGAGCGCGGAGGAGGCGGAGAGCGCTGAGAAAACCAAGGCCGGTGGTGCCGGTGGTCTTGGGTACGCTATTTCTTCAAGAGAGCTTCCACGGCTGTCAGCGAGATGGCTTCGTCGACTTCCGAGGCCGCGCCGCTGCAGGCGATGGCTCCGATGGTCTGGCCGTCGACCTGGATGGGCACGCCTCCCTGATTCGGAAACGAGTCCGGGAAGACGAGCACGGCCATGTTGCCGTTCTTGAGTTGATCGGCGGCGGCTTTGGACGGCCGGCCGTACAGTGCCGCGTAGCGGGCCTTCTTCTGTGCGAACTGAATGGTGTTCAGCCCCGCGCCATCGGCCTTTTGCAGGAAGAGCAGGTTGCCGCTCTCATCCACGATGCAGATGGTCACCTGCACGTTTCGCTTCTGCGCTTCGGCCTCGGCGGCGGCGGCCATGGTCTTGAGCGCGGCGAGATTCAGGTATTTGCGGGTGGGGAGATCGGCGGCCACCGCCGCGACCAGGAATGTGAGCAGCAATATGGTCAATCGAGCCATGCCGCTATCTTACAACCCTCCCCACCCGCTGGAGTAAATAAAGATGAGAGGGTCCCGTTTGCAGAAAAACTAAACAGCGAGCCCCTATAAGGTTTTTGGGTGAATCCGCCGATGTCTAGTCCAGGTATGGGAACGCACGATCGAGGACTCGCGCTTCAGCCGTTGGTGGAGTGGCGCGCGAGCCGGATCGACGACCCGGTATTGAAACTGAAGTACCTGCGCAGCGCGGTGCCGCGGCTGGAGAAATCGGGCCGGCGGATGCGGGCCTTTCTGCGTTTTCTGCCGCTGGTTCTGGCGTTCGTGACGGTGTCGGCCTGCCTGGTCCGGGCCATGGTGCAGGTGGATCCTCTTCCGACCCACATCCGGCATATCAAGGCCCCGGTGCTGGGGGCGGAGGGTCTTCCCGACGTCTGGCAGGTGGAGGGCACCAAGGATTGGGAGATCTACAGCAACGGCCTGCGCATCGACAACCGGTTTGCGGTCTCCAACCACCCGCGGTCGTACCAGGTCTTCCCGGTGGACCATCCGGAGGAGCCTGGCGAGCCCCGCACGCAGCCGGCCGGGATCGTCTTTCATACCACCGAGAGCCAGCAGGCGCCGTTTGAAGCCGGCAAGAACGGAGTGCTCAAGCAGGTCGCCGAATCGCTGGCTGAATTCGTGCGAATCCATCGTGCCTATAATTTCCTCATCGACCGTTTCGGCCGGGTCTATCGCATAGTTTACGAGAGCGATGCGGCGGATCACGCCGGGCACTCCGTGTGGGCCGATCGGGAATGGCTCTACGTGAACCTGAATGAGAGCTTTCTGGGGGTCTCATTCGAAGCTAAGACGGAGCCGGGACAGGAGGTGCCCACCGTCAGCCCGGCCCAGGTGCGCGCGGCCGCCATGCTGGTGGAGATGCTGCGCGCCCGCTATGGGATCTCGGCCACAAATTGCGTAACCCACGCGCAGGTTTCGGTGAACCCGTCCAACATGCGCGTGGGCTATCACACCGACTGGGCTTCGAGCTTTCCGTTCGAGCAATTGGGTCTCCCGAACAACTACGACCAACCCATCCCGGCCCTTATGATCTTTGGTTTCGAATCCGATGCGACGTTCCTGCGCGTCTCGGGCGCCCGGTTGTACGCCGGAGTGGAACTGGCGGAAGAGCGGCTGAAGGAGCAGGCCGACGAGCGGGGGCTGCCGCTGGCGGCTTATCGCAGCATGTTGCAGCGTCTGTACCGCGAGAAATTTCACCGTCCCAGCGCTACGTCGGTGGAGCAGGCGGAGTAAGAGCAGGGGCCAGGGGCCGGGGGCCGGTACACGGCGACCGCTCCCTCGCTCGCCAACGGCGAGTTACGGTCGCGGCTCTGTAACAGGGCGAGTTGCACTGTACGACAATAGTATTTTGCGAACCGCAATTGCCAGTGGCTTGCTCGCTCTCGCAGCCGCCGCGCTGCTTTTTCCCCAGAACAAGCCGCGGAAGCCGGCGGCGGTCGAAAAGGTTTCGATCGACGCCATCGTGACCGACGGGACAGGGCACGTGGTCCCAGGCCTGACAGCGGCCGATTTCGAGGTTTTGCAGAGCGGTAAGCCGTTAGCGGTCACCGACGCCGCTTACCAGGCTCGTGCCGCTTCCGCTGCAGGGGACACGCCGACGTTCAGCATCTTGGCATGGCCCACGCGGCAGCCCGCCGGCACTTCCTCCGGCGAGAACCACCTGACCGTGGTCCTGGTGCTGGACGATCTGAGCCTTTCGACCGGGGGCCGGAACCAGGTTCGCGGCGCGGTGGAGCATTTCATCGACGGCCAGATGCAGTCTGGGGACCTGGCAAGCATCGTCCGCACCGCCGGCGGAACCGGCGCGCTTCAGCAACTGACTTCCGACAAGCGCATCCTGCACGCGGCCCTGGACCTCATGAATCGCCAACCGGCCGGCGCCGCCGCCATGCCGGACGTGAAGCGGGAAGATGCGCTGGCGGACATCGGGCGCTCCATTCTGCGCACGGTGCTCGACGGCCTGCGCCCAGTCGCGGGACGAAAGGTGGTGGTCCTGTTTTCGGAGAACACGAACCTGTACCGGGGCGCGCAAGGACTGGCGCTGGTGGGCGTCACCGCGGACGCAGGCGGCGACCTGATGGCCGCGCGCGCCAATCGGTCGTCGGTGGTTTTCTACACCGTGGATCCGCGAGGCCTGGCAGCGGCCCCGGCGCAATCCCCGGAGCAGATGGAGGCGTACGCCGGTATCGGAGAGCTGGCCAGGGACACCGGCGGCATCTTCTTCGACAACACCAACGATGCCGCGACAGCGGTGGCGCGGGTGCTGCAGGACCAGGAGGGCTACTACCGGATCGGGTTTTCGCGCGAAGAGCCGGCGGATTCGCCGGGCGGCGGCCTGCTGCTCAAGGGGATCGAGGTGAAGGTGAAGCGCCCCGGCTTGCACGTTCGCTCGCGCCGCGAGTTTCCGCACGGCGTCGAGAGGGATGCTATCGATCGGGAGGACGCGCCGCTGGCACAGTTGCTGCCCGCGCAACCCTTCACCTCGGGCGGGATTCACCTGCGCCTGACCCCGCTGGTTTCTTATGCCGCGGCATCTTCGTTGGAGGTGTTCCTGCAAGTCGACGCGAAGGATATTGCCTCGACGGCCGACTCGAAGGGCGTCTACAGCGCGGGGTTGGAAGTGGTGGCCGCGGCGTTTCTGGCAAACGGCGTGGACGACGGCCGCATCGGACAGAGCTACGCGATCCAAATCCCGCGCGAGCGCTTTCAGGGCTTGTATGCCGACGGCCTTCTGGCCTCGTTGCACTTGCCGGTGCGCACCCCGGGACCGCTCCAGGTGCACGTGGTGATGCGCGATACGACGTCCGGCAAAGTTGGTTCGGCGCGGCAGTTTTTGGACTTTCCGGATTTCGCCGGCGGACAACTGCTGATCTCCGGAATCGCTCTGAGTGGCGCGTCCGGCGGCGTCGAGCCTGGCGAGGACGCGGCCATGCGGATCTTCAAGGCCGGCCGCACGATGAACTTCACGTACTGCATTTACAACGCCCGAGTGGATGCGGAGAAGCGCCCCCGGCTGGAGATCCGGGTTCGTGTGCTCCGCGAGGGGCAGGAGATCTATCGCAGCGAGCCGAACGCGGCTTCATCCGGGCAGGAAAAGGATCCGGCCAGCCGCGTCCGGATGGGCAGTTTGTCGCTTCACGCGAATGCCACGCCGGGCCAGTACACACTGGAGCTTACCGCTACGGACAGTGCTACGGCGCCGCCGCGCACCGCCACGCAATCGATCGATTTCGAGGTGCGGGCTTCTACGAGCGCGCCGGCGAAGTGAGGGATACTGGGCGTGACGATGCGATTTCATCGGGTCCCGGCCGCCCTGTGCGCGATGGTATTGGGGGCGGCGGCCCAGGGACCTCCGCCGGTACTGATCCACGCGCCTTACGTCACCACTCCCGCGCGGGTGGTGAGCGCGATGCTGCAACTGGCCGGCGTCACGAGAAACGACACGGTGTATGACCTGGGCTGCGGCGACGGCCGCATCGTGATCGCCGCCGCCAGGCTCGGGGCGCACGGGGTGGGCATCGACATCAATCCGGAGCGCATCCGCGAGGCTCGCACCAACGCGCGGAAAGCAGGAGTGGAGGGGCTGGCCCGGTTCGAGGTTGGCGACATCTTCGACGCCGATCTTAGGGGCGCCACGGTGGTGGCGCTTTACCTGCTGCCGGACTTGAACTTTCGGCTGCGCCCCAAGCTGGCCAAGGAACTCAAGCCCGGCACGCGCGTGTTGTCGCACGCCTTCGATATGGGCGACTGGATGCCGGAGAAGAAGCGGGTCGTCGATGGCAGTCCCATCTACCTGTGGACGATACCGGCGAGGTGAGGCTTGGCGCGGGGCACGTGATCGCGATATGCTTTACGCAACAGAGAGGTGAGGCATGAAACTCGGGATGATGTTCCTTTTGTGCGCAGCGGCGGCCGCACAGGAAGCCGCGCATCAGCATCCAGCGGCGGCTCCGCCGGTGGCGCTTCAGCCGCTGGCGCAGCAAGTGCGGCAACTCGAAGAGGCGCTCAACTACCTTGGCCAGCCGCTGCCGGCGGTGAGCCACAAGCGGATCAACGACGCCATCGGCGATCCGGACCAGGGCGCGGCGGTGGCGCAGATCGAAGCCGCGCTCGATCCCTACGTCCTGGCCACGGTGGATATCAATCCGGAAAGCCGCGTGAAGGTGGAGCAGGGCGCCGCGAGGCCGGAGCTGGTGGAAGCGGGCACGCGCCTCTTCCTGGTGAAGGTGATCAACAACGGGCACGTGACTGCTCCGCTGGCCGTGGAGAGCCCCAACAGCGGAGCCGTCTACATCCGGTCGACCGGCAATCCGGCGCCGCCCATCCAGCTCACGCCGCGCGAGTCGGCCGAGCGGTGGGCCGACATCTCTTTGTACCAGCGGCCGCCCATGGGCCGGCGCCTTTCCGGGCTGGGGCTGGAGTATGCCGTTCTCGAAGTCTACAGCCGCGACGCCGGCGAGCGATCGGCCAAGATCAGTTTCAACGTCGGGCAGGGAAGCCAGGACATCGGCTTCCGCAACGACGTGACGATTCTCTTCACCGCGCAGGCCGCACGCCGCATCACGCTGCGGGTGAAAGACGAGAACGGCAAGCCGGCCATGGCATCCTTCGTGATCCGCGACCGGCTCAACCGGTTGTATCCCAACCCGGCGAAACGGTTGGCTCCCGACTTCTTCTTCCAGCCGCAGATTTACCGCGCCGATGGCGAGACCGTGCAACTGCCCGCCGGCTATTACACGGTGCAATACAACGGCGGCCCCGAGTACCTGCCGCACACGCGCGAGTTCGAGGTGAGCGCGGCGGGGCCGGGCGAGGTGGCGTTTCAACTGGAACGCTGGATCGATCCGGCGAAATACGGCTGGTATTCCGGCGACCATCACGTACACGCCGCCGGGTGCTCGCACTACATGAATCCCACGGAGGGCGTGGAGCCGGGCGATATGATCCGGCAGATTCTGGGCGAGGGCCTGAATATCGGATCGGTGCTCACGTGGGGCCCCGACTATTACTACCAGAAGCAGTTCTTCTCGGGCAAAGACGACCCGCTTTCGAAGCCCGACAGCCTGATGCACTACGACCTCGAGGTCTCGGGATTTCCCTCCAGCCACGCGGGTCACATCGTGTTGCTGAAACTGAAGGAGCAGGACTATCCGGGGGCCAAACGCATCGAGGACTGGCCGACGTGGGACCTGCCGATTTTCCGCTGGGCGAAATCGCAGGGTGCGATCGTGGGCTTCGCGCACTCGGGGTGGGGCCTGCAGGTGATGGGCAAGGACCTGCCGTCGTACGAGATGCCGGGGTTCGACGGCATCGGCGCCAACGAGTACATCGTGGACGTGACGCACCCCGGCACGGTGGATTTCATTTCGTCGGTGGATACGCCCTACGTGTGGGAGCTGAACATCTGGTACCACACGCTGAACGTGGGGTTCCGCACCAGGATCGCGGGCGAGACGGACTTCCCGTGCATCTACGACGGGCGCGTGGGAATCGGGCGCACGTACGCGCGGGCGGAAGGCGGGCTGAGTTACTCGGGGTGGCTCGACGGGCTGCAATCGGGCCGCAGCTATGTGTCGGACGGCAAGACGCACCTGATGGACTTCCGCGTGAACGGCACGGAAGTGGGCAGCAACGCGAGCGAGGTGCGGATGGCCGCGCCGGGGACGGTGACGGTCACGATGAAGGCGGCGGCGTACCTGCCGGAGCTGCCGGACGCGGCGATTCGCAATCTGCCGTACGACCAGAAGCCGTACTGGGACGTGGAGCGGGCGCGGGTGGGCGACACGCGCAACGTGCCCGTGGAGATCGTGGTGAACGGCAAGGCGGTGGCGCGCCAGATGCTGGCGGCGGACGGCCAGGTGCGGGAGCTGAAGTTCCAGGTGCCGGTGAGCGAGAGCAGTTGGATTGCCGCGCGCGTGCTGCCGTCGGCGCACACCAATCCGGTGTTTGCGCTGGTGGGGGGAAAGCCGATTCGCACGTCGCGGCAGAGCGCCGAGTGGTGCCTCAACGCGGTGAATCAGTGCTGGACGCAGAAGGCTCCGCGCATTTCGGTGGCGGAGCTGGGCGAGGCGAAGAGGGCCTACGATCATGCTCGCGAGGTGTACCGGCAATTGATCAAGGAGTGCGAGCGGAATTGAGGCCCCGTTTAGTTAATGCTCCGCCTCCCGGAACGCTTTGCTGTTTATGCAGCGAATGCGGGCCGACAGTCCGTCACCGTCATCTACTTACCTTAATTAATCCCGATGACGAACCAATAGAGAGACTAGGTAGGTTTGTGCTATGTCCTCATTACGAATTGACTTCCAGTTGGAAAACGCTATCTGAGCTTGTTGGACCATCCCTAGAGCGGTTACCCGATCCCATGTGATGGTATTGTTGTAATCTGCCTTGTGGCGTTCATGCTGTAATTCCCTAAAGGCTCTACTTACCAATCTAAGCTTGGCAACGACCTGAGGGCTTGCTCCGGGATATTTGGCGTTTTCGGCGCGCGTGGAGGTTTCTTTCATCGTGCCATGATCGAATGCGCGTCCAAGGGGCGCTCGCATATTGACCCGGCCCCAGTTCGCCACCGATTCACTGATCAGGAGATGGAACAGCGCGCAGTATGCGGTTGAGACTGCTCGTCTGAGGCTCGCTTGCTTTGGGTTCTTCGGCTCTTTGTGAATGAGCTGAATTGCCTGCTTCAATAGATCATCGTGAAAAGCCATCCCTACTCCCACGCTGGATCGTAACGCTTCCGCTGTTCGGATTCGCTTCGAAAGTTGAAATAGGGGAGCACCCCCCAATTCTCATAGGGACCGATTTCGTCAGAGAGAATGGTTGCGACGCGGGTCGTGACATCGCCGAGGCGCGATTCCTGGCTGGCGTAATCGGAAGAAGGATACGGAAAAAGATGGCCATCTCTCCGCCCGAATCCACCCCGATGCTATAGCGGACAAGGCGGACTTCGTTCTTGTCGAGCTTCGCCTTGGCTTTCTCCACGGCTTCCGCGAGCTGCGCCTGGTTGACGATTCCGCTGGGGTAAATGGCCATGCGGCCATTATCGCGCGTCTCGGCGAATCCACGAGAGTCGCTATACGAGCCGTTTCCGGAGCGGGCAGCAACGCGAGCGAGGTACGG
>OMOG01000090.1:0-3235 GCA_900290305.1 Candidatus Sulfopaludibacter sp. SbA4
CCCTTGAGCAGGCGCTCGGCGTTGGTGATCGGCTCCGTGAGAAGAGTCTGCATCGTCTGCTGGATGGGCGAATCGATGCGGAACGCCTGCGCGAGCTGGCCCACCGTGCCCCTGGCCTGCTGCGCGAGCGCGAGAGTCTGCGCGGCGGCCGCGTCGTTGGCGGGCTGGCCGGCGACGGATTCGATGGAGGCCTGGAGTTGCAACAGCGCGTTGATGTAGGCCTGGTTGGATGCCGCCACGTAGCGGTCGGTATTCTCCGGCGGGGTCACCGACTGCGCCGGCTGGAACGGCGCCGATTGGGAGGGGTCGGCGACGGCGGTATTGCGCGAGGCCAGCGACGAGAACTCCAGCAGCGGAGCCACGTTCGAGGAATGCATCTTCAGCTTCTCCGCCGCGTCCCTGAGGCTGCCATAAGTCACCACTCTCGCCGCCTTGATGTAGTTGGTCCACTCGCGGATGAAGTCGCCGTAGTAGCGGGCCTTCAGGTCGGCGGCCAGCTTGGCGGCGTCGAGACTGGGCCCGCTCTGGTCGCCCAGCACCCAGGTCTCGCCGCTGAAGAACTGATTGGCGCGCCCGAAGTTGTCGTTCATGAAGACCCAGCCGCCCTTGCTGAACGCGGCGCGCACGTCGTAGCCATCCACTACGTATGCCGCGGAGCCGGGGAACTGGCGATTGAAATTGACGGGCGTGCCGTGCTTGTCGGCCTCGGCCAGCATGTATCCGTAGACCTGCTCGAAGCCTCCGAACTGCTTGAGGTAGGCGCGCGTGCGGTCAATGGATTGCGAGTCGGCCTCCGCCGCGCAGGGGTTCGGCTCCAGCAAATCGTCGGCGTAGAAATCGAACTGCTTCTGGGCGAGTTGAATGCGCTCGGAATCCACGTCGCGGCGATTGGTCCACCAGCGCATCAGGACCGGGGTCAGGAACGCCTTGTTACTCTTCTCGGGGTGGGTGGTGGTGATGAGGTAGGCCTTCAGCTCGTCGTAAGTGGGCTGATAGGGATGTTGATCGGCGGCCGGGGTGGCCGGCAGCGAGCGCATGTCGAGCAGGATGTTGCCCTGGGTTTGCGAGAGCAGCAGGCGCCGGAAGCGGTCGCAGTAGATGGGCCGCGCCACTTTGTACAGGTCGTCGCCGATGTACAGGAACCAGCGGTAAGTCCACGGCGCGCCGTCGCGGCGGTAGGTGACCAGAGTCTCGAGAGACTGGCGCAGGGTCTCCAGCTTTTGCAGGGAGTCGAGCCGCGCCAGGTCGGCGCCCGCGGTTTCGGTGGAGGAGATCCCGCGCGCGGCATCGCGCACGCGGTTCTCCAGGCTGTTGTTGCGGAAAAAGGAAATGGTGAAGAGGAGCGCCAGAAGGAAGCAGACCGACGCTGCGGCGGCCAGCAGGATGCGGCGGGTAGTGCTGGTCTTGATGCTCGATCCGCTGGCGCCCATGGCAACCTTGTCGGCCAGCAGAATATCGTTGAACAGGTGACTGAGGAACAGCCACTGCGGAACTTTGCGAGTGCCGGTAATCCGCGGCGGAGCCGGCGCGCCCTGCTGGAGCTGCGCGGGAGCCTGCACGCGGCCGCTGAAAATGCCGGTGGCGCCGGAGGGGCCCGCATATCCGCCCGCGCCTTGCTGCGAGGGTGCGGCGGGGGCCACGGGCGCGGTCTCATTGATGATGACGGGCCGCACGCCGGTGAAGTAGAAGCCGCGCAGGAACGGCCCGACGGTCAACTGGCTGGGCCGGCACAGGTCCACCAGGAACTGCACCAGTGCTTGGCGGATTTTGCGGAACTCGCGTGGGAATTCGTAGGCCGGGGGCAGCTTGGAGGGGTCGCCTTCGCGCGCCAGGAACTCGGGGCGCGCATCGGCCACGGAGTGGAAGAGGCGCTCGAAGCTGAAGGTGAGGCGCGCGGTCTCCTCTTCGGCATAGATGCCCTCGCTGCGGCGGTAGACCATCGGCAGCGTGACACCCAGCACTTGCGTGGGTTCGTCGCCGCTCAGGTTGCGGACGAATTCCGTGAAGTAGGGCAGGCGGTCGATCTTGGTGAAGAGGGCGTACACGGGCAGGTTGATGCCCATGGCCTCGGAAATCTCGCCCAGCCGCGCGCGGAGGCTGCGCGCGGAGTTGGTCACGATGTCGGCGGCGCCGGGCTTGGTGAAGTTCTCGCAATCGAAGCACACCACCGCGGCACGGCCGGCCTGCTCGCCTTTGCGTACGGAGGAGCGCGGCCGGAGTTTGTTGACCGCGTTGCGCCACTTGTTGGGGTCGCTCGAGAGCGCGCCGCCCGCCTCCACGAAGAGGGAGCGCCGAGAGAACCAGAAGTTGGCGGCGCGCGTGGGGGCCACGTTGCCGGCCTGAAAGACCTGGCCGGCGATCAGCTCCGGCTCCAGGCCGCAGTGCAGCATGACGCTGGTCTTGGTGGTGCCGGGCTCTCCCACGATCATGTAGACGGGCAGGCCGGCCACCTTGGGGTTTTCGAGTTTGGCCGCGGAGAGCTTGGCTTCGGCTTCGTGGATGAGGACCGAGATATCGTCGCCACCCGGGGCGGCGGATTCATCGGCAAGGGCCGCGGCTTTCTTGGCTCTTCTCCTTTTGATGAGGTAGATGGTGGCCACGACGACCAACGCCACCACCGTGACCCCGATGATGATGTAGAGCGTCATGCGGCGGCCTCGTGGCGCAGGCTCTCAGCCTGCCGGCTCGACACTCGTGTCGAGTCTTGTATTCCCGCCACATGCAATCCGCCACTGAGTGTCAGCTTATACACCACGAACAGGATCACCATCACGCCGGCGCAGATGGCCGCGATCCACGTCAGCTTCCGGACCCAGGGGTCCAGGCGGCCGCGAAGCGCTTCCTCCGGCAGCATCCAAGCCGGTGAAAGGCCTGCGAAGCCCCCGCGAATGCGCCGGATCTTGGCCGCCGTCATGTTCATGACCTGGTCGAGCCCGCCGCGGCCGCCGGCGCTGTACTTGCCGCGGAAGCCCAGCAGCATGCACAGATAGTAGACTTCCAGCAGGTCGCCCAGGTCCTGGGAATCGCTTTTGCCGAGCAGTAACTGCAAGTGCTGGAAGAAGACTTCGCCCGCGATGTGGATGCCGAACAGCTCTTCCTGGAGCGGCTGCCCCGACCAGTCGGCAAAGATGGGGTTCTGCGAGTTGAGCACCGATTCGTCCAGAAAAGCGACCACTGCAAAGGTGGCGAAGCGGGCGTCGTCGGCGTTGTAGCCGGCGGCCAGCGACTGGTTGGT
>OMOG01000090.1:3245-22725 GCA_900290305.1 Candidatus Sulfopaludibacter sp. SbA4
GACGCTCTGCCGGTTGCCGCGCAGCCGCTCGATGGCGGTGAGCGCTTCCTGGTAGATCAGCGCCAGGTTGTCGGGCCTGCGAGCATCGGGTGTCATGACTGGCTGTCCAGCACCACGAGTATTTCCACTTCTGGGTCGGGAAATTCGCCGGGGACGTAGACTCCGATCTGTTGCGCTTTGACCATGTGGTCCCAGCACGGGCCGTTCCGGCTGATGCCGAAGTACTGGGTCTCCCCGCGCGCCGAAATGGCCGGAGGAGGAACCGGCAGGTGGGTTAGCCCCATGCCGGGCAGCGCGCGCTTCACCAGCTCGCGCACGAACGGCGGCGTGCAGATCTTGATGAGATGCGGCGTCCGGGCCATCAGCTCGGCTTCGCCCATGCGGGCGTGAATGGCAAACACCCACCGCGAGCGGCCCAGGCAGCGCTGGTCGGTAATCGCGCCTTCAAAGTAATAGTTGCCGGACGGCTTGAGGGGGATGGAGATGCAGTTGGTGGGGACGATGGTTTCGAGGTGCAGGCGAATATGGCGATCGAGCTTTTCGAAGCATTCGGTGAGGTTCTGGTGATCGTAGGGCGGCAGGTTGCGCGGGTGCGAATCCAGGGCGAAGGTGCAGAGCGCGCCGGCCAGGCGCGACATCTCGAGGAACAGCTCTTCGGGATGGCCGCGCTTGGCGGTCAGCAGATGGTGGAGCGGCGGCAAGGCCGAATTCACCGCATGCAGCAGCCAGAAACTGGCGATCCGGCGGGTGGTAAACGCGGCGCCGGTCTTCGAGATGCTGCGGCGGCCGGTGCCGACGCTGGCGCTTTTCTCGTCGAGCAGCTCGACCAGGCGCTTCATCATAGCCATCAGGCACGGGCTGGCGCTGATCTGGAGCAGCGGCGGCACAAAGTCGAAATCGTAAACGAAGTGCCCGGTGCCGTCGCGTTTGACGCGGGCGATGGGGAGGGTGAGGAGATCGCCGGCGGGTTCGGTATCGAGGAGGATCCGCAGGTTCTTGCGGCCGAGGCGCACGGGGCGCTCGTCGGCGCCGCTGTTCTCGTCGTGCAGCACGCGTGTTTCGGCCAGGAAGCGCGCCTCGGCGCCGTTCTGGTCGAGCGCGCAGTTGTAGCCGTTGGGTTTGCGCGGGGGGATGGCCAGGTTGACGGCGAGGAAGTCGCGCGTGGGCGGGAAGAGGTCGGCGATGGCGCGCGGTTCCGGCAGGGCGTCGGATTCCGGCATGTTGAACGGCAGGCCGTCGGGGAAGATGCCGCGCGCGTGCACCAGCGACACGGTGCCGTTGTGCAGGGCTTCGGCGTCCAGATCCAGGCCCACCAGGCCGAAGCAGGCGTACCACAACGAAGCGGTGGCGAATTGGATGGAGTCTTCGAAGTAGCGGCTCTGCGCCTGGAAATGGTGGGGTCCCAGGTACATGCCTTCCGACCAGACCACTCTGGAGAGGAGCCTCATAAGTCCGTTAGCGATTCACTGTAGCACTAACCTTCCCATTTGGGGAGGGGCTGTGCCGTATTTGGGGAGAGGCTGTGCCGTGTAATACGATACACTACTCCATTCGCGTTAAGGCACGGCTGCGTGCCATGATGGGACGTGCGGGGCGGGGGATGGAATTCTATCGGAAGTACGAACTGATCGATCCGCTTCCGGGAGAGGGTACCAGGAGCTTTCGCGCGCGGCAAGCCGCTACCGGACGCGAAGTGTTGGTGCATCTGCTGGTGGGTGGCCGCACGCCCGGTAACGACAAGCTGCTGGTGCGGTTGCGCGGTATCCCGGCGCTCTCGTTTTCGAAGCTGATCGAGGTCGGAGACAACGATGGCACGCCTTTCGTGGTGACGGCGGCGCCGCCCTACGCGCACCTGGAAGAGTGGTTGTCGGAGCAGGAGCAAAGCGCGCTGGCGGATTCGCAAAAGCTCGCGCACGCGGGGGCGTGGAGAGTCCCGGTGGCCAGTGGGACAGGCCTCCCTGCCCGTCTTCCTCCTGCCGAAAACACGCCGCAAAGCGACGGAGCCCCGCCGCCCGCGCCGCCTGCCGCCCCGCCCGGCGAGTTCACGCGGCTCTTCCAGACCGGCGCGACACCTTCGCCGCAAGGTGACGGAGCCCCACCGCCCGCGCCGCCTGCCGCCCCGCCCGGCGAGTTCACACGGCTCTTCCAGACGGGTGCGACTCCCACGCCGCAAGGTGACGCCGCCGCACCGCTCCCGCCGCCTGCCGCCCCACCCGGCGAGTTCACGCGGCTGTTTCAGACCGGCGCGACGCCCACGCCGCAAGGTAACGCCGCCGCGCCGCTCCCGCCGCCTGCCGCCCCACCCGGCGAGTTCACGCGGCTGTTTCAGACCGGCGCGACACCCACGCCGCAAGGTAACGCCGCCGCACCGCCCCCGCCGCAGGCCGCGCCGCCCGGCGAGTTCACGCGCATGTTTCAGGCGCCGCCGCAAACACCGATGGGTGAGCCGGCCCCCCCCGCTCCGGCGCCCGCGCCGCCTGTCGCCCCACCCGGCGAGTTCACGCGGCTGTTCAATTCTCCGTTGCCGGAGGGTTCGCTGGGACGTCCCGCGGGAGGAGACGATTGGCCGCCGCCGGCGCCCAAGCCTCAGGAAGCAGGCGCATTCCCCCGCATGTTTAAGAACCAGGAGAAAGTGGCGCCACGGCAGGAAGAGCCGCCCCAACAGGGTGGCGAGTTTACGCGATTCTTCAAGGTGCCCGGACCACAGGGGCCGCAGTTTCGCAGCGACCCGCTGCCGCAGGGCGCTCCGGGCGCGTTGCCGCCGCGGGCGCCGTCCCAGCCACCGCCTCCGGCGCCTTCCTCGGCGCCGGGCGAGTTTACGCGCATGTTCGGCCAATCCGCGCCTCCTCCATCGCCGGCGCCGGCTCCCCAAACGATGCGCGCCTACGGCGACAGCGCTACCGGGGCCTTCGCCCGGCCCGCGGCGCCGCCAGCCGCAGGTGGGCCTCCAGCCGAACCGGCCGGACCGAGCGAATATACCAGGATGATCTCCGGTCCCGGCGCCGGAGCGCCGGCCGGGAAGCCACTGGCGTCGCCCGCTCAGCCAGGCGGAGGCGGTTCGCCGGCGGTGCAGGTCAATGTGCAGGGACCGCAGATGCCGGGCGTGTATTTGCCGCAGCCGCAATTGCCCTCGGTGCCGGGTGTCTATGTCCAGCAACCGCAGATTCCGCAGTTGCAAACGCCGCAGCTTTCGGTGCCCCAGCCCTCCATGCCGCAGCCCACCGTGACCGCTGGTGCACCCTCCTCCACCAACTGGCTGTTGATCGCGATCTTCTCGCTGGGGGCGTTTCTGCTCGGGCTGGTCGTCATGCTGCTGTTGATGAAGAAGTAGCGGGGCCCGCTACATATCACGGAGCAGCTCGTCGAGAATGGTCTGCACCGCCGCGTACGGATCGGGACCGTTGGCAGCTACGGCCTCGATCGAATAGAGTCCTTTGTACCCGGCCTCTTTCGAAATCCGGATGGCGTTGGCCTCGTTGTACCGCTCCGGGTCGTAGTGGCAGTGGCTGCTGCCCGACGACATCGGATACATGGCGCGCAATCCCGCCGCCCGCGCCTCTTCGTCCGGGAAATTGCCCACGTCTGGGTTGGCCCAAATCCCGGCGGCCTTGATCACTTCGACTACCACCTCCCAGCTTGGAGATGGGCGCGGCGGGACGGCGGCTGCGGCGCCTGCTCGGCCCCCACCGCCACCGCGATTCTCCATGGTCACGAAGACCTTCTTCGTCTTGGCGTAGGCGTTGATCGTCTTCAATGTCTCGATGGCGGTTTGGCGCACTTCAGGCGCAAGCGTGCCCTGGTTGACCATGACGCGCGGACAGCCGAGCATCACCGCGTGGTCGATCCATCGCTTGTTCAGGTCGATCGTCTCCAGGCGGAGTACCGGGTCCGGCGACGAGATGTTCAGCGGCCCGAATTCCAGGTTGATCTGATTCATCTGCGATTTGGCTTTCTTCAGCCGGCCCCGGAACTCCTCCAGGTACGCGGGCTCGGTCGAGCGAAAGTGAGAATGCTGCATCTCCACGTGATGGACGCCGTAGCGCTCGGCGAGCATGTCGGGAAGGTCCAGAATTTCGAGGGTTCGCTTGGGATCGCCCGGGTTCGCGTCGTTCTTGATGACCGGGTTGAAACAGAGGCTCATGATCGCGATGCGATCCAGCTTGGCGTGATTCGGCAGTTGCCCCCACACACGGCTGGCTCCGGCCGCGATGCCGGAACCGATCAGAAACTCTCGTCGCTTCATCATACGCACCTCGCTGCAACCTAAACCGCGAACACCCGCGCGATTACCAGCGTCATGTCGTCGTGCTGCGGCGCCCCGTTGGCGAACGCGTCCGCAGCCTGCATCACGCGACCGATGATCTCAATAGGCGGCAACTCCCCGCACCTGCGGACCGCGGCGATCAGCGCATCTTCGCCCCACTCCTCTTCGGATGGATTTTCCGCCTCGCTGATGCCGTCCGTGTATAGCACCAGCAGATCGCCCGTCAGCAATTCGATTTGGTCCTGCTGGTAGCGCGCGATGCGGAACAGTCCGACGGGCGGGCCGCCGTTCTCGAGGCGCAGCACTTCGCCGCCGCGGATCAGCATGGGCGGATTGTGGCCGCCGTTGGTATAGACCAGGGTGCGCGTGGCCGGATCGAACTGCGCATAGAAGAAGGTGGCGTAGCGATTCTCGGGCGTGGCGTCGCACACCAGGCGGTTGACATTGGTCATCAGCTCCGCGACATTTCCCGGAGCGGCTTGCGATTGGCCGCGCACGGAAGCCTGCAGGCTCGCCATCAGCAGCGCCGCGGGGATGCCCTTGCCCGATACATCGCCGATGGCGAGGCCCAGTCGCCCGCTGCTCAAGGCGAGGAAGTCGTAATAGTCGCCGCCCACGCCTTGCGCCGGCCGGCAATGCCCCGCATATTCCAGCGCGGGAACCTCGGGCATGGTCTGCGGAAACAGCCGTTGGTGCACTTCGCGCGCGATCTGGATTTCGCGGGTCAGCGTCTCCCGATGCGCCACCTCGGCGGCGAAGGCCTCCGAGAGGCGCGTGTTCTCGAGCGCGAGGCCTGCCTGGGCAGCGACCGTGCGCAGCAGGCTGGCATCGCTCGGCGAGTACGGCGCCTCGGATTTCTTGGGGCCCAGGCTGATGAATCCCAGCAGCTCCTTGCGTGACGCCAGCGGCAGCAGCAGTTCGGCATCGAGGGCGGAGTCCATGGGATGGGCATCATCCACGGCCACTGGCTCGCGCGACTCCGCCAGGCGGCTCACGGCCGGCGAATCGGCGGGAACCGCGAGATCCACGGCCGCGGGATAGCCGGTGGCCAGCGCGGGCCTGAAGAAGGCGCCATCGCGCAACAGCACGGCGATGCGTTCCACGTGCAGCGATTCGGAGATCTTGCGGGCGACGGTCCGGAGCAAGTCGTCGCGGTCGAAGATGGAGCGCACCTGTTCTCCCAATTCGCCGAGGATCTGCTCGGCGTCAAAAGCTTCACGGAAGAAGCGGCGATCCACCCAGCGGCGCACGCGGTCGGCCTGGGAGCGCACCTGGACGATCGTCCCAACTCCCAAAGCTACCAGGAGCGACTGTTCGACCGGATTCAAGCGGTGCGATTCCGCATAATTCAATGCGGTGCCCGCAATCACCGCCATCACCACGAGTTGCATGACCAGCACACCCTGCCGCGCGAATGCATATTGAACCCCCTGGCGGATCACCATGCGCACGTCGAGCGCACGCTGGACCACGATGACGTAGGCCAGGGTGAGCGGAAACAGAAGCTCGGCCGTGTTGGTCCAGATGGTGGCGGCATCGTCGACGGGATTCCTTTGGAGGAAGATCCAGGCGTAGAGAAAGCGCAGGAAGGAGGGCGCCATGGCCGCGGTGCAGCCCCAGTAGAGCAGCTTCAGACGGCGGCGGTCGTCGCGGGCGAACGAGGGGTCGCCGTACTTTTCCCCGATGCCCGCAAAGAAGAGACTGACCGTGGCGAAGACGAGGGCGGTCTGGAGCCACTCGGGGAGGGGATTGGGCGGCAGCACCCAGGATGCGCCGTACGACACCGCGCGGCCCAGGGCGCGAAGCGCGTCCCACAGCCCGATGAACGCCAGGGGAACGATCGCGATCCACTTGACCCAGGGGAGGTTTCGGTCGAGGCGGCCGCGATGCGGGAAATACAATCCAAACAACATCATCGAGATGGCCCAGGCAGGGAGGATGATCTCGATATACGCGGCCGAGGGCAGACCGATCGCCGCGGGCCAGCCCAGGGGATCCAGCATCGCGGATCTCTGCAACTGGCTCATTCCCAGCAGAATGATCAGCATCATCCAGGCGCGCGGGTCGCGCGGCCGGACAGCGGCCACCCAGAAACCCAAGGTCAGGCAGAACCACGGCATGAGGAGAAATGCGCTGAGCGCGGGAAAGCCGCGCAGCGGCATGCCCGGCCAGAGCTTGATCCGGCACTCCATCGCCCCGCCGCCGCGCTCCACGGCCACGGTCAAGGTCTGGCCCGGCTTCTTCGCGTGAAGAGCCTGCCGCAGGTCCTGGAATCCCCGGGGCAGGCGGCCTTCGATCGAGACCACGCGATCTCCCCCGCGGAGGCCCGATGGCCTCGCCAGAGGGTGCACGCTCACCACGGTGGGCCACGGAGAGCCCAACCCGATGGGAGGGAATGGATACTCACCGCGCAGGGAGCGAACCACGTCCACGGTGAAAACGATCTGGTTGCCGAGGGCCACGGCAAACAGGATGGCAAGCCAGATGTGAGGCCAGGGGCACCGCTCCCTCGCTCGCCAAGGGCGAGTCACGGGGTGCCCTTTGGGCCCGGCTCCGATCGGAGCCCCGACCGTAAGGGAGGGGTCATCCGCAGAGTTAGTCGAGGACTGGGGGCGCATAGTGGCTTCAGTTAGCCTGCGGCAGTAAGATGATCAGCTCCATTTGCGGATTGGGCAGCTCGCCAGGCACGTAGGCCGCCAGGTTGCGCGCGCGCTGGATCGCCTCCCAGCACAGCCCGGACTGGCTCACGCTGAAATACTGGTAGTTGAGCTTGATGGGAATCACGCTCGGCGGAGAATCGACGTAGGTGAGCGGCAGGCCGGGCAGCGCCTGGCGAACCAGGTGCTCGATGTGGCTGGCGGAACAGACCTTCACCAGGTACGGCGCCTTGCCCACGATATCCGCCTTGCTGGTTTCCGCGTTCACCGCCAGGTACATCTTGGTGTTCACCAGGTACTTCTCGTTGTCGAGCGAGGTGGCGTAGATGGAAGGCTGCACCGGCTTGAGCAGCAGCGAAACGAAGTTGGTGGGCACCACGGTTTCGAGCAGGAGACGCAGCTTTTCGTCGAGCTCGGTGAAGCATCGGCCGAGATCGTCGTGCTCGTAGGTGGGCAGGTCGCGCGGATGAATGGTGGTCGAAAATGTAGTGAGCGCGCCGGCCAGGTCGAGCATGGCGGCGTACAGCACCTCGGGGTGGCCGCCGCGCGTTTCGAACAGGTGGCGAAAGGCCGGGAATGCGGTGTTGATGCTGTAGAGCAGCCAGAAGTTGGCGATATCGGCCGCGGTGAAATCGGCCAGGCTCTGGTTTTTCTGGCGGCGCACGCCGGCGATGGCGCTGGAACGCGCGCTGAGGATCTCCACCAGGCGCCGCGCGATGGCCGACAGGTAATCGCTCGCCTGGAAGTCGAGCAGCGGGGGCACGAAGTGCGGGTCCAGTTGGAACATGCCCGCCTCGGTGCGGAGAACGCGCGCTACCCGCAGGGTGGAGTAGCCATCCAGCGCATCGCCTTCCACCAGAAGGCGCAGGTTCTTGCGGGCGATCTGCACGGGCTTTTCCGAGAGGCCCGTATTCTCGTCGCGGAACAGCTCGATTTCGGCGCGGTAGCGGGCGCCGCCCTGGCGGGCGGAAGTGGCCACGTTGAGGCCGCGCTCGCGATACTGCGGCACGGCGAGAAACAGTTCCAGGGTAGTCTGGTCGGGCTCGAAGCAATCGGCCAGCAGCTTGGGGGGCGGCGCGCCGTCGGAGGCCGGGATGTCGAACAGCAGGCCGTCGGGCAGAATCCCCGAGGCGCTGGAGATGCCGAACGAACCGGCGGCCAGCGTTTCCTGACTGATCTGGAGGGAGCGGAAGCCCCACGGGCAAAACGAAAGGCTCTCCAGGTGGAACTGCAGGAGATTTTCGAGGAAGCGGTCCTGGAGCTGCAGATACTGCGGGCTCAGGAACGTCCCCTTCGTCCAGATGACCGGCTGCAGTCGCTTCATTTGGAATCACAGTACCAGAACTGGGGCGGTGTGTCCAAGGTAAGGCATAATAGACGGTATGAAGGCGGCCGAACTTTACGATACGGATTTCTCCGAGTGGAGCTTCCGGAATGCCGAGCTCCTTCGTTCAGGCCAGTTCGATGAGGCCGATCTCGAGCACATCGCGGAGGAGATTGAAGACTTGGGCAAAAGCCGGCGCAGAGTGCTGGAAAGTGCTGTGATCCAGATCCTGATGCACCTCTTGAAATACGAAAAGCAGCCAGCAAAGCGAAGCAGGAGCTGGCTGGCGAGCATCGCCAAGCAGCGCGTCAAGATCAGGCGCGTGGTTCGCGAGAGCCCCAGCCTGCGGCCGCAACTTCCCGAGATGCTCACGGAGTGCTATCCGGACGCGGTCAAGGTGGCATCCATCGAAACGGGCATTGCCACGGCGGAGTTCCCCGAGGTCTGCCCGTTCACCTTGGAAATGCTTCTGGACGACGAGTTTCCTCCGACATAGCAGTACTGGCTATGTCTCCCACCCAGACCGTTGCCTATCCCTGGCATCAAACGCTGCCGCGTCTCGGGACCAGCGAGGAGTTCGCGGCCCTGCGCCGCCTGCTTCAGGAGTCCGGATACACCGGCGAAGGTATCTGCAAGCGGGTGAACGTCGAAAATCTGCTGGAGTATTCCTCCACTTCGCCCAAGGCCCGCCACATGGAACAGCCGTTGGACGCGCTGATCCGCCTCTTCTTCGATTGCGCCCTGGTGGAGGAAGAGGTCGCGGCCCGCCTGCTGCCCTCGGGCGCGCTGCCGCTGCTGGAGTCACTCGACCTGGTAGTGCGCGACCCGGAGCGGCCGGGAATGCTATACGCCTCGGCGGCCATCCTGATGGCGCGGGGGTTCCTGACGGTGTGCGACCGCGGCGAGCGCGCGCCCGACGGCACGAAGTCCGAGCTGCCGCCCGACGTGGTCTACCCCGCCATTCTCGACACCACGCGCCGGTTTCTGGAGAGCTTGCCGGATACGCCGTGCGATGCCATGCTGGATGTCGGCACGGGGACCGGGATTGCCGCCTTGATGGGTACTCGTCAGGCACGCCATGTCTGGGCAACCGACATCACGGCACGCGCGGTGCGGTTCGCCGAAATCAATCGCCGCCTCGCGGGCCTCGACAACATGACGGTACTCGAGGGCGACCTGTACGCCCCGGTGGAGGGACTGACCTTCGACCGGATCACCATCCATCCTCCCTACGTGCCGGCGAAAAAATCGAAGTTCCTGTACCGCGATGCGGGCGAGGACGGCGAACAGATTATCCGCCGGGCGGTCGAGGGTCTGCCCGCAATGCTGCGGCCCGGAGGACGATTCTATTCCCTGCAACTGGCGACCGATCGGGAAAACGAATCCTTCGAGCAGCGGGTTCGCAAGTGGCTGGGGCCGCGGCAAGCCGAATTCGACGTGCTGATGGGCGCTCACAGCATCCGCCCGCCCGCCGAGTTTCTGGCCGACGCCATGGTCCGCAAAGCCACCGATCGGGAGGGCCGCAATTTCCTGGAGCTATGGGAGGAAACCAAAACCACGTACCTGGTATACGGAACCCTCCTCATCGAGAGGCACGAAACTCCGCGGCCGCCCCTCACGGGGCGCGCCCTTTCGGGGAAGGGATACACCGGCAGGCACCTCGAGTGGCAGTTGGAGTGGCAGAAAGCGGTTTCGTGCGCTGATGGCCACGAGATGCTGTTGAACTGCCGTCCGTCCTTGGCGCCGGATTGCTCGCTGCACACCGTCAGCCGGATGCGCGAGGGACGGTTTCACATGGAGGAGTTCATGCTGAAGTCGCAGTCGCCGTTCCGCAGCTCGTTTCGATGCGAGGGATGGGTGACGCAAGTGCTTTCCGAATGCGACGGAATCCGGACATGGCGCGAGCATTTCGAACGGGCCAGAAGCGGCGGCCTGATCCCCGAGGGGATTCCCGCCAAGGAGTTCGCGGGACTCTTGAGCCTGCTGGTGTCGCTCGCCATCCTCCGGGTAGGGGAACTGCCGATGCCGGCGGCCGACGGCACGGACGAGGACGAGTGAGGCGGCGGGCCGCGCTCAAATCGCTCAGAACAGGCTTACGTCCATCCCGGCAATGAAGTCGATTCCGGGGATCACCAGGCCCTGCAAGCGGTGGTCGTTGGTGAGGAAAAGATCGACCCCGTGGTGCGCGGCGCTCGCCACGTGGATGGCGTCGGCCGGCGATACGCGGTGAGTTCCGCGAATCCGCGCGTAGGTATCTGCTGTGGTCTCGTCGAACGGAAGCAGTTCGACCTGGGGCGGGCGGAGCGCCTCCCGGACTTGCGCAACCACCTCCAAGGCGCCCCGCTTATACGGTCCCGTGAGCACCTCGCCGATGGTGAACACGCTGGTGCACAGCGTGTCCCCGCGTTCCAGCATGGAGGTCCGGATCTTCCGCACGCGAGCCCCATGCTCCGCGTGAGACTCCAGCAGGTACACGAAGAGCATGGTGTCCCAGTAGATGCGGCTCACGCGTCCTCGCCACCATCCGCGTCATGGAAATGTTCCCGCTCGCGGCGGATGAACTCTTCGCCTCCGCCGAGACCCTGAAACACTTCCTTCCCAATGCCCCAGAGTCGCATCAATGGGTCTTCGGCCGGTTGCCGGCCTGGCTCGGCAGCGCGGTCGCGAAGCCGGTAAATGAAGGTCACGGTCGTACTCATCCCGGATGGCGGCCCCTCCCATTTCTCCAGAATCAAGCCATTCTCCTCGAGGAACTTACGCGACCTCAGCGCCTGGCAAACCAGCGGTACCCGATTGCTGAGCTGGACCCCTTTTTGAACTTCGCCGGCAACCACCTTGACGGTCACATCGCCGCGCCGGCGAGCCGGCTCGATGTACTCCCTGAGGGTGTAATCCCTCACGCGCTTGGTCTGGGTCTCCATTTCAATATCCTCCCAGAAACATCATACTATGTATGATCTAAGAAAGCAAGCAAAACAAGCATAGCAATCCATGCCCGCCAGACACCGGTTTTGGTCGAGCCGTGAAACGTGCTAAAACCCTATCGGTAGCCCAAAAAGGAACCTTCTCAATGAAACTTCGCCTCGCAATGCTGGCTGTCGCAGGCCTCGGTGCCTTTCTCATGGCTCTTGCTCAATCGGCGCCCAAGCCGCTTTCCTCCTTCGATCCGCAGGTCAAGCCGCTGCTGGCCCGCATGACCCTGGAAGAGAAGATCGGGCAGATGACCCAACCCGAACAGGACGCCTTGAAGGATCCGGCCGATCTCGAGAACCTCTTCATCGGCTCCGTCCTGAGCGGCGGCAACTCCGACCCCAAGGAAGGCAACAGCCTCAAGGCCTGGACCGACCTCTACGACCGCATCCAGCAGCACAGCACCAAGACCCGCCTCCGCATCCCCATCCTCTACGGTATCGACGCGGTGCACGGCCACAACAACGTGCTCGGCGCCGTCATCTTCCCGCACCACATCGGCCTGGGCTGCACTCGCAATCCCGCGCTGGTGGAGAAGGTGGAGCGCATCACCGCCGAAGAGGTCCGCGCCAGCGGTATACAGTGGGCCTTCGCGCCCTGCGTGACCGTGCCGCAGGACATCCGCTGGGGCCGAACCTACGAGGGCTTTTCGGAAGATCCGAAGGTGGTCGCGGAACTGGCCGGCCCGGCCGTCCGCGGCTTCCAGGGCACTGACCTGGCCAACCCGCTAGCCGTGCTCGCCTGCGCCAAGCACTTCATCGGCGATGGCGGCACGGCGTTCGGCTCCGCGCGGGGCGGGCGCGGTCTCGACCAGGGCGATACGCGCGTCGACGAGACAACCCTGCGCAGAATCCACCTGCCCGGATACATCGCCGCCATCCAAGCCGGCGTCGGCACCATCATGCCCTCCTACAGCAGTTGGAACGGCGTGAAATCCTCGGCCAGCAAGCACCTGTTGACGGAAATTCTCAAGCAGGAGCTGGGCTTCCAGGGCTTCCTCATTTCCGACTACAACGCCATCGACCAGATGACCCGCGATTACAAGGAGGCCATCGGCATCTCGATCAACGCCGGAATGGATATGGCGATGGTGCCCACGCGCTACCGCGAATACATCACGGACCTGAAGGCGCTGGTGGATGAAGGCAAAGTGCCGCTGGCGCGGATCGACGATGCGGTCACGCGGATCCTGCGCGTGAAGTTCGCCATGGGGATGATGGACCAGGGCCGCTCGCAACTGGCCGACCGCGGCGTGCAGAAGACCTTCGGGTCGCCCGAGCACCGGCAGGTGGCGCGCCAGGCGGTTCGCGAGTCGCTCGTGCTGCTGAAGAACGACCGCAAGACGCTGCCCGTCTCCAAGGGCGCGGCGCGCATCCACGTCGGCGGCAAGAGCGCCGACGACCTGGGCAACCAGTGCGGCGGATGGACCATCTCCTGGCAGGGAACCAGCGGCGATGTGACTCCGGGTGGAACCACTATCCTGGCGGCCATCCGCAACACGGTCGGCAAAGGCGCGCAAGTGACTTTCTCCAAGGATGGCGCCGGGGCCGCGGGCGCCACGGTGGGAGTCCTGGTGATCGGCGAGCGCCCCTACGCCGAAGGCAACGGCGACCGGGCCGACCTTGCCCTGGCCAAGGAAGATCTCGACGCGTTCCACAATATGAAGAGCGCGGGGATTCCCGTAGTGGTGATCCTGATCTCCGGCCGGCCCTTGATTCTGGGCGAAGTTCTCGACGCTGCGGACGCGGTGCTGGCGGCCTGGCTGCCGGGGACCGAAGGGCAAGGCGTTGCCGACGTGCTGTTCGGAGACTATCGGCCGACGGGCAAGCTCTCCTACTCCTGGCCGCGATCGATGGCGCAGTTGCCGGTAAATGTGAATAGTGCGACTTACGACCCGCTGTTTAAAGTCGGTTACGGCCTGAAGTACGAGTAGCACAGGCATTCTTGCCTGTGGGTACCCTCTGGGTCGGGCGCTCATGACACTATGTCACAACCGCGAAAGCGTGTCGAGACGAGTCTCGACACGGCAGGCACGGGCCCAGAGGGCACCCCCCGCGCCACATCGGCTGGCGGAGTGTGGGAAATGGCGGGTTGCGGCTCTGGCCCGCAACGCTCCACAGTCTCGAAAGCCTGTTCCAACCGTTTGAAGCGGACGGCTCGCCGACGCCTGACGTCCGGCAATTCAGGTATTGCGGGTCATATTGTCGATTCCCCTGCGCGCTCCCATGCGGTACAATCTACCCAAACAACCAGGAGTAAGTGTGGCGCCATCTGCCGGGGAGATTACGCGACTACTCGCCGCCTTGAAACGCGGCGACCGGAACGCCGAGTCGAACCTTATCGACCTGGTGTACCCCGACCTCCACGCCATCGCCCAGCACTATATGCGGCGGGAACGCCCCGACCACACCCTCCAGCCCACCGCCCTGTGCCACGAAGCCTACCTCCGCCTGATGCAGGACCACGCGTTGGACTGGCACAGCCGCGCCCACTTCTTCGCCGCCGCCTCCGTCGTCATGCGGCGCATCCTGGTGGACTATGCACGCCAGCGCGCCGCCGCCAAACGCCCCGCCGCCAAACAGCGGGTCGTGCTGGACGACTTCATGGCCTGGGACAGCCCACGCTTCGACCAGTTGCTGGTCCTGGACGAAGCCCTCACCAAGCTGGCCGATTGGGACAACCGCCGCGCCCGCCTGGTGGAGATGATGTATTTCGGCGGCCTGACGGAAGAGGAAGCCGGCGCCGTGCTGGGAGTTTCCGTGCGCACGGTGAAGCGCGACTGGAGCGCCGCGCGCGCCTGGCTGCAGGCCCAGTTCGGCAGGAGCCCCGCATGACGCCGGAGCGCTGGCACCGGGTCACCGAGATTTTTCATGCGGCCCTCGACCGTCCCGATTCCCAGGTGGAGGAGTTTCTCCGCGCCCAATGCGGTGACGACGCCGGGTTGTACTCCGAGGTCCGCCGCATGGTGCAAGAGCACGAGCGCAGCGGCCTCCTCGACCGCCCGCCGCTGACGCCTCCCTCGCGGGCCGGTGCATCCGTGTTTGCCGAGGGGCAGATTGTCTCCGGCCGTTATCGCATCGTCCGCTTCCTCAATCGCGGCGGGATGGGCGAGGTCTATGAAGCCGAGGACCAGGACCTGAAGGAACGCGTGGCGCTGAAGACACTGCTTCCCGCCATCGCCGCCGACGCGCGCATGATCGCCCGCTTCAAGCAGGAGATCCAGCTTTCGCGCAAGATCTCGCACCCCAACGTGTGCAACGTGCACGACCTCGCGCGGCATCCGGCCGACGGGTCGTCGCCGGACACGACGCTCTTCCTCACCATGGAGTTCCTGCCTGGCGAGACGCTGGCGGCAAAGCTCGAGCGCGAGGGCCGCATCTCCTGCGAGGCCGCTCTGCCGCTGCTGCAGCAGATGGCGGATGCCCTGGAAGCCGCGCACCGCGCGGGCGTGATCCACCGCGATTTCAAGCCGTCCAATGTGATGCTGGTGGAATCGGCGGAGGGCGTGCGCGCGGTGGTCACGGATTTCGGCCTGGCCCGCAGTTTCGTTCCCTCGGGCGAGACCACCGCCACCAAGACCGAAGGTGTGGCCGGCACGCTGGACTACATGGCGCCCGAGTTGCTGGCCGGCCAGAGCGCCTCGGCCGCCTCCGATGTCTACGCCCTGGGCATGGTGGCGTACAAGATGGTGGCGGGCGCGCTTCCGTTTTCGTCCGATACGCCGCTTGCGGGCGCTATCCTCCGGTCGAAGGTGCCCGTGCCTTCGCCGCGGACACTGGCTCCCGGTCTCGACCCGAAGTGGGAGCGGGCCATCCTGCGGGCGCTGGATGGCGACCGCATGCGGCGGTTTGGGCGGCCGGCGGACTTTATTGCGGCGCTGCGAGGGGAGGCGTCGTCGGTCACGGTGTCGTTGCCGGCGATGACGCGGCGGCGGTGGCTGGCCGCGGCTCTAACAGTCTTGGCTGTGATTGCAGGCTGGGTGGGGTGGCGGGCGTGGAGGCGTGCGCGAAGTCAGCCGTCCTCGGAAGCCGCGATGCTTTACCAAAAAGGCGTTGACGACATCCATGCGGGGGCTTATTTTGCAGCCACCAAGGCTTTGGCGGAGGCCGTACGCGTCGCACCGCACTTCGGACTGGCACACGCGCGGCTTGCCGAAGCCTGGGCTGGACTCGAAGTATCGGACAAGGCCAGCCAGGAGATGCTGGCCGCGCTGGGAGAAGACCTCTCGGGACTGTCCACATTCGACCGGCTCCAGATAGAAGCCGTGCGTCGAACCGTAACGAAGAAATTCGCCGCGGCAGTCGAGACGTATCGCCAGATGCACGAGACCGCGCCCCAAGACAGCGATGTTGACCTGGATCTCGGCCGCGCCTACGAGAATGCCTCGCAACCCGAAGATGCGATCGCGTGCTATCGCCGCGTCGCGGAAGGACCTTCGCACAATCCCGCGGCCTGGTTGCGTCTGGCGGTTCTGTACGACCGCCGTTCGGATGCGGCGAACTCCGATGCGGCCTTCCATCAGGCGGAACAGCTCTACGAGCTGACCAGCAATTTGGAGGGCCGGACCGAGGTTGCCTATCGGCAGGGTGTTGCCGCTCGCCACCGAGGCAAGCCCGATGAGGCCGTCAGGCTGCTCGGAAAGGCCATCGAAATGGCCCGCTTGTCCGGCAATGCTCACCAGGAAATCCGTGCCAAGCTCGACCTCTCGAACTATTACTACGAATCGGGCGATACTCAGCACGCCGAGCAATACGCCCGCGAGGCGCTCGACACCGCTCAGGCCAACCAGATGGAGTATTTCGCAATCGGTGGCATCGTCCAACTGGGTAACGCGTACCGAGCGAAGCCGGATTTTCCAGGCGCCGAGAAGCTGTACAACCAAGCCCTTGAAATCGCGCGCCGCACCAACACGCAGCGCATGGTAGCCGTGAATCTTCTTTCGCTCGCGTCGCTCCACTCGCGGCTTGGCCGGCCCCAAGAGACCGCTCGCGAGGCGCGTGAGGCACTAGCCTTCTACCAGCCCAACGGGTTCGCGCGCGAAACTTCCCAATGCCTACTACTGTTGGGCCGCGGGCAGCGCGACCTGGGAGACCTTCCGGGTGCCCGGGAGTCGTTTCAGAACCTCCTGCAGATGGCAGAGAAGGTGGGGGACCGCAGTTCCCTGGCTACAGCCCACGAATCGCTGGGTTCGCTGCAAACGGCCTATGAGAACTATCCCGAAGCACTGAACGAGTACCAAAAAGATCTCGACTACAGTTCCGATGCGCGGACCAGAAGTTCCGCGCGCTTTCTACTTGGCGGCACTTTGTGGATGCTCGGGAACTACGGCGAGGCACGAAAAATGTTCGAGGCTGCCGATGCCGAGGCTGGTCCCTTCCCATCGATTGGGCTCGATCTCGCGCAGGCTCGGGCTGAGATGGCGCTGAGCGAAGGGCGCTACGCAGAGGCCGCGGCCGGGTCGCGCCGCGTGATCGCAGCCGCCGCACAAAACCCGTCCCAAGCGGCCGCCTTGCAGGGAATCCTGGGGCAAGCGCAGATAGCTCTTGGAGACAAGCGCGAGGGACTCCGGAATTGCGAGGAATCGCTGCGAGCCATCGAGAAACAGGACAACGTCGCCAAACTCCTGCGCGCGCGACTCGTGCTGGTACAGGCACGGCTGGATGCTGGCGACGCAGCAGGCGCGCTGAACCTGCTTCAGGAAGTCGAGCCTGCGGTGTCCACACACCCGGAATCCCGCTGGCGCGTGCTCGCGCTGAAGGCTCGAGTAGACCCCCAAGCTGTCGCGCCGGCGCGCCAGGCGCTGGATGAGGTTCGCCACCAATGGGGGGACATCGCCTTCCAGCGTTATCGGTCGCGTCCGGACATCCAAAAGCTTTCACGGCCCCTTTTGCAGGCAACTTCCGCTAAATAATGAGAGGAGAAAAACCATGGACCGAATATTGCCGCTGCTGTTCACGTTGCTACCCATGGCAGGCATGGCAGTGCCCGCCAAGAAGAAGAAAAAGGATGGCAAACAGGGATTAAATGGCGATTCCGATGTCATCGTCCAGGACACCGGAACGATCCTGGGATCGCACACGGGAAAGGACGCTCCAGGAATCGACGTCAATGAGACAGGCGTAGGAAAGAATGCCGGGGACATCCCCGGTGTCGTGCCCGACTACTATTTGGACAACGCTACCAATACCAAGATCCACCTCACAAATGCCCTGACGTTGCTGATCAAGTTCGGCAATGGCAGAACGCTGACGTGGGACGCCAAATCTAAGGATATGGTTATAGGTTTTGGCCACGTTGGCCACAAGGGAAAATCCGGCAAGCCCGATGACGATAATCATTGGCAAGTGGACGGCGAACACATCCAAAGCGTCGACTTAACTGTGACTTATACGAGCGGACAGACGGAGCATAAGAGCAANNGCTGCGACGGTGCCCCGAACACCGCCAGACAAATTGAGAGGAGATAACCATGGACCGAATCATGACGCTGCTGTTCACGTTGTTACCCATGGCAGGCATGGCAGTGCCCGCCAAGAAGAAAAAAAAGGATCACACAAAGCCATTAAATGGCGACTCCGATGTCATCGTCCAGGACACGGGATCGATGCTGACAAAAACGGGAAAAGCGTTGCCCGCTGGGACTGACGTCCACCATAAAGGAGTGGGAAAGAGCGGCGGCCAAATCGGCGATATTGTCCCGGGTCAGTATCGGGACGCCACCTGCACGGTCGACCTCACTGGCGCCGCAACGTGGACGATCGAGTTTAGCGACTCCGAGTCGGACTTTGATGCCACGCTGAAGTTTGATGGCACATCTATCATTGTGGATTTCGGCTTGACCAGCGGAAAGGCCGAAACGGACGATGATTTGGAAGCAGAGGGCGTAACGTTCGATAGCATCGATTTGATCACCTACGACAGTAACGGGGACCAAGTGATCGAGCTCACTAACACAATCGACCCTAAAGCCGGCTTCAAGATTCACGCTAAGTGAAGGGGAAAATCCGAGCCGAGGCGCTTTCAACTAAGCAATTCGGCCCGTCCGTTACTTAGGGCGTCGCTTCGCCGCGGCATAAAGCCTCGGTATCTCCGGCGCCAGGTGCTCCGCAAACTCGCCCCCGATCTGCGCGTACGCAGGCGGTGTTCGACGTGGGACACCACGCCGCAGTCGGCAGGCAGGTTCATCACAGTCTTCTTCCCGCTCAACCGGCCAGCCGCCATGTCTCCAGAGTACTTTACATTCGGAGGCGACAACTTCCGGTGCGAGACCCGCTTCATGGAATGCACCGCCATCCAGCGAGCCCAAAGTGCCGGTCGAAGGTGAACGCCGTGTCGATGCGGTGGCGCTTCATCAGAACAAAGGAAACGCAGTCGGTGAAACTGACCTGCTGGTCGGCGTACTTGCCGAAGACGGTCAGCGCCTCCAACTCGTCCGCCCTCGTACTGTAGAGTATTTCGAGCGCACTCGAAGCAAATATGGATTCCGCCTTCTCCCGCGCGAAGGGGTAGCTCGCCCTTCGCGCGAGAAGCGTTAGCGTTTCATCTACGATGTGATTGCTCGTGAACAGGCGGCGGCCCGCAATTCGGCTCCATACCGCTGCCGCCTTGCTGTGATTTGCGTCCCGAGGGAGCCACCTTGCGAGAAAGGCTCCGGTGTCAACGAAGACGCCGCTTGCCGTAGAGGTATGCATCGTGATGAGTAGACAAATCGCGCGGCGTCCTGCCCCGAAACACGGCTGCGTCGCGGAGCAGAGGATCGTCGCCCGCCCGGGGCTTGCCGTTTTGTTTTACCGCCGCTTCGAGCGCACGCCGCATGAACTCGCCAAGGGAGACGTCCTGTAACTTCGCCTGCTCCGAGGCCCGGCGCTTCAGTTCCGGAGGAATCATGACGGTCGTGCGATGCATATGGCCCTATTGTGCCATAACGTGGCCGGCGCCGCCCCCATACTCCCCCGGCATCAACACCGTCAGCGCCCGCGGCACAATCCGCACCTCCGCCGGCAAATGCCCCGCGAACTCGCCGTCGATCTGCGCGTACGCGGGGCCCTGCTCCACAGTCGTCACCACCACCCGGTCGGTCCGCAGGATCGTGACTCCCTCCATCCCGCTCAATCGCCCCGCCGCCATGCCCGCAAAGTACTTCACATACCGAAGCGACACCCGCCCCTCGAACAGCACCACCTCGAACTCGTCATCCAGCAAACTCACACTCCGCGCGATCTCGAAATCGCCGCCGTAATTCCGCACCTTGCTCGCCAGCGCGAA
>OMOG01000090.1:22735-54661 GCA_900290305.1 Candidatus Sulfopaludibacter sp. SbA4
CTTCGATCTGCGCCAGACGCCGCCCGAACAGGCTCCAGCCCGCCAGCCAGTACGCCAGCTTGCCGGTCCGCGATTTGATGGCGTCGTTCACGTGGTGCACAATGTGGGCGTCCACCCCCATGCCGGCCATCAGCAGGAAATGCCGCGAAACGCGCCCCCCGTCGCACGTCAGGTGGCCCACCGAAATGCGCCGCGGGCAAAATTCCGGCAGGCGCTCCACCACGCGCTCCAGGTTGGTCCCCAGCTTCAGCTCGGTAGCCAGCACGTTGGCCGTGCCGCCGGGTAGAATGGCCAGCGGCACCTCGGAATGCACCATGCCTTCGATCACTTCGTTGATCGTGCCGTCGCCGCCCGCGGCCACCACCAGGCCGGCGCCGCGGCCGATCCACGCGCGCGCCATCGCACCCGCGGTCCCCGGGCCCGTGGTGGGGGCCACGCTTACGTGGTGGCCGTTTTTCGTCAGGAGTTGCGCCGCCCGCTCGACGAGCGAGTTTCCCTTCCGTCCGAATCTGCCCGCACGGGGATTGTAGATCAGGACGGTATTCTTGTAGGCTGTGATTGGTTGTCTCCGCGTTCCTGGTTAGATTATAGATGAGAGGCCGATGAAAGATCCCGCTGCCGAAATCCAAACCCTCCGCGAAGACCTGCGCCGCCACGAGCACCTGTACTACGTTCTCGACCAGCCCGAGATCTCCGACGCCGAATACGACGCGCTCATGCGCAGGCTGCAGGATCTGGAGGCGCATCATCCGGAACTGGCCGCCCCCGATTCGCCCACGCAGCGCGTCGGAGGCAAGCCCCGCGAGGGCTTCGTCAAGGTCCCCCACAGCGGGCAGATGCTCAGCCTGGACAACGCCTTGAACGAAGCCGAACTGCGCGACTTCGACCGCCGCGTGCGCGACCTGCTGGCGGGTGAGCCCTACCGCTACGTCACCGAGTTGAAAATGGACGGCCTCTCCATGGCGGCGCACTACCGCAACGGCCAGTTCGTCCAGGCGGTGACCCGCGGCGATGGCCTGGTAGGCGAGGATGTCACCGAGAACGCGCGCACCATCCGCTCCCTTCCCCTGCGCGTCAAGACCGCCCTCGAAGTCTTCATTGAAGCCTTCGAAGTGCGCGGCGAAACCGTCATGAACCGCCGCGCGTTCGAACGGTTGAACGCCGAACGCGACGAGCGCGGCCTCTCCCGCTTCGCCAATCCGCGCAACGCCGCCGCCGGCTCGCTGCGCCTGCTCGAGCCGCAGATCACGGCCTCCAGGCGCCTGGACTATTACACCTATTTCCTGCTCGCCGACGGCCGGCCCGCGGTGGCGAGCCACTGGCAATCGCTCGAAGAGATGGCGCGCATGGGCTTCAAGGTGAATCCCTATCGCCAGATCTGCGATGGAGTGGAGCAGGTGCTGGCCTTCTGCGCCGAGTGGGAGGCGCGGCGCGAACAACTGCCCTACGAAATCGATGGCGTGGTGGTGAAGGTCGACTCCGTGGAGCAGCAGCGGCGGCTCGGCTTCACCGCCAAAGCGCCGCGCTGGGCCATCGCTTACAAGTACCCCGCGCGCCAGGCGGTGACCACCGTCGAGGGCATCGAAGTGCAGGTGGGCCGCACCGGCGCCCTGACGCCCGTGGCGCACCTGAAGCCCGTGGAGGTCGGCGGCGTGACCGTGGCGCGCGCCACGCTGCACAACGAAGACGAAATCGAGCGGCTCGGTCTCGAGATCGGCGACGACGTGGTGATCGAGCGCTCCGGCGACGTGATCCCCAAGGTGGTGCGGGTGCACGCGCAAGGCTCCTACCGCAAGAAATTCCGCATGCCTGCCGAGTGCCCTGTCTGCGGCGGCAAGATTGTGCGCGAGGAAGGCGAAGCCGCCAGCCGTTGCATCAACACCAACTGCTCGGCGCGGCTCAAGGAGTCCATCCTGCATTTCGCATCGCGCCACGTCATGAATATCGATGGCGTGGGCGATGCGCTGGTCGATCAACTGGTGGACCGCGGAATGGTCCCGAGCGTGGCGGACTTGTACGGGCTCACCGTCGACGCGCTCATGGCGCTCGAGCGCATGGGGAAGAAGTCCGCCGGCAACATTGTGCGCAATATCGAAAACTCCAAGAAGAACCGCTTGCCCCGCGTGCTGACCGCGCTCGGAATCCGCTTCGTGGGGGAGCGCACCGCGGTGTTTCTGGCGGAGGCATTCGGCAGCATGGACGCTATTGCCGCGGCATCGCTCGAGGAGTTGCAGCAGGCCGAAGAGGTGGGGCCCAAGGTGGCCGAGAGCGTGTTCCAGTTCTTCCGCGAGCCGCGGAACCGCGAGCTGGTGGAGCGGCTGCGCGCCGCGGGCCTGCAATTCACCTATGAATCCACGCGGCCCAAGTACGGGCCTTTGAAGGGCATGACGTTCGTGCTGACCGGCACGCTGCCCAACATGTCCCGCGAAGACGCCCGGCGCCTGATCGAAGTCGCCGGCGGGAAGGTGAGCGGCTCGGTGAGCAAGAAGACCAACTACGTGGTGGCCGGCGAGGATGCGGGCTCCAAGCTGGACAAGGCGCGCGAGCTGGGAATCCCGGTGATCGGCGAAGACCAGTTGTTCGATCTCATCAAAGTCGATTGAGGCGGCGCGAAAATCCTTGCCCGCCTCGTGGCGCAAGGGGGGCCCTCCTCTCCTTCTTTTCTCCGCGCTTGTCTCCGCTTCTCCGCGGCTCCGTGGTGAGCTTGGTCTTTTCCCGCCTGGTTCCTGCTTGGTTCCGCTCCTCGCGGCGGATGTGGGTGGATTGGGTGTATACTGGTCCCCAATCAGGAGGGTCTCATGCCTCGTTTGCATGCCGCGCGTATCGGCGCCATAGTGCTGATTGCCCTTTCTCTCGCCCCTGTTTGCTTCGCGCAAGGCTCGCGCGGCAGCATCACGGGGAGAATCATAGATGCCCAAAACGCCGTGATTCCCGGAGCGGCCGTCACCGTCAAAGACGTGCTCACCGGCGTCGCAAGCAAGGTTGTCAGCAATCAGACGGGCTACTACGAAGCCAACTTCCTCGACCCGGGAACTTACTCCGTCTCGGCGGAAGTGGCCGGATTCAAAACCATGGTCCGTTCCGGAATCGCCCTCGAAACCGGAGACCGCCTGTCGATCGATCTCAAGCTGGAAGTCGGCCAAACCAACCAGTCGGTCGAGGTCACGGCCGAATCGCCGCTCCTGGACACCACGTCGGCCGGCGGCGACCGCGTGCTGGACGACCGCGAGATCGCGCAGTTGCCCTATACCACCATGAATCCGTTTTCCCTGCAGGCCATCACCCCGGGAGTAATCTTCCAAGGCGCGCCAGGCATCGCGCGCGTTTTCGATAATGCCGGAACCGCGAGTTACGGGGGATACGGCTTGGTGGCGGGGCAGGGCATCATCGCGGGCGACGAGTTCCTCCTCGACGGAGCGCCCGTGACCGGGACCAACGGCGGACGCGCGGGCTTTGTGCCCTCCTCGCAAGCGGTCGGCGAAATGCGCGTCGAGACCTCTCCTTTCGACGCTTCGCTCGGCCATACCGGCGGCATCTTTGTGAGCGCCACCACCAAGGGCGGCACCAATACCTACCATGGCTCAGGATTCGACCAGGCTCAGAATTACCGCTGGAACGCCACGCCGTTCTTCACCCGTGAAAACTACAAGGCGGGCATCGCCAAGGGCACCATCGCCCCGGGCACGCCCGAACAATCGTCCGGTAAGCTGAGCCAGCCGGGCTTCGATATCGGCGGTCCCGTGCGCATCCCCAAACTTTATAACGGCAAGAACAAGCTGTTCTTCTATTTCGAATACGACAAGATCACCAACATTCAGGCCAATCCCAATACCCCCATCTTCACCATGCCGACCGCCGCGGAACGGACGGGCGATTTTTCGGCGCTTCTCTCCGTGCCCAACGCCAGCAACTATATCGTTTACGATCCGCGTTCGGGAAGCCTGGTGAATGGCCATGTTACGCGCACGCCCTTCCCTGGTAACATCGTTCCCCAGAACTTCATCTCCGCCAATCCCATCTACAAGTTTTACACGCAGGAGTACCCGCTGCCCAACAATCCGGCCGGTTATGTGCAGCCCGACGGCACCAACAATTACTACGATGGGGACCAACCCTATAACGATTACTTCAACTCGATCGTGAACCGCTATGACTACGTGGTCAACGACAAGATGCGGATCAATGGGAAGTGGTACTGGAATCATCGGCACCAGGATGCCTATGACTGGGGCCACACCACTCCGCTGGCGGGCCTGCAGTCCAACGGCCTGGTGCGGCAGAACAAGGGCGGCAGCGGCGACTTCCTGTACACCTTCAATTCCAACAACGTTCTCGACGCCGGAGTGAGCGTGACCCAGTATGGTGAAGGCAACGTAAAACCCATCATCTCCACCGGCAGCGCCAAGGAGGCCGGATTTCCTGCCACCTACCAGGATCAGTTGGGAGGTTACNNCTTCCCGCCGTGCTGGTCAACACTTATACCGTCAATAATGGCGGGCTGACCTATCCCGGCCTGTCTCAGATCGGCACTACCGCCCAACTCACCGCGAAGATGACTACCATCTGGAGATCGCACACGCTGAAATATGGCGCCGATGAACGCCGTTACTGGTATGCGGCCCCGGTTCCCGGAGGGTATCCTGCCGGTTACTTCAGCTTTGACAACAACTACCTGAAGCAGGCCGACAATACCCCGGGCAGCCAGACCACCAACATCGGTCTCGCATGGGCAGCCTTCGAGCTGGGCCTTCCCAGCACCATCCAGGCCAGCATAAACGACACGGGATACTACACCACCCGCTACCACTCCGCATACATTCAGGACGATTACCGCGTCACCAGCAAGCTGCGCTTCGGGTTCGGATTGCGATTCGAGCGGGAGGGCGGCATTTCCGAGCGCTTCAATCGCGGGCTGGCCGGCGGATACAATGCCGGCTACGTACCGCCCTACGCGCAAGCCGTTCAGGCGGCCTACGCGGCCAATCCGATTCCTCAGTTGCCTGCCAGTCAGTTCTTGGTCGCGGGCGGCGTGAATTTTCTGGGTAAGAACTACAATAACTGGACGGATGGCACGAATCGCTTCCTGCCCAACGTCAGTGCGGTGTACTCGTGGGACGCTAAGACCGTGCTGCGTGCCGGTTACGGCTGGTATTCCGATACATTCAACGCCTTCAACAGCCGTCCCGGGCAGAACGGCTACAGCCAGACCACCACAACCCAGGTTTCGAGCGACAACGGTCTCACCTTCTGCTGCGGCGTGGGCGCGAACACCGGCCTTTCGACCACTACTCCCATCGGCAACCCCTTCCCGCTGCTGGCGGGTGGAACTCACCTCATCCAACCCTTCGGCAATTCCTTCGGCCCCGACACGCTGGACGGCCAGGGTTTCACTTACTATCCCCGCGACTACTCTCCGTCGATTTCGCAGCGCTGGAAATTCAGCGTCCAGAGGGAAATCTTCCGCAACCAGGTTCTGGACGTCTCTTACAACGGTTCTTACTCCACTTACCCGTTCAATTTGAGTCAGAGCTACCTGCCCGCGCAGTATTGGGCCTATGGTAATAGCTACGATGCCGCTAACCAAGCGGCCATGACGGCGAATGTAACGAACCCATTTTACATCGGCAACCTGACCAGCCTGCAGCAATCCAACCCGGCGCTCTACAATTACCTCAACTCGATTTCCTGGTTCACGTCGAAGACCCTGCAGACGCAGCAGTTGCTGCGCGCCAACCTGAACGCCGGCGCCGGACTTACCGAAGCGGGAGCCGTCCGGGCTAAGTCGTGGTACCACGATATGCAGCTTCTCTACACCAAGCGCTTTTCCCACGGCATCCTGTCGTCCTTCACTTACACTCGGGCTTTCGGCCGGCAGCAGTGGCAGCCTAATTCCTTCGACCAATCGCTTTCCTGGGAGCTCAATCCGAATACGCGCCCCAACCGGTTGGTATGGAACGCGGTTTGGGAGCTGCCTTTCGGCAAGGGCCGCCAGTGGCTGACTCACGGCCCCGTCCAGCACGTGGTCGGCGGCTGGCAAGTGAGTTGGATTTACCAGTACCAGACGGGTGCTCCGGTCAGTTGGGGTAATCTGTTTTACTCCGGCACGGTAGACCAGGTGGTCCAGGCGCTCGCCGAAGGCGCCACTCACTCGGCCAATTCGCGGCAGGAGTACAGCACCGCCGCGGTCTACAGCCCCGTTTTCAACCCCTCGGACTTGGCCTCAGGCCCGATTCCGTCCGGATTTATCGGATTTGAAGGGCGCTCGGCCTTGCAGCCCGGCAGTTATCAAATTCGCGAGTTTCCGCAATATGTCAACGCCCTGCGCGCGGACCCCATACGCCAGTGGGATGTGAAGCTCTATCGCAGGTTCACGCTGTATGAGCGGCTGAACCTGAACTTCGGGATCGATGGCCTGAACCTGACGAATCACGTGCAATTCGGAGCGCCGGTGTTAGGCCCGACCGCCACCAACTTCGGAGCGGTGACTTCCCAGGCCAACGGAGCGCGCCAGCTTCAGATGAACCTGCGCATCGAATTCTGACGACTCAGCGGTGGGACAGGCGATCGTTTTTTGTCGCCTGTCACTTGCCGGGCTTTTAGCCCGGCGCTACTTTTCCAACTCCGCCGCGATCTCCGGGTGGCCGTACTGCCGCGCCAGGTCGGCGGCCGTCTTCCCGTCCTTGGTCTTGCGATGGCGGTCGGCTCCCGCGGCCACCAACTTCTCCACCATCTCGCGGTTGCCGCGCGCGGCCGCCGAGTGCAACGGCGTCGCCTCCAGAAACTCCACCTGGTCGGGTTTGGCGCCGTGCGCCAGTAGCAGATCCAGCAGAGGAACGCTCCCACTCTCCACGGCCGAGTGCAGCGGCGCCACGCGGAAGGAGTTGTCCGACGGCCGGTTCACGTCCGCTCCCGCTTCGACCAGCAATCGCGCGATCTCCAGGTGTCCGAAGAAGACTGCCAGGCCGAGGCTGCTGAATCCATCCCGGGAATTGGCCTTCACGATCTGGGGATCCTGCGCCAGGAGCTGCACCACTCGCTCGCGGCGCCCCAGCGCGCAGGCCTCGTGGAAATCCGGCTCGCGCGCGCCCAAGACCAACTGCGCCATCTCGGGATGCCGCGTGTAGGCGGCCCAGAGAACCGCCGTGGCGCCGTCCTTGTTCCGAGCGCCGGAAAGCTGCGGGTCCTCGGCCAACAGCGCGCGCACCTGGGCGGTATCGCCTTTGCGTATCGCGTCGAAGAGCTGCGCGTCGCGATCCGCGGAAGCTTGAGCGAACATCAAGGTTAGGACTGAAATCAGTGTCATGCAGGCAGTATGGCGGACCCACGGCCGATCAGTCTTATCGAGAATTGCTTAATTTCCGAGTGGCCGAGGGCGGCTCGCCGAACGATTGGCGGTAGAGCGTACTAAACGACGGCGCGCTTTCGAACCCCACCGCCCCGCAGATCTCGGTGACGGTCATCCGCGTGGATTCCAGCAGCCGCCGGGCGCGCGCCAGCCGCAGCCCGTTGCGGTACTGGTGCGGGCTCTTGCCGAAGGCGCGGGTGAACGCCCGCTGGAAGTGATACGGCGAAAGATACGACGCCCGCGCGATCTCGGCGAGACCCCAGTCGTTCGCGGGGTCGGCGTGGAGAATCTCCTGGCCCCTGCGGACGCGCCGGAACAGCTCCTCGCGGGTGGCCGGACGGCGCGCGGGCATGAGACGCATGCGCTGGCCCAAGTCGCGGTTCAGGAGGAGGAGATCGCGGGCCAGCTCCAGGTACTGCTCGTCGAGCCAGAGTTGGCCGGGCTCGCCGGCGCCATTACTCACACCGGCAATGGCTTGCATACGCGGCAGTATCCGGCTGTCCCGAGCATGCAGGCGGCCCAGGAATCGGGCCGGCGCGGGTTCGGAATCGACGGCGTCGCCCGCCAGGGACCCGTGCACCGATTCCACGAACCCCTCCTGAAAGAAGACGCACAACGTAGCTACCGGCGGCCGGGATTCGATCGCCATCGAGTAGGGCTCGCCATGATTGAGGACCAGGAACGAATCGCGATCCACTACCAGCTCGCGGCCGCCGCTCTTCCAGGCGACCGCGCCTTCCACCACGGACTTGATGGAGAGCGGTCCCGCGAAATCGTTGACGAAATGCGTCCGGGCGCGGGCCGACAGCAGGGCGTTGTGAGTGCCCAAAGGCGCCGTCAGCCGGTTCCGGGAAATTCGGCGCTGCCCCTCCATGGGTCTAAGTGTACCGAAAGTCTGCCAAGACCGCTCCCTAACGGTCGCGGCTCCGTCACCCGCGAGATCGGCGGTGTCGGGAGGCAGAGCCGCGACCGTTAGGGAGCGGTCTTGGTGGCAGCCTACCGGAATCGCTTCTTGTAAAAGAAGTCCAGATCGAAGATCCCATTGACGTCGCGCTGCGCAATCGCGGACCATTGCCGATTAATGGCCCACTCGATCCGGATGACTTGCGGGTTGCTTTGCGTCACATCGGAAATGTAGGTGAAAGTCAGTTCGCGCGTCACCTGCTGCTGTAAAGTCAGGGTCGCGTTGGGGGTGCTCGAAGTCCCGGTGATCTGCGGGTCGATCTTCAACTGGCTTACGCCAAACAGCCGCTGCAGGCGGCCCGACACCGGGTTGGCTAGGCCCTGGCTGAGCACCGTCGAGGCGCCCATCTGCTGGAGGTTCTGCTGCGGAGCGGGCGGTTGACGCGCGGCCAGCACCGGATCGGTGGTGTTCAGCTTGCCCGCCGCCAACAGCGACACCAGGTCGGAGAACTGCATCGGGGGGTCGGACTGGTACGAGAACTTCATCTTCTCTATAGGTCCCGAAACACCCAGCGTGACATCCACACCCTGTACGGTAGTCTCCAGGTTGATGTTCAGAATAGGATCGATCTTTTGCGGATTGTAGAATGCCACAGTGCCCTGGTCGATGGTGTATTTGGTGCCGAAGAAAATCATCTGCCCCTGGGTCACCACCACGCGGCCCAGCATCCCGGGACTATCGGCGGTGCCGCGCAGCACCAGGTTGGCGTCGGCCTGCAGGTTCTGCGCGAGCGTGGTGTGGAACTGGGCGCCGGGCGCCGTCCGGATGGCCACGTCGAAACGCATGCCGGCCAACGGGCCGGTGGTAGGCGATGAAGCCGGCGGCGGTACGGCCGAAGCCAGCAAAGAGCCCATGTCGCCGTGCGAGTGCATCGCCACGTCCACAATGGTCACCGTTCCCGCCAGCACGCTCCGCGACGTGCTGCCGGTCAACGTGAGCTGGGCGTTGGCCGCCGCCGTGAGCGAGTCCGACGCTTCCACGTGTACCCCGTTCGCGGTGGCCTGGAGGTGGAACTGGGCTTCCGGGCCGCCATAGGCAGCGTAGCCGGCGACCGTAATCTTCCCGCCGCCGCTCTCTCCCGTCAGATTCTGGATCACCGCTTCCGTGCCATTGAAATTGATCACGCCGTTGCCGTTCGAGAGGCCGTTAGGCATGTCCACCAAGTTCACGGAGGCGTTCTGCAGTTGGAGCCGCCCGTTGACCACCGGACGGTCGCTGGTGCCGGTAACGGCGGCGTTCAGCGCGATGGCGCCGGAAGAGAAGATGTCGGGGTCGAAGGCCTCCAGGATCTGCAGTTTGATGTTGCCATCCGCCCGCAGGTTCATGGTCTTTGCGCCGGCAATCGCGGCGGTGCCGCTGAGCGAGAGATCGGTGAAGGGGCCGGTGATGTGGGCGCTCCCGATGGTCACCGCGGCGTGGTCGAGCGAAGCGGTCACCGGGGCGGCGTTGTGCAGCTCGAAGTTCACTCGCGGCTTCGCCCCACTTGGTGCTTTGAGTGAGTGCGCTTCGAGCTTAGTCAGTTGGAGCGAGCCGCGCAGGGCGTCGGTCTGTGCGATGGAGCCTTGGATCTTCGCCTGCCCTTCAATAAGCGGATTGTCGCCCCCTATTTGCATGCGGCCTTCCCCGCGGATGTTGGCGTGCACGAAGTCGGATGTAAGCTGGAATGCCACCTCGTTGCCCTGCGTTTTGGCAGTCGCGGTCAGGTTTCCGAGGGGCTTCTTGTTCATCGTGATGCCCTTGGCGCCAACGTTCGCGTCGAGCGTCCCGATCAGCGGCGTCGTGTTGCGGCGAAGCGTGGCGGCTCCATCGGCGGCCAGTTGCACTGCGCCGGCAAGACCGGGCTCGGCCTGCTTGACGGTCTGGAACCGGCTTAGTTCGAGATCGCTGCTCTGCAGGTGGAACCGCACCTGGCCGTCCTCGAGATCGTCAGCCGGGTGTGCGAAGGACGCGGTCAATTCCACGTGGGAAGGTCCGCTGTCCACGCGGAAACTCTGCATGTCGATCGAGCTGGCGGTGTAGTTGATGGCGGCCTGCAGGCGGTCGAACGGCTCCTGGTATGCCGAGCCTTTGACCACGCTGAAACTGGCGCTGGCGTGCGGATCCTGCAAAGTGCCGGAGACCTGCGCGGTAGCACCGAGGGTCCCACTCACCGGGAGATCGCCGCGGCCGGCGGCAGCCAGCACCCGCTCGATCGGCAGATTGGCGATGGACGCATTGGCCGTGGTCTGGTGCTCGCCCGTGAGAAGTGACTGGCCGTTCACCCGGATGGTGGAGCCGGCGAAATCGGAATTCACGTTGTATTGGACGGTGCCGCCGGAGGAGGTCGCAGTCGCTGTGACATCGCCGAGGTTCTTCCCTTCCAGTTGGAGGCCGCCCGCGGAGACGTTGGCATTGAGGCTCTGGATCTCGAATCCCGCGGAGCGGATGGCCGCTGAGGCATCGGCGGTGAGCGACAGGGTGCCTTCGAGGGGAGTTCCCGCCGCGTGGTGAAACTGCGCGATCTGAACCTGGTTGCCGGCGACGTGCGCGCGCAGGGAGCCCTGCGCGAGGTCGTTCACGGGGTGCTGGTAGTTCGCGGTGGCGTCGATGCGCGAAACGCCGGCGGAGAGCTGTAGCGTGGGGATGTCGATGGCGGTTTCGCTCATGTCGACGTGGGCCACCAGGCTATCGAAGCTCTCGCCTTCCAAGGTGCCCTTGGCGACCGTGAGATCGGCGGTACCGCGCGGGCTGCCGATGGTGCCGTTGATGTGGGCGTCGGCGGTGAGAGTTCCGGTGACGGGAACGTCCGATTGCCCCGCCAGCGCGAGCACGTCCTCCATGCCGGCCTGGCGCACCGTGGCATCCACGCGAAGCGGCAGTGCCGGCTCGGGCTTCCAATCGCGCAGGCCCACGGAGCCGGTGAACTGCACCTGGAGCGGCCCGCGGGCCAGCGACGCGCTGGTGACCGAGGCGCCATTCTTGAACGCGTTCAAATCCGCCGACAGGCTGGTGAAGGGGCGGCCTTCGACCGAGAAATCGGTGACGCCCGCGTGGGCCGCGATGCGTGGTGCTGTGAGGCTGCCGGTAATGTCAGCGTTGATGGTGACGGCGCCGCCTTTGAGCGTGACCGGAATGTTACCCAGGGGTTGGAAATCAACCAGGTCCCGCGAGACCAAGCGGACCTGGATCTCTTTGCCGAGCGTGCCCGAGAGATCTACACGGGTGTGCGGCAGCGCCAGGTACGAGCTGCCCAGGTTGATGGTATCGGCGCGGCCGTTGTAGTCCACATTGAGGCGGCCGGTCAGCGGCACGGAGCGCCGCCCGGGCCCGGGTGCGCCGATCGCGAGCGAGGCCCGCGCCAGCAGCGCCGAAGTGTCCTTCAGATTGCCTTCAGCCTGGACCGGGCCGGAGAGAATGCCGTCGTAGCCCAAGCCGCCGGGCACAGCGAGGCGCGCCATCTGATCGATGTCCAAGCCATGCAGGCCGCCCGACACGTGGAACTGCGCCATGTTTTCGATGCCGCCGGAACCGGTGAAATTTCCGCCCATGGCCGTCACACGCAGGCTTGTGAAGTCGATGCGGTTCGGATCCGCCAACGCAACGTCGCCGCCCATCCGCACGATGCCTTGGGGCCGCGAGGCGACGCGCAGCAGCCGCCCCAGTTCGCCCAGCGCCAGGGTGGACTCGAATCGAAGGGCGCTCGAAGTTCCGGAAGCCTCGATATTACTTTCGCCCAGACTCACGCGCGCGCTTTGAATCTGGATACGGCTATTCTCGTCGAGGGACGCCGCCACATCGGCGTTGACCATCCGCGGCGCATGCGCGGTATCGAGCGAGATATCGAGGCCCGCGGCCCGTTTCACTTCGTCGATGGCCACTTGCGCGTTGATGTGCGCGGAGGTGCGGGGCGCCGCCAGGTGTTCCATCGATCCCGACATCACGATCTGCGATTCCGGCGTCTTCAACTGCGCGTTGGCCAGCGTGATCTTGTCCTTTTCCAGAGTGATCGGCAGCTTGATGTCCACCCGGAGCGGCGGATTGCCTGCCGACTTCACGAGAAGCGTGTTCCAGTCAAACTCACCGGCATAGCTCGGGTTCAGGGGATTGTAGCCCAAGTGGGCCCGCAGGTTTTCTCCGTTGACGTTGAGGGCGCTCTTCCGCTGGTCGAAGGTCACGCCGGCATTGAGGAGATCGAAGCGGCCGATGGCCAGGTCCACCACGGTTTCGAGGCCGCTCTTGTTGCTGGGGTGCTGCAGCTTGGGTGCGGGGATGTTGGTGCGGCCGTCCGGGTACACGATGATGTTGGCCCGCGGCGTGTCCACCAGCAGGTACGCGATGTCGACGAAGCCTTTAAAAGGTGAGAGCAGTTTGAGATCGACTTGCAGACGATCTACGCGGAACAAAGGCGCGGCATCGGGGGATTCCAGGCCGTGGACCACGAAGTTGCGTATGTCCGCGCGCAGATGATGCCAGTCGAATGCGAACGAGCCGATCTCGGCCGTCCCCCGGCGGACTCTTCTACCGCGGCCACGATCTTGGTGCGGACCATGTTGCGGAACCAATCAGTCTGCACCACTGCGATCCCGGCGATGATTGCCACGACGACGAGGCCGGTGACCGAAGCGGCGGCGATCGCGGCGATCCTACGTGCGCGGCTCATTGGAATGCCTCTTTCTTGAATTGGATGCGCGTCTGCGCGCGGGTCTCCTTGAGCCAGGCATCCATCTGGTCGGGTTCACCGCCGGCCTGGTAGCGGTTGGCGCCGGATTCCGCGGGCGCGGCCGGTGGCGCCTGGAAGCGAAGGCTGGTAAAGCGCATGACGGCGGCTTGCCACAGCAGGTGCTGCTTCAGATCTTCTTCCGTGAGGCCATACCGGTCGAGGGCGGCCTGATATTGGGCTTGACTCGGGTAGCGTTCCTGGCGGAAGTTGCGCAGGATCGTGTCGGCTTCGGCGGCGGAAGGCTGGGCGTAGGCGCCGGCCTGCATCTCGTTGCGGATGAGTTGCTGGTCCACCAGTCGCTCGGCGGCGGCGCGGCGCTGGGTGGGTGAGAGGTCCAGCGGTTGGTTGTTGAGGAATTGAGTGAGGCGGACTTCGTGGATGACCTCCGATTCGGTGATCACGGTGGCGCCGATCACCACAGCCACCCGATCGATCACCGCGGCAGTGGCGGCGAGGGGAAGGAGCACGGCGAGAACCGTGGCGCAGGCACTCGTGCCTGCCGCGTCGGCACTCATGCCGACGCCTGGTTTAGATGCCGTGGCGCAACCCCGAAAACGTGTCGAGACGAGTCTCGACACGGCAGGCACGAGTGCCCGCGCCACATAGGCTGGCGGAGTGCGGGACATGTAGGTTAATGCTTTGGAAGACATATTAAAAGGCCTGACCTATGGAGAGGAAAAATTGAAAATGAGCCACGCTCTGGATAGCCGGTGTGGCCGTGCCCAGCAGGAGTTGCTGGTATGTGCCCTGCAACCCGTTAAACGTGGGAGGGTTGATGCTGTAAGCCAGATCCAGGCGCACCGGCCCGACCGGCGTCTTGTAGCGGATTCCGAAGCCGGCGGCGTGCACCATGTAGTTGAAATCCGTGAGGCCGTTTTGGTGGACGCGGAATGAAATGCTGCCAAGGTCCTTGTACACATTACCCATGTCGTGGAACAAGACGCCACTGATGTTGTCGCCCAGCAGCGGGAAGCGCAGTTCGGTGGAGTGGAACACCAGCGCATTGCCGCCCAGAGGGAAGCCGGTGAGAGGGTCGCGCGGGCCGGCCTGGTTGTCCGGAAAACCACGATGCGAGGTGCTGCCGCCGCCGAAGAAACGCTCNNGTAATCGAAGGCGTCGACTCCCGGCGTGACGCTGAATGGGTGAATCCATCCGAATTCCGTGTTGCTGGCCAGTACGAAGTCTCCGAAAAGCCTCTTGTAGTAAGAATTGCGCGCCAGGAAGCGCAAGAAATCCTTATTGCCGCCGAGGTAGTGCTCCACCAACTCGAGGGCGGCGGTGTTGTAGTAACCGCGATGGGCATCGGCCGGATTGTCGCGCCGGTCCTGGATCAGGTTCCCGGAGAACGAGGCCAGGTGCGCCGGGGTGGACACCAGCGGAATGAGCAAAGGATTGATCTTCAGCGTGCTCTGGTCCACCTGGACGTCGCGCCAGGTATAGCGCCACAAAACGGTGGTCGCCTTGGAGAGCTTCTGGGAGAGCTGAACGGAGCCCTCCACGCGCCGGGCGGTGAAGGTCAGGACGTCGCGCGTATTGTCATAAAGGGCGGTGACGGTGATGTTTCGCCCATCGACGTTGCGATATCGCGGGGCCAGGTAGCTGAGCGAGACCTGGCGGTCGAGGGTGGAGTAGCGGCCCTTGAAATTGAGGCTGTGTCCCAGTCCCCACAGGTTCAGGCGGCTAAGCTCCAGGTCGCCGCGCGGCGCGAATCCCGTGGCGCCCGCGGGGTTGTCGAGGCTCGTCTGGCTGCCGCCGATGCGCGCAATCTCGGCGCCGGCTCCCACCGCCAGGTTGTAACGGTGCCCTTCCGTGACGTTGTAGAGCACGTACTTGTCCTCGGTATCTCCGGTGGGATTTTGAATGGCCATATCCACCTTCTCGAACACCCCGAGGTCGGAGAGGCGGCGCTCGATATCTCCCATCTCGGTCCAGGAAAGCGGGTCCCCGGGCTTGAGCAGGATGTTGGGATCCACCAGGCGATGGCGCGTGGTGTGCAGGCCGGTGAGCAGCACGTCGCGCACATAGCGAGGCTGGCCTTCGGTGATGTTGTATTGCAGCGTGACCTGGTCCGGGCCGGGGCCATTGGCGACGCGCGAATCGAATGCGGCGTCCGGGTAGCCGCTGGATTGATAGACGTTGAGGATGTAGTCGCGATCCGTGGCCACCGCGGTTTCACTGAACGGCTGCCCGGCAACGGAGGCCAGCAGCGCCGTGATGGTGCCCTTGTCGGACCGGGTCATGCCATTCACGGTAAGGTTCGCCACCTTGTACTGCTTGCCCTCGTCGATAGCCACGGTGATCGCAACGTCACCCTTTCTTCCCTGGAAGGCGTCGACCGGGGTGATGGTCACCTTCACATCGCGAAAGCCGTTATCCAGATACAGAGCCTTGATGCTCTCCTGGTCGCGGCGCGCGAAGCCTTCGCTGTAACGGCCGTGGCGCAAGCGGATGAAGCCCTTCGGCTGCAGGAACATGCGCTCGCGAATGTTCGGGGTGGTGAAGTAGCGATTGCCCCGGATGTTGACGGCCACCACCCGGTGACGGTCGCCCAGCCCGATGACATACGTGATCTTCCGCTCATCGGGGCTCACCTCGGAGGTTTGATAGTCCACCTGCACATCGAAATATCCGCGGTTCTGGAAATAGTCGCGCAGGTTGCGCACTCCGCTCACCAGCAAATCGGGATTGACGGTCCCCTCGTCCCATACCGGGACGTATGTCTTGAGGTTGCCCTTGGAAATTTTTGCACCGCTGGCCTGGATCTCGATTTTGGGTCCGCCATCTGCCTGGATCGTGGGATGGACGCGGTTCGTGGCAGTGTCGTAGTCCACGTGGTCGAGTGTAGCGGAGGCGGTCAGCCGGTCCTTCTTGTCGTACTGGTTGCGAATGTTGGCAAGGCCGGCCTGGGTGTTCTCGTCGGTGGCCGGCTTCCAGCGGAACCAGCCCTTGTACTTCGCGTACTTCGCGACCTGGTCCTCAGGGAGGCGCGGGTCGCCGGTAATGGTGGGAATGGTGAGCCGGGCGCGTTTGCCGGAATCCACCTGAAAGGTGAACGAGACCTGCTGGTGCTCCGCATCGCGCTCGATCTGGGGATCGACTTTGGCCAGGTAGAGACCATTGCGATCGAGCAGCTTGCGGATACCTGCTTCCGCCGTTTGCAGGTCTTCCTCAGCGAACGGGGCGCCGAGCTCCAGCCGCGCGGCGTTGGCCAACTGGGCCTCGCTGGGAGGCAAGCTCACTTTGCCATGGATCTCGACGGGACCCACAAACCACTGCTCCGTCGTGCGGATAATAAGCGCGATGCCGGTAGCCGCGGGCTCGGTGTCGATCTCGATATTGGAATATTCGCCCGTGCCGTAGAGGCGCTTGATGGCGGCGCGCACATCGGCGAGGTGCAGCGGCGCGCCGGGCTGGAAAGGGACCAGACGGACCAGATCGTCCCGCGCTACCGGCTGGGATGGCGGGTCGAAGCGGACCTGGGCGATGGGCTTGCCTTCGTACGAGGCAGGCACCGGAAGATCCTCCGCCAGCGAAATTGGGACCAGACATCCAAGAGCAAAAAGGCAACGCAAAAGCGCGGTTCGCGAGGCCATGTCAGGCAAGCACCAGCACGTTGCCTGCCCTGGTATGAATGGTCACACGGGAGTGCGGCCCAGGGCCGAAACCAGAACTCAGTTCTGATCGCTCTTACGGGAATCAATAACTTACGAGCCAAAAACCGCTACTCAGTAGCGGTTTTGGCGCAGCCTTCAGCTTTGCCGCAGGTTGGCTTACGACGCAGCGGTTCGTCCGCTGGATTCCAGCTTCGCCGTGAGCGTGATGTTGGTGTTGTAGAGCTTGGAAACCGGGCAGCCGGTCTTGGCGTTGTGCACCGCCTGGTCGAAGGCTTCCTGGGTGGCTCCCGGGACCCGCGCGTGCAATTCCAGGTGGCTTTCCGTGATGCCGAAGCCGGTCGCATCCTTATCTAGTGTGATGGTGCACACCGTATCGATGCTTTCCGCGGTGAGGCCGGCCTGCATCAGTTGGGCCGACAGGGCCATGGAAAAGCAGCCGGCGTGGGCGGCTGCGAGGAGTTCTTCGGGGTTGGTGCCTTTACCGTCTTCAAACCGGGTATGGAAGGAATAGGGCGTTTCCGACAGGACCCCGCTGGTCGACGTTAAGGTGCCGCCGCCCGCCTTCAGATCGCCGCTCCAATGTGCTGTTGCCGTTCTTTTCATATATGTGGGTTCTCCTCGCTAACGCAGATTGGATGTCCAAGGCGGTGAAAAGGATGCGTTTTGTGCCACCCTGAAAGTGATGGAAGACATCCAAGGAAAGGTAGCGTTGGTCACCGGCGCCAGCCGCGGGATCGGGCGGGCGATCGCGCTCGGCCTGGCGCGGGCGGGCTGTGACGTGGCGGTCAATTACCGGGAGCGCGAGGAAGAGGCGGAGAGCGCGACGCGGGAGATTCGGCAGGCCGGAAGGCGAGCGGTAGCGATCCACGGGAGATTCGGCAGGCCGGCAGGCGGGCGACGGCGATCCGCGCGGATGTCTCGCGGCGCACCGAAGTGGAGGCGATGGTGGCGGCCGTCGAGCGCGAGCTTGGGCCGGTCGCGATCCTGGTGAATAATGCGGGGATCGCGCGCGTGCAAAAGATCGAGGAAATCAGCGAAGAGGATTGGAACGAGCTGATCGCGGTGAATCTGACGTCGTGCTTTCTGGCGACGCAGGCGGTGCTTCCGGGAATGCGTGCGCGGCGCTGGGGCCGGATCGTGAATGTTTCGTCGGTGGCGGCGCAGGCAGGGAGCATCGTGGGGCCGCATTACGCGGCTTCGAAGGCCGGCATGCTGGGACTCACCCGCGGATACGCCCGGCTGCTGGCGAAGGAAGGGATCACGGTGAATGCAATTGCGCCGGCCCTGATCGAGACCGATATGGTGACGGCCAACCCCAATGCGCGGGTGGACCTGATTCCGGTGGGCCGCTTTGGAACGGTAGAGGAAACGGCGGACGTCGCGGTGATGCTGGCGGGCAACGGGTACATCACCGGGCAGACCATCAACGTGAACGGCGGCTGGTATATGAGTTGACGGGTATGGCACACCGCAAGATCGAACAGGATATCGAACGGCTGAGCGCGCTGCGGGAGGCGGGCCGCCCGGAGGCCGCGGCCGCCCTGCGGAAGGCGCTCGGGGACCGCGTGAATCTGGTGGCGGCCAAGGCTGCCAAGATGGCCGCCGAACTGGAGTTGCGCGAACTGGTGCCGGACTTGGTGCGCGCGTTCGACCGGCTGTTCGAAGATGCCACGGAGAGGGATCCGCAGTGCTGGGCGAAGAACGCGATCGCCAAGGCGCTGGTGGACCTGGACCATCGCGACTCGCCGCCGTTCGTGCGCGGCATGCGGCACGTGCAGATGGAGTCGTCCTACGGAGGGGCGGTGGATACGGCCACCACGCTGCGCGGCATTTGCCTGCTGGCCCTGGCGCCGTGCCCGGACCTGACGCGGCAGGAGGTGATGCGCTACCTGGTGGATGGCCTGACCGACGAAGCGCACACGGTGCGGGTGGAGGCGGTGCGCGGGCTGGAGCAGATGGAGGGCGAAAGCGCCCTGCTGCTGCGCCTGAAAGCGCGGCTGGGGGACAAAGAAGTCGAGGTGTTGGGGCAGGTGTTCGACTCGCTGTTGAAGCTGGAGGGGGCGCGGGCGATTCCGCTGGTGGCGGAGTTCCTGAAGGCGGAGCCGGACACGCGCGCGGAGGCGGCGCTCGCGCTGGGGTCGTCGCGGCTGGCTGGGGCGGTGGACATTCTGCGGGCGGCGTGGGATACGGCGCGCGGGCCGGAGTTCCGGGATGCGATTCTGCGGGCGCTCAGCATCTCGCGCCAGGATAACGCCATGGAGTTTCTGCTGGCCCTGGTAAAAACCGGCCGGGCGGCGGATGCCAAGCAGGCTCTCGACGCGCTGGAGCTGCATAAGGATTCGCTGGAGATTCAGCGCAGGGTGAAAGAAGCCGAATTCGAGCGCAAGGAGCGGATGGAAGGGCGCGGATAGATGCGGCAATCTGTAGTCATGGATCACGATCAACTTTGGGAGGCCGTGGAACGGCGGGACCGCAGCCGCGACGGCGAATTCTATTTCGGCGTGCTCACCACGGGAATCTATTGCCGGCCTTCGTGCCCCGGGCGCCGGCCGCTGCGCCAAAACGTGCGCTTCTACCGCACGCCCCAGGAAGCCGAGCGGGATGGCCTGCGGGCCTGCAAGCGATGCCGGCCGCTCGAAACCGAGCCCACCGGGTCCGCCGCAAAGATTCGGGAACTGTGCCGCTACATCGAGGCTCATCCCGACGAGTCTCCGGACCTGGCCGATCTGGCGGCGCGCGCCCGTTTGAGCCGCTTTCACCTGCAACGCAGCTTCAAGGCAGCGGTGGGGCTGACGCCGAAACAGTACGTGGACGCGTGCCGGCTGCGCAAGCTCAAACAGAGCCTGCGGGAGTCGCGGGACGTTGCGGGCGCGGTGTACGACGCCGGTTACGGCTCGTCCAGCCGGGTCTATGAGCGGGCGGACACGCGCCTGGGCATGACGCCGAACCAGTATCGGAAGGAAGGCCGCGGGGTGACAATCACGTACGTGGCGGTGGAGTCTCCGGTGGGGCTGATGATGATCGGCGCTACCGATCGCGGCCTCTGCTCGATTCAATTCGGCGACACGGAGGGGGAGTTGGTGGGGCTGCTGCGGAAGGAGTATCCCGCGGCCGCTCTCGAGGCGATGGGGACGCCCGATCCGCCCGAGTTTCAGAAGTGGATGGACGCGCTGGTGAGCCACCTTGCGGGGACACAGCCGCGTCTGGAGCTGCCGCTGGACATTCAGGCCACGGCCTTTCAGATGCGGGTCTGGAACTATTTGCAGTCCATTCCGTATGGCGAGGTGCAGTCGTACGGAGAAGTGGCGGCGGGGATTGGGCGGCCTTCGGCGGTTCGCGCGGTGGCGCGGGCGTGCGCCACGAATCGCGTGGCCCTGGCGATTCCGTGCCATCGGGTGATTCGCGGGTCGGGCGAGATGGGCGGATATCGCTGGGGGCTGGCGCGGAAGCGCGCGCTCATCGACCGGGAGCGGGCGAGGCGGGCCGCGAGCTGATGCCGGGAGCGGCTCTCAAGGTCCTGTTTCTCGATGAAATCGACGGACTGCTGCCGCGAGGTGACAACGGCTACTACAAGGGCCAGCACCACATTCAACTCGTCGAACAAGCGCGCACGCTGATGAGCCAACTCGACCCTCCCAACCAAGTGTTCCTGGTTGGGACCACAAATCACATCGATGACATCGATCCCCGCGTGCTCCAGGGCGGGCAGTTCACGGAGAAAATCGAGGTTTGCATGCCTGAGGACAGTGGGTATCTGCGACTGATCGAGAAGTACTTGGGACCGATTCCGCTCGCCGCCGACCTTGCCAAGGACGACCTCCTCGCCTGGCTGAAGGGTATTTCACCGGCCGATCTCCAAGCTCTTGTGAATACCGCAAAACGACTGGCGATGAATCGCATGGAGGAGAGCGAGGAAGCTTTGCCGCCGCTTATTTGCGACGATTTCCGCCAAGCGCTCGTCCGGAATCGGGTCGTCGCCTAGACCCCGGACTGAAAGCCCCGACGGGATAGGACACCGGATTCGAGCGTGTAATCCCGGTAATTCGCTGAAAGCAATGAATCTGTGAGACTGGACGGCGACAAGAGGATCCGTATGATTGCCATCAATTGGCTCGCAAATATTTTGTTTCCCACGGCATAGTGGTGATCGTATAGAATCGGATCGTAAGGGCACAAATCCATGATAGATGGCCCTCTGCACAGGCAACCGATTATCGTACCGCCGTTTCGCGAGGAATTCGGGTATGTGCTTCGCAGAATTCTGCACATACTGAATCTGAATCAGGAGTCCTTGGGTCGTGAGCTTGGGGTCCTACAGTCGCGTTGTGGCGTGCTGCTAAACGAATGGCTCTCTGGTGCTGCCCGGCCGGATAAGGCAAAGCTTAATGCCTTGCAGCAACTCCACAGAAAAGCAGTCCTCGGCGATTTCAGGTGCGACACGCCGCACTACGTCTGCAATCTGCAACGTGTCGACCGTGCCCATACCCACAATCGCGAAGATGCGGCCATTGAGGTGCTTAAACATCTTACGATTGATCGGAGCCTTGAGAGATCCGAATCGGACCATGACCTGGACATCTATGTTCGATCCGCCTGTTTACCGGCCAACTTGCAGACGGTGTGCTTTGGCAATGCGCCCGTGAGCCCGTCAGCGAACACGTTTGTCGTCCTCGTGAACTCTAGTTTCTCCGAACGAGATCGGTACCTCTTGGCATGGGACACTGTGTTCGGGCGCGTCGCCAAGCGCCTGGGGTACACCCCGCCGTCGTTATTCTACGCGTATGACGTAGGTCGCCAGCAGCAGATTCGCTCCATTCGCCCGGTCAACGCCGCTGCCGCACCGAATCGCCATCTGCTGGCGTGGTGGCCACTGGACCAAGCGCGAATCGTGATTGACAGAATAAGCCGCGGGTTGTACTACAGCCATAGCGATATTGCGAGAGCGCTTCATTGTTCCGCAGGAACGATTTACAAGTGGTACGAAGGCACCTGCGCGCTAAAGCCCGAGTCTCGCCAGCGGTTGAATCAGTTGTATTTGCGTGCTGGGGCACGACTCCTGAGGTCCGGTCAGTTCCATATGCTACATGCGAATCCGCCCGAGGCCGCATCCGATACCATATCGTTCCAGAACCTGTGTGACGCCATGTTCGACGGCTACGAACGGCTTAGAAGCTCAGAGAAGCCTACGAGTATCGACCTCCACATCCGTCTGGCCGATCTTGTACCTGAGGCGCTCGCACACACTTTCGCCAATGCCGCCGCCGGTGACGCGGCGGTATTCTTCGTACTTGTGGCAAAGAATGAACCCCACATTGAACTCATTGATAACACATGGATTGAAACGTACGCCCATGTGGTAAGACCCACCGAGCGAGAATATCCAAGACAGCGGATTATCTGAGGCAGCATGGCACAAACGACCAATAACCATACACTAACCGACGGTCCAATTAAGATGCCGGACGTTACTAAGAGTCCGCAGGCTGATCCGGAACGGGCCGTTGATACTACTTGGGTCGCGCGGCATAAGGATATGGCGATGGAGTGGAAGAGAGCAATCGCTCGATGGGTTGCCAACCATTACATCCGTTATGGAGACGTAGTGCAGGTCGGGTCTGGGACTCAAATGACAACCTTTATTGAGGGGATTCAGGACCGGCAGAGCGATAAGAAAGAAAGACTGGATCTCCTGGTGCTTACGTCAAACCTCGAAGTTGCTCCGACAGGACGGCAGCCCGGAAAATATCCTATGCGTATTATCCTCACTGGTGGCGAAGTGCTTGAGTCCCTCTACTGTCTCGCCGGTGAGTATGCTGCAAGGGCAGTGAGCACCGAACTATTCTTTCCGCGCGTGGTTGTGCTCGGGGCGGCGGGGATCAAGTTCACGGACCAAAGGCCGCTTTCGTATCACTTTCCCGATGAGGTTTCTACACAAGTGGCCTATGCGACTCGCCCTACTGAGCATCGGATCATCATGTGTGACCACACGAAATTTGGCTTTCACGATGGATTGAAGGCCGATCTTACGCTTCGTGATCTGTTAGCCGGTGCCGAAAAGTGCACGGTGGTCACATCCATGCCGGACAATGATCAAGTGGCGGTTGACCGGCTAAAGGGTGAAGAGGACGCACTGCGGAAGTCCTTGAACGCTTTGCCCAAGAACGAATTCGCTGGCAAGGATTTCGTGTTGGAATTCGTCTCCCGCGATGGAACGCGTGCGGGGGGTCTTTCGCTGAAGGAAGAGCGGGCAAGGGCTCAATAGTCCGAGTCGGCTCCGACGCAACAGCTCGGTGTCCATAACCGCCACGACGATGCGGCGCACGACGCAAGCGAGTCGGCCTCGATCCGGCGCCCATACCGTTCTGCCTCTACTGGCCGGTCGTGACCCAGGGCATTTGGGGCGTCCTCTCCTCCGCGGCTCCTCCCTACCGGGATAGCCGCTGCTCCGAAAACTATGAATTTTCCCGCTGCGCTTTGTATCGCGAGTACGCTTCAATTATGAAGCTGCATATTTCGATTCGAAAACCTGCGGAAGGACTTGTGCAAGTTCGGCTCTTCGGACCCTTGGTAATTGGGTCGGGCGCCGCGGAATTCATGAATACCCTCGACGTGCTCCTCGGCAAATTCAGCCAGGTCGAAGTTGACATGGCGGGCGTCAATCGGTTGGATGCCCGCGGAATTGGCTGCTTGGTGTGGGCCTATGCCGACGGTTGCGCCAAGGGGTCGCGGGTCACGCTCCGCAACCTTCCGCCGTTAGTGCGGGAGCTGCTGGTCATCGTGAAACTAATAACGGTGTTTGACGAGTTGCCCCTGGCCGCGTAGATAGGAGGTGGAACAATGTCGAACGCCCTGCGATTTCTCTGGGGGAAGAGGCTGGTCATTGGTCGCGTCGGTGACGGCCCGGCGTTAGAAGAGTTGGGCCTCGTAGATCGCGTCCGAATCGGCCGGTTTTGTGTCTCTGGCTATTGTTTGGATGCGTGGAGGATCGGTCGAGAGGAACTGGCTGCAACGTCTGGCGTTGTGCTGGGGGTCTCTGGCTCGTGGCATGATTCGGCGGCCGTCCTGATGCGGAATGGCCGTGTGCTCGCGGCCCTAGAGGAGGAGCGCATGACACGAGTGAAGCACGACGGCTCACAATTCCCGGTAAACGCGATTCTCCGCCTTCTGTCAGTCACGGGGCTGCGCTGGTCGGACATCGACCATGTTGCTGTAGGTTGGGATTACAACCAGTTCGTGGAGACGCCCCACGGCGGTGCGCCCGCGGTCCGCATGTTCGAGCGGTTGCACGCGGATTACGTGCGCGCGCGTCGACTGCGCGCATGCGACATGCAGAGACGCGATGTGCTGGAGCGGAATTGTGCGCGATTCCAGCCGAGTGCGGTGAAGGGCTTTCTGGAAGCGATGGCACGGGACTTGCGCACAGCGCACATGCCGCGCGTGAGTTTCGTGAGGCACCACTGGGCTCACGCTGCTAGTGCTTGGTATGCATCTGGATTCGATGAGCCGTCGCTGGTCGTGACGATTGACGGGTACGGCGACACTGAGACCACAACAGTCTGGCTTGGGAAGGATAATGAACTCCGCCTCCTGGAATCGATTCCCCTGCCGCATTCTCTCGGCTGGGTGTATTCCTCAATTACTGAGTACCTCGGATTTCAACCGCTGAACAGCGAAGGTGAAGTAATGGGTCTGGCGCCCTACGGCGTACCTCGCACGCCCGACGAGGCGGAACTTGGTAGAGATCTCCGGGCCTTCATGGGAGAGTTCGTGCAACTCGCTCCCCGAGGTCTCTTCCGCGTGAATCCGGAGTACGTCTATTTTGGCGAGTTTTCGCATGGGCGTAAGCGCGTTTCGCAGGCCCTGATTGATCGCCTGGGGAGGTTGGTGCCGCCAGCACTAGGCCCGGGCAGAAAGTTAGACCCCGATCTCCCGGCCCATCGCAAGTACGCGATCCTGGCGTGGGCTTTGCAGCAGAGGACGGAAGAAGCCATCGTGCATTTGGTGCGCCATTTCCTGCGGCATGATGGGCGGGTTCTAGGGGCGCGTGCGGTGGCGCTGGCCGGTGGTGTGGCGCTCAACATCGACGTGAACAGGCGCCTGATCGCCGAAGGCCTAGTCGCTCCAGAGCGGCTATTTGTTCAGCCCGCCGCCGGTGATGCGGGCGTAGCCATGGGAGCCGCGATGGTGGTGTCGCGCGAAGTGTATGGGGCCAATCGGAGTTACCAGATGCGAAGCGCCGATCTTGGCCCTGAGTACCCCGATTCGGAAATTCAGGCTGCCCTCGAATCGCATCGCCTGAGGTCGGGTGATGATTACGAGCTATTGGCCAACAACGAGGCGATAATCTCTCGAGTTGCCGACATGCTGTCACGGAATCGCGTGGTGGCTTGGTTTCAGGGGCGAAGCGAGTTTGGCCCGCGTGCGTTGGGAAAGCGAAGCATCCTTCTGAACCCGACCGATCCGCACGCTAATGAAATTGCAAATGTGGTTAAGCGCCGGGACTATTGGAGACCATCAGCAATATCTATCAAAGCCGAGGATGCCAGCCGATTCTTGGAAGGACTGCGGGCCGGCACCGAGGCACCTTTCATGAATGTGGCATTCAGCGTCAAGAGTGAGAAATCGGACGCTGTGATCTCTGGACGACACCCGGCCGACGGCAGTTCGCGCCCCCAAACGGTGGCACGCGACCAGGATCCGTTGTTTTGGGGATTACTGGATCGCGTGGGCGCGCTAACAGGCGTACCTGCCGTAGTCAACACCTCGTTCAATCGCGAAGAGCCCCTTGTGGAATCACCGGAAGAAGCGCTCAATACCTTCAAATACATGAAGGAGGTTGATGCGCTAGTTCTCGGCCGCTACTTGGTGACGAAGCGCGAAAAGATTGTGCCCACTGTTCTTTCTTTGCGTGAGGACCCGAAGACTCGGTCTTTGTTGGAAGCTGCAGTGCGATCTGGTTGCGTGAACGCCTGGGACACAGTGTTCGCTGCGACCGAGAAGGGGTCACCTTCGGCCCGCCGAATCAACGTGGTACTACGAGACAGATGGGGTTACCAGCGACACCGCGATTGGCCGTTGGTGAAGGAATTCTTCGGCGGCGAGAACGGCGCCGCAATGCTCCGGTACCTTCGTGCGGCAATCTATAACGAGGCGATCGCGCACGGCGCGGCGGAGATCTTTGTTGGCTCCCAGGGCAAGTACGACCGTGTCGTGTTCGATGCTCTTCTTCTGTCCTTGCGGGATTTCGGTCGCCTTGCGGAATTTGCGAATTTTGGCGACGCAGTACGGATCAGCCGTCTCTCGGATGCATCGGAAGCGCGGGTGCAGTTCTCTCCGGAGTTTGAGGTATTCCGGCCCGCTAAGCGGTCATGCTTCGGCTGGGCGATCGGCGTGGACGTCGGTGCTAGTGTGACCAAGCTAGCAGTGTTGCGCGACGGGAAAATATGGCGGACGTTCACGAACGCGACGCCCCACCTCAGCGGTCAGGCGCTGCACGAACATATCACCAGCATGGTCGAGGACACCCTCGCCCAAATTGGCGCGGCTGGGTTCTCCAACGTCATGCTAACCGCGATCGGGCTGGCATTTCCGGGCATAGTGACAATGCCGCGCGGACGTTGCGGCGAAATTCGGTGGCTACCGAATCTACAGCCGCGCTGGGGCGGGTCTTCGCCTGAAGAGCGACGATCCGAGTATTTGGCCGTCAACCGCATCGCGGCCTCGCTGACGGAGAAGTACGGCACTACGGTGCGAATTCTCAATGATGCAAAGGCATTTGGTGTGGCGGAGGCGGCCCAGCGACTTAACAACGAGTCCCCGAACGCCCGAACGACCGTAGTTGTCCTTGGGACTGGGGTCGGCGACGTGACCATCGAGAGCGGTGCCATCTATTTTGCGCGAGCTCACCAAACCAGCCAGGCGGTTATTGATACCAGCTCACGTTCCTATGCCGACAGCAGCAGTGGTGCTCCGGGCTCGCTCTCAGGATACTTGAGCCAAGCTCGATGGGAGTCGGCGGCACATGCCGTTGCAGTGCCGAGCATCGAAACCGCCCTGGCGGCCGAAGACACCCCTCTTCACAACGTCGCCGTTGAGCTAGTCTCGCAGCAGGCAGGCCACCTCGCGCGGTGGATCACCAATCGTTACCGGCGGGGCGGGCTGACGTTCGTGGTTCTGAGCGGCGGGCGCGTCGCCGGACACACTGGCACGCGACTAGTCGCAGAAACGAGGCGGATACTCAGCGATTCCGGGGTACCTGTCGAGGTTGCATTGTCAAGCGTGGACCTTGTCTACGGGGGTGCATTCGGGGCAGCGCTGTTCGCCTTAAGTTGTCCGATGGGAGCCAACGCTGCTAAAGCGGCGTAAACGAAGCGGCAACTCGTATGCCGGAATTCGATAAGGCAAGTGGGGAATGATGGAGGGAATCAACATGACGCCGACGAGGAAAAGGAACGGCAGTATCGATTCCAGATCTGCCGTAGCTAGCGCGAGTTTACATGAGAGGCTCACGCAAAGTGCAGCGATCCTCTCCGTGATCGACCGACGGCGGCACGACACCGGTTCGCCCGGCCTCGGTCAGAATGTCGAGAAGATGATTATCGATCGGGAGTTAAGGGATCTGTCCGAGAGTTTTCACTAGCCAAAAGATCTTTGGCTCAACAGGACCCGGTGCTGTGCAAGGTTTTCGCGGACCGCACAACACCGGGCCACAAACCGAAGGCCTTGAGAGCCATCCCGGTCTGTTTTTGACGGCACGTACCGTGCAGACCACTGTACCGCAATACCAAGACTTGGGCTAAGGGCCTTCTACCACCAGTCAATGCGAGGAAGACAATGACAACACGATTCGCCCGCCTCTTGATGGCGACGGCGACTGCCCTGTCGGCAGTTGCACAATCACAACCACAATCTACATCCCCGGCGGAAGGCGTTACGCACACCCCTCCACAGTTTTCGGTGAACGGCGAACCCAGGAAGGAGCTTTATCTGATCACGCCCACCACCGACGGTACGGGTGGCAAACTCGTCAAGGTAACGGGAATCCGCTATGGCGTCGGAAGTATAGTGGAGCTCTCAGTCGAACAGGTTGAGCAGCAGGACCGTTCTCCGGTGGACTTGACGGCCATTTCCGAGAGGGCGACAGTTGCTGTCGCCTCATCCGCTCCGGCTTCGCCCTTTACCAGAGTGTTGGTCAATTACAGTGGAACAAAAGAGGTAAGCTGCCCACAGAGCTACCCGGCGGTCGTATTCGCGAGCTGTGACTACACTGGCCTGCCGATCTTGTGGGACCAAAACTCGTTGCTGCCTACGTACGCAACGGCTTCGACGCATTGGACTTATTGGCTCATCCCAAACGCCCAATCCCCTACCGGTGTCCACTGCGCCCAGCCTAGCTCTGCATTCAGTTCGCAAGCCAGGCTGCTATGCACATCGCTCCATTGATTCTTGAAGTGCCCCTGGCATCGCGTTCGCAACCGAACGCGGTGCCAGGGTTGACCAAACTGTTTTCGCGCGCTGCCACCGAATTCTCCCTCTACAACCTCTGCCCCGTTGCTATTTTCAGCCGGTGTGTCCCAACGCAGTCCTTCAGAGGGTATGAGAACTGCGGCAGGAGGACTGAAGTCTGCCGCAGGCTGAAGCCGGCTGGAGCCTGCCCCAGAGAAACTCACCGAGATGTCCGTTAAGGGACCTCACACGGCAGGAGGTGATGCGTTACCTGGTGGATGGCCTGACCGACGAAGCGCACACGGTGCGGGTGGAGGCGGTGCGCGGCCTGGAGCAGATGGAGGGCGAGAGCGCCCTGCTGCTTCGCCTGAAGGCGCGGCTGGGGGACCAGGAGGTCGAGGTGATGGGGCAGGTGTTCGACTCGCTGTTGAACCTGGAACGGGAGCGGGCGATTCCGCTGGTGGCGGAGTTCCTGAAGGCGGAGCCGGACACGCGCGCGGAGGCGGCGCTGGCGCTGGGGTCGTCGCGGCTGCCGCCTGCGGTGGACATTTTGCGCGCAGCGTGGGATACGGCGCGCGGCCCGGAGTTCCGGGACGCGATTCTGCGGGCGCTCAGCATCTCGCGCCAGGAGCCCGCTATGCAGTTCCTGCTGGAAATGGTAAGGAGCGGCCGCGCAGCCGATGCCAAGCAGGCTCTCGAGGCGCTGGAGTTGCATAAGGATACTCCGGAGATTCAGCGCAGGGTGAAAGACGCGGAATTCGAGCGCAAGGAGCGGATGGAAGGGCGCGGATAGATGCGGCAATCTGTAGTCATGGATCACGATCAACTCTGGGAAGCCGTGGAACGGCGGGACCGCAGCCGCGACGGCGAGTTCTATTTTGGCGTGCTCACCACGGGAGTCTATTGCCGGCCTTCGTGCCCCGGCCGCCGGCCGCTGCGCCAGAACGTGCGCTTCTACCGCACGCCCCAGGAAGCCGAGCGGGATGGCCTGCGGGCGTGCAAGCGATGCCGGCCGCTCGAAACCGAGCCCACCGGGTCGGCCGCGAAGATTCGGGAACTGTGCCGCTACATCCAGACCCATCCCGACGAGTCTCCGGACCTGGCAGACCTGGCGGCGCGCGCCGGTTTGAGCCGCTTTCACCTGCAACGGAGCTTCAAGGCGGCGGTGGGACTGACGCCCAAGCAGTACGTGGACGCGTGCCGGCTGCGCAAGCTCAAGCAGAGCCTGCGGGAGTCGCGGGACGTTGCGGGCGCGGTGTACGACGCCGGTTACGGGTCGTCCAGCCGGGTCTATGAGCGGGCGGACACGCGCTTGGGGATGACGCCGAACCAGTATCGGAAGGAAGGCCGCGGGGTGACGATCACGTACGTGGCGGTGGAGTCTCCGGTGGGGCTGATGATGATCGGCGCGACCGATCGGGGCCTGTGCTCGATTCAATTCGGCGATACGGAGGGGGAGTTGGTGGGGCTGCTGCGGAAGGAGTATCCGGCGGCTGTTCTCGAACCCACATCCGCCCGAGTTTCAGAAATGGATGGACGCGCTGTCGAGCCACCTGGCCGGGACCCGGCCGCGCCTGGAGCTGCCGCTGGACATTCAAGCCACGGCTTTTCAGATGCGGGTCTGGAACTATTTGCAATCCATTCCGTATGGCGAGGTGCAGTCGTACGGAGAAGTGGCGGCGGGGATAGGCCTGCCTTCGGCAGTTCGGGCCGTGGCGCGGGCGTGTGCCACCAATCGCGTGGCCCTGGCGATTCCGTGCCACCGGGTGATTCGCGGGTCGGGCGAGATGGGCGGATATCGCTGGGGCGTGGCGCGGAAGCGCGCGCTCATCGACCGGGAGCGGGCGAGGCGGGCCGCGAGCTGAGGCCGGCCGCGACTCTCAAGTATTCCCGCGGATTGCCGATCAGTTAGGCATGATTACCGAGACCGAGAAACATGTCATATTTCCCTGGCGGGATGCTTACAGCGTGGGCATGCCGGAGATCGACAACCAACACAAGGGGCTGATCCGCCTGATCAACGAGCTGCAATCGGCCATGATGGAAGGCAACGGGAAAAATGTCCTGGCCGGCATCATGGACGATCTGGTTCGCTATACCGAGAGCCACTTCGCCTTTGAGGAAGCCATGATGCGGAAGCGCGGCTATTCCCAACTGGCGGCACACAGCGCGGAACACAAAAGGCTGACCGGGCAAGTGTGCGAATTACGCGACAAGTTCCGGGGCGGTAAGGTGACGATCAGCATGGAGGTGATGAAGTTCCTGAAGGACTGGCTGGCGGATCACATTCTGAACCGCGATCAGGCTTATGCAAAGGAATTGAACGGCAGGTAGGATGGCGACAAGGGGGACTCAAGTTCTTCCATCGGACTGCCGATCAACCAGGCATGATTACCGACACCGAGGAGGATGTGGTCTTCCCTTGGCGCAAGGAATACAGCGTGGACATGCCGCAGATCGACGGCCAGCACAAGATACTCGTAGGGCTGATCAACGACCTGCAATCGGCCATGATGGAAGGCAGAGGGAAATGGGCATTGGCGGACATTTTGGACGAGCTGATTCGCTACACGCGGAGCCACTTCGCCTTTGAGGAGGACATGCTGCAGAAGCAGGGCTATTCTCAACTCCCAGCACATCATGCCGTCCACGAAGGACTGACCGCTCAGGTATGTGAACTACGGGACAGGTTCCAGTCGGGCAAGCTGGCGATCAGCATGGAGGTGCTGAGGTTCCTGAAGGACTGGCTGGCCGATCACATTCTGAGGCACGACAAGGATTATGCGAAGGAATTGAGCGGCAAGTAGGCTGGCACCGCTAGGGTCACGCCGGACGTCTGCCCTCAAGGCCGTCGATGCGTTGTTCGTGGATTTGGAGGATCCGACCCATTCGGTTAAACGTCTCCATGAATTGGGCTATGCGTTCCTCGTTGGCCACTAAGCGTTCTTCGTGGTCCGCCGCGCGGATTTCGTTCTGTTCTGCGATGATGGCGATGTGGCGGAGCTTCTCGCCGACGTCGGCGAGGTTGGCGCGAATCTCGACGAATTGTTCTTCTATAGTCACGGCGACGGTTCCTTTTCTTCAGTTTACCTTTAGCGCGGGGCCGGGGGCAAGATCCCGCTTGTGGGCCGAGGCGCCGGCGTTACCGGGTATCGACGGACCCCACGCGGCGGGACTCGAATGCCGCGATGTCCGGCTCGTGCTGCAGGATGTAGCCGAGCTCGTCCACGCCATTCAGCAGGCAGTGCTTGGAAAAGCTGTCGACCGGGAATTCGACCGCCCGCCCGGACGGTGTGGTGAGCGTCTGCTTGGCGAGATCGATCTTCACCGTGGCGTCGGGGGCCGCGGCGAACAGCTCGGCATGCACATCCGGAGGCACCACGATGGGGAGCAGCGAATTCTTGAGCGAATTCTGCTTGAAAATATCGGCGAAGGAGGTGCTGATCACCGCGCGGAATCCGAATTGAGTCAGTGCCCAGGGGGCATGTTCGCGGGAGCTGCCGCAACCGAAATTGTCGCCCGCGAGCAGCACTTGCGCGCCTTGTCCGCGCGGCTGGTTCAGGATGAAATCGGGATTGGGGTTGCCCAGGGCATCGTAGCGCCAGTCGTTGAAGAGTTGCTGGTCGAGCCCCAGCTTGGAGGTGGTCTTCAGGAAGCGCGCGGGAATGATCTGGTCGGTATCGACGTTGTTGATGGGCAGCGGAACGAGCCGGCTTTCGAAATTGGTGAATGGCTTCATAGCAGTGTCCTCACGTCGGTGACCACGCCGGTGAGGGCGCTGGCGGCGGCGGTCAGCGGGCTGGCGAGGAAGGTGCGCCCGCCCTTGCCCTGGCGGCCTTCGAAGTTGCGATTGCTGGTG
>OMOG01000280.1 GCA_900290305.1 Candidatus Sulfopaludibacter sp. SbA4
CATGGGGGATGGGCGGAGGCAATCCGCCGAACTACAGCTACACTTACGATCTCATGGGGCGGCTGACGAACCTGTACGAGCCCTCGTGCAATACGTCTGGCAACAACCTAACCAGCAAACCGGTGGTTACCGGCCTGGCCGCTCCGGTGAGCGGTGGCAATCCGTGCGTCAATTACAACACCGCCCCGACCGAGCTTGTGGGCTCCGCCTCGTACGGCCCGGCCGGAGAAATGACCAGCGCCACCTGGGCCGATTACAACCTGACGAATACGTACTCGGAAACGCGCACCTACAACAGCCTGCTGCAATTGACGGAGATCAAGACCACGGGGCCAACGACGACGGGGACCGGCACGGTGATGGACATGCAGTACACGTTCACGGCGGGAGCGAACAATGGGAGGATCACGCAATCGACCGACGCAGTGAGCGGAGAGACGGTACAGTACGCGTACGATGTGCTGAACAGGCTGGCAAGCGCGACTGGCGCGGGCTGGAGCACCGCCTACAGCTATGATGGATTCGGGAACCTGACGCAGAAGGCATCCACCGGCGGGGCGCCATCGATGGGGCCGATCGCGTTCAACGCACAGAACCAGGTGAGCGGGCAGTATGACGCGAACGGGAACATGATAGGGCCGACGTACGATGTGGAGAACCGGGTGATCCATCCGCAGACATCGGGTGCGCCGTGGTATACGTACGATCCGCGGGGCAAGCGGGTGTATATGGAAACGCCGAACCTGAACACACCACCCTACAATGTCGCCACGGCGTGCGAGATCTACTTCTACGGGATCACGGGGCAACGGCTGGTGACCTACAGTTGCTCCTACAACGACGGGAGCGGCGGCGACAACACGCTGTACTACTCCACCAAGAGCCGGAATCTGTATTTCGGAGGGAAACTGATCCGGTCGGCGGACGTGGCCGTGGTGACGGACCGGCTCGGTTCGGTGCGGGCGAATTCGAATCCGACGGTGACCGGCGGGGAACGCTTCTCGTACTACCCCTACGGAGAAGAGCGGACCTCGACGGCAGACGGTCGGGAGAAGTTCGGGACGTACTTCCGGGACGTGGGTATTGGAGGCACGACGGACGGCTATTCCGGCGCGGTGGACTACGCGGACCAGCGCTACTACGGCGTGGGGACCGGCAGGTTTATGACACCGGATCCCCTAGGGCTGGCAGGAGCGAATCTTAAGAATCCTGGAAGCTGGAATCGCTACGCATACGTGGGTGGCGACCCGATTAATTTCACCGACCGTCATGGCACCCATCGGGAGTGCGTTGGACCGGAAGATGACCTGACCTGCTCCGATGAGCCAGACAATCCCTGCGACGAGGATCCCTTCATGATCGGATGTGGCCTCGGCGGTGGTCGGCCGTCGGGGGGTGGAGGCGGGAATCCCGGCAGCGGAGGCGGTGGCAGTTACGATCCCAATCCTTGCAGCTGGGCGAATCTAAGCCAGGCGCAGCAAGGGATGCTGAACGCGCCAATGTGGACCACCGCCTCGAAGGAGGCGCAGCAGGAATTCATGGATGTTTCGCTGGACGCCGCGGCGATTGGTGTCCCCTTGGACGGCCTCACAATTTCCACCGTCACAATCGCTGGGCAAAACGGAGCCGCTCAGACGGAGGTCAACTTTACTGGCAATACGGCTAACCTCGTCAAGTGGCTGGACACCTCTGGGGTCTTCACCAGCAACCAGCAGGACCCGTTGGTCGGGGCGCCGCACGCCGGATACACAGGCAACTACCGCCAGAACACCCTGACGTGGTCGATGCAAATCAATACGAACGGCGGTGGCGCCCAGATCGATATTGACCCTTATAATCCGGCGTACGGTCTCGCCGGGCTCTTAGGCCATGGGCTCTTTCAGGTGATACCAAACCTTCTCACTGGTGGGGATACCAACCCCTTCCGCACCCGCTCGGCTCTGCAGCAAGGGCAGCGCGCCAACATGGGAGCACCATGCACAGGGAATTGATTTCGCGAAGAAGGCTGCTATGTGCCGGAGGCGCGCTGCTGCTGCAGACGTCAGACAAATGGGCTTTCGGCCAAACCCCGGCGCCTAATCGGCCGGCATCCGGCCAGCGCGGCGTCACTCTGATCAAGGAGATCAAGAACGCGGGACTGCTGGACGTTTCCGGCGATTCGAGGAAGCTCTGCCTGTACTTCTCCCGGCGCCCCGTGCGGTCGTTTAGGTGGCAGGGGGAGTGGAAGGAAAACACATCGCGGGTTCGAAACGGGGAGGATGCGTTGCGTGTCCTTGACACAAACACCTGGACAGCGGTATACGCGATGAGGCTGCCCGCTCTTCCCTTTGGCGCCAGTTTCTTCCGGGATGGGGAAGATCTCTATGTTTATGTCCCAGGCGTAGCCGGCGGCGCCACGGATCACGTGCTAGTCAATCTACAGAGAGGCACGGCGGAGGAGCGCCTCGAACGCCCGGGTAAAGAGGGCCTCAACTTCTCCTACTGGGCGCTGGACGACCGAATGTTTCTGGGCGGTGGCCGCAATAGTGTCGTCAACCGAACGGAGGTCCTAATCAAGGCGGAGGCACCCGAGTACAACGAGGTGGCGCGTGTGCCGTTCGCCGAGAGGCGAGGTCCGCCAGACAGTAGCAGGGAAGCCCCGATCACTGTCGCCGCTGATCGGCGAACTTTTGTCTACGCACACGACAGCAATCTGGTCTGTCGCAGCGCCCAGAGCCTCGAAACGTTGTGGACGCGTGCCGGTGATCCCGCATTGAAATTCTGGCGGGTTGGGATCTCCGCTGACGGCGCCGTGGTTGCCGCGGCCGCTGCCGATACCGTATGGGTTGGCGGATCGGTAAAGCACTACGTCGGCATATTCAGCGGTCACGACGGGAAGGAACTAACACGGTTGCCTGCGCTAGGAGTGGAAGGAGTTGCGATCTCACCAGATGGCAAGATCCTTGCCGCAGGCCAACGGGTTCCTCTGCAAGGGAAGAAATCGGGAACACAACCCACGGTAACGTTGTTCGACATGGCATCGGGTAAGGAACTGGCAACGCTCATTCACGACCAGTTCTACGGGGGTGGGGGCGAATTCCTTTACGCCGGGGTCACGACGATGTTCTCACCCGATGGCAGGTACCTGATTACGTCAGGTCTTAACACAAAAATCTGGCAGATTGCCGGGGCGTAAGCGGCAAGGAGGGCCGACGGGGACCGGCCAATTGCTGGCGAAGATCGAAGACACCCAACTCGCGGCCAACTTGAAGTCGTCGGAAGCTGCCGTGGCTTCCGTCAGCCATGGGGAACGGTCATGGAAGGGCTTCGCCAGCGGTTTCCTGGGCTTCCCCGAGTATCTCTTGTACGCGTGCCTTTAGGGTCGGAAGGTCACGCTCGACTACACCCCAGACGACATCGATATCCACGCCGAAATACTCATGGACAATCACATTTCGAAGTCCCGCAGCCAAGGCCCACTCTTCCGAAGGATGCGTCGCCTGAACGACGGGGATTAGTGCGCGGCAGGCCTCTTCGATAATCATGAGGTGGTGCACGACCCAGGTTTGCACCAGTTCAATCGGAGAATGCCGAAAGTCCCTGGGGAGTGTGCCGTTCAATCCGCTCAATCGCCTCCAGGATATCCAGGAGGCGTTCGCATCGTCCCTCACAGCGTGACCGCTTCCGCGAGCACGCGGGCGCGGACGCGCGGACGAAGTCCTCGTTCTGTAACGACGTCCACGGGTGCTTCGAGGACTCTCTCCAAATCGAGTAGCAATCCGCTGAGGTCGAAGAGCGTTCGTCCCGGCTCCAAGTCGACGAGGAAATCGACGTCGCTTTTTTCGTCGCTCTCGCCTCGAGCGACGGAGCCGAACACCCGCACGTTAGTAGCGCCGCCGGCTGGCCTCCGCCTCGGTCACGCCGGCCGTAGGCGCCGCTCAGACGCTGGTCACGAACTACCACGACGTCACCAACACCACCGCTCCGGGTTACTGCGGGCCCATCAAAGCTCATTCGGGCCTGTTCTTGCACGACACGACTGCCTACCCGAATGGCACCAAAACTATGAGTCGGCGGCCTTTACCATCCGTGGAAACCTGAGTTCGACAAACCAGATGGGAGTGACGCGATGCTACGGTTACGAAATCTCCGGCGTGCCCTACCAAGCCATAGATGGCTCGGGGGTCCAGGTAGACCTGACCCTCGGTAGCGGCACCAATTTCTCGCTGCCCACAGTTCTAACACCCAGCACGGGCGGCCCCAACGACCCGAATTTGGCCACCAGCGTTTCGTACGCATCCTCGTTCGCCGTGCAACAGGTCACCGTGCCGAATGGCGCGCAATCCACAACGACGTACGATCTCTTTGGGCGTCCCGCAACGACGACGATTACCGACGGCGCATGGACCAGCTACTCGTACACCTACAATCCGAACACGCAACTGGCAATTCTCAGCCTGACCCCCTGCTCCCCGCCCGGAACTTGTGCGGCTCCTACCCAGACGGGCAACCGGTGGACCAGGACCACCATGGACGGTTTCGGCCGCACCACCAAGGTGGAAAAGGGGCACGACACCGTGACCATCTCGACCGTGGACACCCAGTACGCCCCGTGCGCCTGCTCGCCCCTGGGCAAAGTCTCGGCCGTCTCGCAGCCGTACGCGCAGGGGGGGACGCCCGCGTGGACCACCTACACCTACGACGGCTCCGGCCGCACCCTGACCGTGATGGCCCCGGACACCAGCAGCGTTACGCGATACACATACAGTGGAAATCGGACCACCGTCACCGACCCGGCCGGGAAGACCAAGACCTTCACCACCGACGCCATGGGCAACTTGACCGTGGTGACCGAGCCCGACCCAAGCAACCAGCCCTCGGGCACCCTGACCACCACCTACGTGTACAACACGGCCAATCAGCTTACCAGCGCCACTATGCCACGGAGCACGGGTACCCAAACCCGAACGTTCGCCTGGACCGGGACGGACCTGATCAGCGCCACGAACCCGGAAAACGGGACCGTGAGCTACACCTACGACAGCGGCCATCGCGTGAAAACCCGGCTCGACGCATTGGGACAGCAGGTTCAATACGATTACGACGCTTACGGACGATTGACGGAGGTGCGGCACTATGTCAACTCAACGGAGCAGATTAGCCAGCGTGTGGACTATGTCTACGACACCGACCTGACGGGACTATCATTGTACGGATGGGGCCGCCTGTCGGGGGTGACCTTCGCCAATCAAGACCCCAATCTCCCGGCCGGCTTTACGTACATGTACAGCTACAGCCAGGCGGGCCGCATCACCACGCAGCGCTTGCGCTACTACCCAGCCCACCCGGACGCCAACCCCGCCCCAGTGGACCTGGACGCGACCTACCAGTGGGATAATGAAGGGAAGATGACGTCCTTGACGTATCCGCCATGGGGGATGGGCGGAGGCAATCCGCCGAACTACAGCTACACTTACGATCTCATGGGGCGGC
>OMOG01000414.1 GCA_900290305.1 Candidatus Sulfopaludibacter sp. SbA4
GGGCCGTCGGGAGGGCTCAAAATCCGCATTTTTCACCCACACGATTTCACGAAGACCCGATTTCCTGTACCGACATAATGTCGAAACCGAACTCCTCATCCTTCAACAGGAATGTGACGAGTTGGCTTTCCTCCTTCAGGCCGGAGGCCGTGGGCTGTCCGGAAGTCGTTGGCTGTCCGGAGGTCGTTGGCTGAGTTTCTGTCTGCATAGGGTTGGCTCTTTCTGTGGAACGGCGTTCCCGGCCTACCCGTTCTGCAGTTCGTCGGCCTGCGAGGCGATGTCTTCGACCGCCTGCGCAATCTCCTGCGCGGCCTTGAGACCCTGTTCGGCTGCACCGGCTGCTTCGGTAGTCGCCCGCCCGGTCTCTTCCGCGGCGGCAGCGATCTGTTGGGTCGCCTTGCCTGCCTGTTCGAGCGCCGCGACGGATTCGAGCGAACCCTTGGCGACATCCTTGATGCCGGTTACGATGACGTCGCAGTCCTTGGCGATCCGATCGAGGCTGGTGGTCGAGACCTTGGCCCTCTCGACTTCCTGACGGGCCTTCGTACCGGCCAGTTGAATGTCTCCACCCACCTTATTAATCTGCGTCTGGACATTCTTGACCAGATCCTTGATGCGGTCGGCGTTCTCGCTGCTCTCATTGGCCAGGGAACGGATGTCTCCCGCCACTACCGAGAAACCGCGTCCGTATTCGCCGGCGCGCGCGGCTTCTACGTTGCCGTTGACCGCCAGCATCTTGGTCTGCACGGTCACCATCACGATGGCGTCGACGATCTTGTCGATCCGGCGCGTGCGCTCCTCGAGTTCCAGGACGTTTTTGGCCGATTCCATGGAGGCATCGGCGGCTTTGCCGATATTGGCAATCAACTGGTCCACATTGGTCTTGTTGGTGGCCACCAATTGCTGAATCGCCACGGCTTTCTCGGCGCTGCCATCCGCCCGCTCTCCCATCAACTTGGCCGCCCGCAAGAGCTGGGCTCCCGCCGTGTTGGACGTCTCGGCCGATTTGGCCTGCGCGGACGCCGCCTTGTTAATCTGCTCGATAGCCGTCGAGATCTGCGTCGAGGAGGTCTTCACTTCCTCGGCGTTCTGCGAAAGCTGCTCCGCGGTGGCCGCTAATTCTTCAGCGGATTTTTGCGCGTTGGTGGAGGTCTTCAGAGCCTCCGCCATTTCGGCCAGCGACCGTGCGGCGTCGCTCATCTCGGCGTACGCCTTGGACTGCTCCTGGACCGATTTTTGCGCCTCCTGGCAGGCCGAGGTGGCTTCTTCCGAAGCGGCCGCGATTTCTTCGGATCCCTTCAGGTAGAGCTTCGCCCCCGCCAGCGATTCCTGGGCATTCTGCTTGATTTCGACGCACCCTTTTTGGATGATCTCAAAGTCCGCGGTGACCTTAGCCAGATCCGCGGTCACCACCAGGGCCTTCTCGGCCTCCTCGCGGCCTCGCTTGCCGGCCGCTTCGGTGTCAACGGCCACTACCTTGACCTGGTTCTGAATTTCGTTGACCACTTCCTGAATTCCACGCGCGCTCTTCTCGCTCATTTCCGCCAGGTTGCGGACCTCGTCGGCCACCACCGCGAATCCCTTGCCATGCTCCCCGGCGCGGGCGGCTTCGATGGCCGCGTTGAGGGCCAGCAGATTGGTCTGGTCGGCGATGCGGGCAACCGCGTGAACGATCTTGCCGATCTCTTCGGACTGCCGTTCCAACTCGGCGACCATCTTGGCGGATTCGAGGTTGGCATCGGCGGAGTCGCTGACGCCTTTGATCAGGGCCTCGATATCCACGGTCGTGGATTGGACAGCGACTGCAACTCGCCGACTTTCTGCAGCGAAACCTCCGCCCGCCCGTTGGCCGTGTCGGAAGCCTTCTCGATCTGGTTGATGGCCGCGCGCGACTCCTCCGCGGCGGTAGACGCCTGCTCGGCGCCGGCAGCGATGGTGTGGGTGGTTTTCTCGAGCTCTACCACCGCGCTGTTCGCCTCGGCGATGGCGCTGGCCACCTGATCGGTGGCCGTGGAGAGCTTCTCGGCCACTGCCTGCGCTCTGGCGAGCGTGCGGGCCCTGGCCTTTTCCTCAGCCATCTTCTTGGCGGCCAGACGGCCTTGTCCGGCATCCTCTTCAGAATGCCCGTTGGTCTTCGCCGGCGGCGGGGCGGCAGCACTCCTTTGGGCCGCGAGGCGGTTGGTGGCCAGGCGCCCAAGAGTCGCGGCAGCACCGTTTACTTTGGTGTTCGATTCCGTATTCATTCCACAATTCTCCTGATGTCAATGCACTCGTTAATGGAGTGCCCCCGACGCGGTAAGTTCTCGTATTAGTTTTTGAACTTGGTGGGTTTGCGATACTTACTAAGGATCGGCTGGCAGCCGAGCTACTGCATAGGTCAAAAAGGTCAAAAGTACCTAGGCCGAAGGAAACAGGCCGCACCAGCTTCGCCTTTGCGCCACAATGAATCCGTATGCCGGAAATTCCCGGCGTCACCATCTACGTCGAAGCCCTGCGCGAACGCCTTCTCGGCCACAAGCTCGTCCGCACTTCCATCCGCAGCCCGTTTCTGCTTCGCTCCACGAGCCCGCCGGTCGAGTCCGCCAACGGCAGGACGGCCGGCGAGATCCGCCGCGTGACAACGCCGTCCAGGCCCCGCCGATCATCGTTCACCGGGCACCTTGACTTGCACCCGCAGGCGCGTATAAAATTTTATACATGCCGGCTGTATGGACGATGAAAAACAGATCCGTTGGGTAGGGTCTGCCTACGACGATCTGCTGGAATTCCCAAAGGACGCCCGGAAGGAAGCGGGCTTCCAGTTGGGGAAAGTCCAGGCCGGGCTTGAGCCGGCCGACTGGAAGCCGTTCGACGAGGCAGGTGCGGGCACGAGGGAGATTCGAATCAGGGAGGCAAGCGGTATTTACCGCGTGATGTACGTCGCCAAGTTCGAGGAAGCCATCTACGTCCTGCATTGCTTCCAGAAGAAGACACAGGTGACCAGCAAGCAGGACAGGGCAATTGCCGGGGCGCGCTATCGTGCCGTGCTCAACATGAGGAAGGAAAAGAAATGAAGATCGACACCGAAATCCGCCATGTGACAAAGCCGGGCGCGAACCTCTTCCTGGAGCTGGGGTTTACGCCGGCGGAGGCCAAACGTCTACAGGCTGCGTCCCGGAAGCAGATCAATGACACGCGCCTCCTGAAGCAGCAACTGATGGAAGAGCTTTCTGTCTGGATTGCGAAACATCACTTAAAGCAGGCCGAGGCAGCCGAGATCTTGATGGTCTCGCGCCCGCGTGTGTCCGACGTGGTGAATCAGAAGGCCGCCAAGTTCACCATCGATACGCTTGTGGAAATGCTCAGCCGAGTTGGCAAGCCGGTCAAGCTGGCAATCAGTTGACCAGTGGACGCCAAATGCCAACCCCCTTGTCAGCAGGGGCGGCGGTTGAACGGTCCCAAAATAATACGTACAGGATTTCTGATATCATACGTACATGGCGAAGCTCACCTTGAGTGTGGACGGCCGCGTGGTGGCGCGCGCGAAGCAATACGCGAAACTGCGGGGCGTCTCCGTATCCGAGATGGTTGAAACCTACCTCACTGCGGTTGCCGATCCCCCTTCTCCCGCCACGCGCGCTACCCCGATTCTGCGTTCGGTCCGGGGAGTTCTCAAGAATGCGGACATCCACGATTACCGGAAGCATCTGGCGGCGAAATATCGATGAAAAGAATCCTCTTCGACACCAATGTCGTACTGGACGTTCTGCTCGATCGGCAGCCCTATGCGGAAGCCAGCGCGGCGGCCTGGGCGTCGGTCGAGACAGGCAACTCCGAAGGGATGCTGGCCGCTCACGCGGTGACGACGATCCACTACCTGGTCCGAAAAGAGATGGGCAATATCAAAGCCAAGCGGATCGTCTCGGCGATCCTGAGGGTCTTTGAGGTCGCTGCCGTCGATCGTGCGGTCGTTGATGAAGCGCTGCAATTGCCTCTTTCCGGCTTTGAGGATGCGGTGACTGCGGCCGCGGCGCGGTTGGCCGGCTGTGAGTGCATCGTGACGCGAGACCCAAAAGGGTTTCGCGGATCTTCGGTTCCCTCTCTTACGCCGGAAGCCGTAACACCGCTTCTGAACAGCAGGCGGTAGCGCTCTGCGGCACACAGACGGCGCGGGCCGCCGCGGAATCGCGCGCCCGGCAGTTGGAGGCGGAGGGGAAGGCCAGCGAAGCGCCCGTGTTGCGCCGCGCGCTGGGGGCGATTCCGCAGGGGAAATAGGGCCGTGGAAGACGGAATGGGGACGGCAGCCGTCGGCCGCACCCGTCCAGCGTGGGATAATCAGGTGGTGATCATTCCCAACGGAGTCGCGCAACAAGAGGAGATTGCCGCCGCAATCGCCGACATCGAGCGGGGGCTCGGTGCGGACGTTGTCCGTCTGCGGTATAACATTGGCACCAACTGGTCGGACGAACCCGCCATATACTTCAGGGTCGTCTTGACCGACCAGGCTAGCAAGCCAAAGAGGCTGCACAAGGTCGCATCTCGCATTAGGTCGATCATCGACGAGAAACTCGATCCGCTCAACTCCTGGGGTCTCTTTCCCTATATCAATTTCCGAAGCCAAGCCGAACAGGACATGCTCAAAGAACCGGCGTGGGAGTAATCCATGGCGTTCCACGACGACCTGCTCGAACAGGCGCGGCACCTCGCCAACCGGGAGCGGAAGCAACCCCGCCAGGCCAGCCTGAGACGTGCCATTTCCTCGGGATACTACGCCCTCTTCCATCTGTTGATTGCGGAGGCCGTCTCCAAATGGGAGATCGCGGCTCAACGGCCGCAACTGGCCCGAATCTTCGAACACGCCAGGATGAACGCCGCTTCGGAGCGCGTCCTCAATGTGAGACTGTTTCCGTTCACCGGCCAAGATCCGGCGCTGGTTGCGCATCTCAAGAGGATTGCCAGGACCTTCAGCCGGTCGTATGAGCAACGGCAGATGGCGGACTACGATAACGCCAGGCACTGGGTGCGTACCGAGGTCCTCGACCTGATCGATACCATCGCCGAGGCTTTCCAGAGCGTGAAGGCGATCCGCGGCGAGGCGATCGGCAACGATTATCTGCTTTCGCTGTTCTTGAAGGAGCGGCGGTGAATACGGATTTTGTGGCCCGCTTGCGCCACAATAAACCCGTATGCCGGAAATTCCCGACGTCACCGTCTACGTCGAAGCCCTGCGCGAGCGCCTTCTCGGCCACAAACTCATCCGCACATCCATCCGCAGCCCGTTCCTGCTCCGCTCCACCAGCCCGCCGGTCGAGTCCGCCAACGGCAGGACGGTCGGCGAGATCCGCCGCGTGGGAAAGCGCATCGCCATGGGGTTCGATGGCGGCCTCTGGCTGGTGCTCCACCTCATGATTGCGGGCCGCCTGCACTGGCGCCCGCGAGCCCCCAAGGCCGGCCCCAAGGGTCCGCTCGCCGTGTTCGAATTCGATTCCGGCACGCTGGTGCTCACCGAGGCCGGCTCGCAGCATCGCGCTTCGCTGCAGATGGCGTTAGGCGACGATGGCCTGCGCGCGCTCGATGCCGGCGGAATCGAGGTCCTCGATGCCGATTTGCAATCTTTCGCCGCCGCGCTCCAATCCGCCAATCACACCCTCAATCGCGCGCTCACCGACCCACGCCTCTTCAGCGGAATCGGCAACGCCTACTCCGACGAGATCCTGCACCGCGCCCGCCTGTCGCCCATCAGCATGACGCAGAAGCTGGGGCCCGGCGAGATCGGCAGGTTGTACGAGGCGACGCGGGAAGTTCTGCTCGAATGGATCGGCCGGCTGCGTGCGGAGGCGCGCGGCGCATTCCCGGAGAAGGTGACGGCCTTTCGCGAAGGCATGGCGGTTCACGGGCGCTACGGGCTGCCATGCCCGCGCTGCGGCTCCAAGGTGCAACGCATCCGCTACGCTTCGAATGAGACGAACTATTGCCCGTCGTGCCAGACCGGAGGCCGCCTGCTGGCCGATCGCGCTCTCTCGCGGTTGCTGCGCGAAGACTGGCCGCGCACGCTGGAGGAGTTGGAAGCGCTCAAAAAGCGGTGAGTCGCTCTGCGGTTCAAACCCAGTTTCAACCCAGGCATCGACACGAGCGACGGACGATCCCTTGGGAAGTCTCTGGCGGCAGAAACCTCGCGGGGTGCGGAGCGTCGGCTGAAGCCGGCGGCAGCCAAGATTGGCAAATGCCACATAGCTTTCCCACAATCGGACGTTCTGCGTTAATTGTGGGGCGGACCCCCGGTCCGCTGCCGACGCCCTCGTCGGCCTCTCGCGGATCACATCGGGCTGATTTGACTGTGTCAAAGAGCCGGTCCAGGGGGACCCGCGCGGACCAAGGGGTCCGCCCCACAATTTGTGCAGCATTCCCAGTGGCGGGAGAACTATGTGGCATTGGCCAAGATTGGCTGCCCCGCAAACAGCTCAGAATCAGTGGGTTGTCCAGGGGTTTCTGGAAAGTTGCGGCCTGCCGCTCGTGCGCCATCGCACCACGCCCGAGGACCGATGGCCCGGCAAATGCTCCAATACCCAGCGTGTAAGTCGCAGGCAGAGGCGCCGCTCCTCGGGAAGGAAAAGACCATGCTTTGGACTATTTTCGTGATTCTACTGGTGCTTTGGCTGCTGGGGTTGGTGACTACCTACACCCTCGGCGGATTCATTCACATCCTTTTAGTAGTGGCCGTCGCGGTGCTTTTGATTCAGCTCATCACCGGCCGCCGCGCGGTTTGAACTTTACGCCAAACCCCGCAGAAGGCGCGCCGGCAGTGTGAACAGGGCCCACACCAACTCCAGCACGCCTTCCACCGCGATTCCCACAATCCGAAAGGGCAGCAGCAGGAGCCACACGATCGGATAGAGCACCAGGGCCGCCAGCGCCAGCGGCCAGCAAAATACCAACAGCAGCAAGAACAGCAGGAACTTGATCAAGCGCAAGCCTCCTTTCCCTATTCTATACGCACAAAACCAGCCGATTGTTCGACTCTGCTACCATGAAAACTCACGCCCCCGCGCCGCGGGGTTCTCTGGAATAGATGCTCCGATTCGAAACCGCCGGCGAGTCTCACGGCGAATGCCTGGTGGCAACGCTGACAGGACTCCCCGCCGGAATTCCTATCTCGCTCGAAGCGGTTAATCGAGAATTGTGGCGCCGCCAGCAAGGCTACGGCCGCGGCGGACGCATGAAGATCGAGACCGACCGCGCCGAAATTGTCGCCGGCGTGCGGCACTCGCACACCATCGGCTCGCCGGTGGCGATTCTGATTCGCAATCTGGACTGGCAGAATTGGACCAGCGCGCTGCCGGTGGAAGACACCGGGGGCGGGGAAGACCAGCGCAAGCCCGTGACCCGCCCACGCCCCGGCCATGCCGACCTGGCCGGCGCCATCAAGTACAATTTTCACGATGCACGGTATATTCTGGAGCGCGCCAGCGCCCGCGAAACGGCGGCGCGGGTGGCTGTCGGGGCCATGGCCAAGGCGCTGCTCGGCGAATTCGGCATCCGCGTGCTCAGCCACGTCATCGCGGTCGGTGGCGTGCGTCTGGAGCGCGCCGCGGCATGGGAGGAACTGGCCGCGCTCAGCGAGAAGCACGAAGTGCTCCTCGGCTGCGTGGACCCCGAGGTGGAAGCCCGCATGAAGGACGTGGTGGACGAGGCCTACCGCACCGGCGATACCGTGGGCGGCGTTTTCGAAGTGGTGGCGCGCGGCGCGCCCGCGGGACTGGGCTCGCACATCACCTGGGATTCGCGCCTGGATGGACGTATCGCCCAGGCCATCGTCTCCATGCAGGCGGTGAAGGGCGTGGAGGTCGGATTCGCAGCCGAAGGCGCGGCCAGCTTCGGATCGAAGGTCCAGGACACCATCCACTACGATCGGGAGGGCCGCCGCTTCACGCGCGGCGCCAATCGCGCCGGCGGCCTGGAAGGCGGCATCACCAACGGCCAGGATATCCTGGTGCGCGGCTTCCTCAAGCCGATTTCCACGCTGCGCAAGCCGCTCGAATCGGTGGACCTCGCCACGCGCGAGCCGGCGCTGGCCGCCTATGAACGCTCCGACGTGTGCGTGGCGCCGGCCGCGGGTGTGATCGGCGAGGCCATGGTGGCCATCGTGCTCGCCCAGGCCTTCCTCGAAAAGTTCGGCGGCGATTCGCTGGACGAAACGCGCCGTAATCACCATGGCTACATCGAGCAGATCAGGAGTTTTTGACAAGAGTTTTTGACATATGGTTTATCCGATAGTGAAATTCGGCGACCCGGTGCTGGAGCGCGAAGCCGACAACATAACCGATTTCGACACGCCCGACCTGCACCAGCTCGTCGAGGACATGTTCGACTCGATGTATGCGGCCAAGGGCGTGGGGCTGGCTGCGCCGCAGATCGGCATCTCGAAGAAGATTGCCGTCATCGATTGCTCCAACGGAGAGAATCCCGACGAAAAGCTGGTGCTGATCAATCCGCAAATCCTCAATGGCGAGGGCAAGCAGGTGGGCGAGGAGGGCTGTCTCAGCATCCCCAAATTCCGCGAGCAGGTGCGGCGCGCCAAGCGCGTCACCGCGCGCGCGCAGAACGCCAAGGGCGAAGAATTCGAAATTACCGGGGAAGATCTGCTGGCCCGCGCGCTGCTGCACGAAATCGAGCACCTCCAGGGGCGGCTCTACATCACGCACCTCAGCACCCTGAAGCGCGACCTGATGAAGCGCAAGATCAAAAAGCTGCAGCGCTCCGGCGATTGGGTTTGACCGAATGCGTCTCGTCTTCCTGGGAACCCCGGCTTTCGCCGTCCCTACGCTCGAGCGGATCGTCGAAGCCGGCCACACCGTTCTCGCCGTGGTGACGCAGCCCGATCGCCCGCGCGGCCGCGGCCAGAATCCGGCAGCCTCGCCCGTGAAGGAGGCTGCTTTGCGTCTCGGGCTGCCGGTCTATCAGCCGGAGCGTGTGCGCCGGCCCGAAGCCGTGGAATATCTGCGTTCGCTCGCCGCCGACGCGATGGTCGTCGTGGGCTACGGCCAGATCATCCCTCAGTCTGTCATCGATCTCGTGCCCGATGGCATCATCAACGTGCACGCTTCGCTGTTGCCGAAATACCGCGGCGCGGGGCCCATCCAATGGGCCATCATCCGCGGCGAGACGCGCACCGGCGTCACCACCATGCGGATCGATGCCGGGCTCGACACCGGCGACATGCTGCTGGCGGCCGAGACCGAGATCGCACCTGGCGAGAATGCCGTCGATCTTGGACGCCGCCTCGCTGTGATGGGCGCGGATCTGCTCGTCGAGACCCTCGCGCGCCTGGCTGACGGCACCATCGTTCCACAAGAGCAGGACCCGGCTCAAGCCACCTACGCGCCGCTGCTGAAGAAAGAGGATGGGCTCATCGATTGGAGGCAGCCTGCGTCCGCCATTCACAATCGCGTGCGCGGCCTGCAGCCGTGGCCAGGAGCGTACACCACGTTTCGTGGGCAGACGCTGCACATCTGGGGGTCGAGGCAGGGGCCAGACTCGCCAAAGCGCGAGGGGCACAGGGGCCGGGGGCCGGGGTGTGTGTCTTTGAGGCCGCTCGGTGTCGCGTGCGGCGAGGGGACACTGGAGCTTCTCGAAGTCCAGCTCGAAGGCCGCAAGCGCATGTCCGCCGCCGATTTCGCCAACGGCCAGCGATTATCCGAAAATGAAATATTAGGAGAGCCGCGCACTTGAACTTACCATTGGGATACGCCTACTCCGCCACCTACGCCGGAATCCGCCAGGTGGAAAAGGACGACCTCGCCCTGATCGTCAGCGGGCTCCCCGCCAACGCCGCGGCGGTCTTCACGCAGAACCGCGTGCAGGCCGCACCCGTTGTTCTCAGCCGCCGCCACCTGAAGCTCTCCAAGGGACTGGTGGGGGCGGTGGTCATCAACGCCGGCAATGCCAACTGCGCCACGCGCACAGGAGCCGCGGTGGCCCTCGCCACCTGCAAGGCCGCCGCGAAACTGCTGCGCCTTACCGTTCCGCAAGTGCTGCCCGCCTCCACCGGAGTCATCGGCGTCGAGTTGGATCCGCGTAAAATTATCGACGCCTTGCCGCGCCTCATCGCCGGCCTGGGCTCCGATCGTTTCGACGCCGCCGCCCACGCCATCCTCACCACCGACCTGGTGTCCAAGACCGCTTTCGCCGAGGTGAAACTTCGGCGCGCCACCGTGCGCATCGCGGGCATGACCAAAGGCTCCGGCATGATCCATCCGCAGATGGCCACCACCCTCGGCTTCGTCATGACCGACGCCGACATCCCCGTGGCCCCTCTGCGCAAAATGCTCGGACGCACGGTGGAGCGCAGCTACAACCGCCTCTCGGTGGATGGCGATACCTCCACCAACGACACGCTACTCTTGCTGGCCAACGGCGCCTCCGGCATCCGCCCCGACCCCAAGGAGATGCGCAAAGTCGAGGAGGCCATCGCGGGCGTCATGGAGTCGCTTGCCCAGGCCATCGCGCGCGATGGCGAAGGCGCGAGCAAGCTGATCACCATCGTGGTCTCGGGCGCCCCGTCCGATAGCGGCGCGGCCCGCATTGCCCGCGCCATCGCCAATTCGCCGCTGGTCAAGACGGCGGTAGCCGGCTCCGACCCCAACTGGGGGCGCATCTTGTCGGCCGCGGGCAATTCCGGTGTCGCCTTCGATCCCGCCAAGACGGACATCTCCATGCAGAACGTGGTGGTCTGCCGCGCCGGCCTGGCCGCCCCGTTCTCCGAGCCCGAATTGAAGGCCAGGCTCGACGCGCCCGAGTGTGAAATCCGCGTCACCGTCCGCGGCAAGGGCAAGGGCTCCGCGCGCTTCTGGACCTGCGATTTCACCGAAGGCTACATCCGCATCAACGCCAGCTACCGGACGTAATATGACCCGCCGCGCGTTACTGCTCGTCCCCGTAGCACAGGCATTCTTGCCTGTGTCTGCATTCCTGCCTGTGTTGCTTCGCCCCTTGCGCGCCGATTCGGCGGACGACGCCTGGGAGCTGGTCGCCTCGGCCGCCCGCGCGCTGGTCGAGGCCACCGCGCTTCCACCGCCCAGTCGCGGAAACGCCTCCGCGTTCCTGAGTTTTTTCGATCCCAAGATGCCAGGCTACGAGACGCTTCGCACGAACGTCACGGCCCTGATCGAGCAGTCGGATTTGGAGTCCACCCTCGACCCGGTGAGCAACGACGGCGACGATCGCACCCGCACACTGGAGGTGGATTGGGAACTGCGCATGATGGATCCCGGCACCTCCGTGGTTTCCGCGCGCCGCCAGGAACGGATCAAATGCCGCGTCGAAAAGCAAGGCCGCAAATGGCGCATCGTCTCGCTGGAGCCGCTGTCTTTTTTCGCGCCACCGCACGCGTGACTTGCCGGACACCTTGTCAACCGCGTCAGTGACCGATCGGTCCGTAAGTGGTAAACGTCAGGCGAGAGCCGGTGCTGACGATACTCGCAGTAAATGGCGGCGTGTTGGGNNCGTATAGGTGCCGGTTGCCGGACGCCAATCTTCGACGGGGACCACGCCGTTGTGGACGACGTTATCGATCTGCGTCAGATTGCCGGCGCCGTCGAATCGGATCCAATGCTTTTCTTCCTAACGGTCGATCCGGTTTTCGATGCGCTGCGGCGTCACGATCGCTTCGCGAAGTTATTGCGCGCCATGAATCTTCAGCCCTTTTGAACTTCGCATAATAGAGTGACGTTTTCGGGCTTGGCAGGCGGGGTACCCTCTGGGTCCGCCTGTTCCACCTCACCCGCCGCGCGCTACTCTTCGCTGTGGCATAGGCATTCCTGCCTGTGTTTCTCCGCCCCCTCCGCGCCGATTCAGCCGACGACGCCTGGGACCTGGTCGCGTCGGCCGCGCGCGCTGGTTGAAGCCACGGCCGTTCCTTGGGGCCGGGAATTTGTCAGTCATAGTTTCAGCGCTTGGAAGCCGCGAGATGCCGGACGCGGGCCAATAGATCCGAGCGGGGTCGCGCCGCGAAAGCCGCCATCCAGCCTACAAAGTCCGGCCGGGCGCCAAAAACTGCGAGCACAGCTCCGTCTCGTTCAGCGGCGGGCTGCAAACCCCCGTCCACTTTCCATCCACCGGCGCTCCCCGGAAGCAAAGCCGCGGACGGTGCACGCAAGGCTGCCATCCCATTGTTGCGCAATCGTCGAGCTTCCTTCTGGCATTCTGCGTATGTGTCGAGTCCGCCGGTCAGCACCGCCTGTTCCACTCGGGGCGCCTCCATAAGCAGACCATCAGGCACCTGAACCGCCCACAGGGCACGGCGGACATTCACAAGTTCGGAATCCTCAATGATGCCCTCCTGGCGGAGAAACTCCGCCCACGCCCCATCCGGGGTATCCGCGAAATATTGAACGGGTCCTTCGCCGGGACCGTGCCAGCGTGCAGGAGGCTGATCAATACTTTCCCAAAGGAAGGGAAAGCGTGGATCGGCGTGGCGATACACAATCATGTGGCAGGCGAGGCGGCCAACGCTCGCGCGAGATCCCGAATGCGGCGGGGGCCGGGCTGGGCGGGTTTCCAC
>OMOG01000282.1 GCA_900290305.1 Candidatus Sulfopaludibacter sp. SbA4
CCGGCATGCAGCCCGGCATGCAGCCCGGCATGCAGCAAGGTGGCGGTAATCCCGATCAAGGCGGAGGCCAGGGTGGCGGTGGCCGGCGTGGCGGCCGCGGCCCGGGCGAAGGCGGCCGCGGAGGCCGCGGCGCCGCGGAAGGTGCGGGTGGCCGCGGCCCGGGCAACGCGTCCGACGATATTGCCCAGCAGATGCGCGATGTGCGGAAGAAAATGGGGTCGGCCACTCCCGAAGAACTGCCCAAACTCCAGCAGCAGCTCCAGGATCTGATCGCCAAGGCCGGTACCACCGCGGTCTCCCCGTCCGGCGGCCGCGGCGGCATGTCCGTCGCCAACCCGCTCGATATGTTGCGCCGTAACGGCGGCTCGCCATTTTCCGAAGAAGAGCGCAAGAACGCCAAGCTGCCGCCTCCCCCCGAGGAGGATTCGCAGGTGCAGGCCCTGCTCCGGCCCGGCTTGCTCGCCGATGTCGAAATCGTGGTCGAACAGATCCCCAACGCCCTGCACATTCCCACCCAGGCGGTCTTCGACAAGAACGGTAAGCCCACCGTGTTCGTGCTGCAGAAGAACGGCCGCTACGAGCCGCGTGAAGTGCAGTTGATGAAACAGAGCGAGTCGCTGATGGTGTTGTCCTCCGGCGTCCAGCCCGGCGAGATCATCGCCCTTTCCGACCCCACCGCCGACAAGAACGACAAGAAAGCCAAGTCCGCGGACAAAAAACCCGGCGGCGGCGGCGCCATGAACGGCATGCCCGGAGGAAAGTAGCACAGGCATTCCTGCCTGTGACCGAAGGAAAACAAAATGATCGGCTCTCACATCATTCCCGAATTGAAAATGGGGCTGGCCAGCCTCTTTGCCCACAAGCTGCGCAGCCTCCTCACCATGCTCGGCATGATCTTCGGCGTGGGCGCGGTGGTGGCCATGCTCTCCATTACCGCCGGCGCGCAGAAAGAAATGATGAGCTTCATCGACCAACTGGGCGTCAACAACATCATCGTCGAGGCCCACGAAGCCATCGACCGCAACGAGCTGCAGACCGTGCGCTCCGTCTCCCCGGGACTCAGCTTCCGCGACTTCCGCGCCATTTCCGAGAACGTCTCCGGCCTCGTGGCCATCACCCCCCGCAAGCGTTTCAAGCCGCAAAAGCTCCTCCCCAAGACCGCCACCGAACCGCCCCAGTTGATCGGTGTGCTTCCCAACTACGTGGAGATCAACAGCCTCAAGCTCACCGAAGGCCGCTTCTTCACCGAGGACGAAAACAAAAGTTCCGCGCCCGTCTGCGTGCTGGGCGAATCCACCAAGGTCAACCTGCTGGGCTACGACCCCGCCGTCGCCAAGTTCATCAAGGTCAACGACACCTGGCTCCAGGTGATCGGCGTGCTCACCCCCCAGGCCTCCGGCGATTCCGACGTGGAAGGCGCCCAGGCCGCCAACCGCAATAACCTGGTCATCGCCCCGCTCAATACCGTCATGCGCCGCTTCGAGGACAACACCAGCTACCTCAAGGACGAGATCGACGGCATCTACATGAAGGTCGGCCCTAACATCGATTCCATCGAAACGTCCAACGTGGTGCGCGCCATCCTGACGGCCACTCACAAAGATGCCGGGGATTTCACCGTCATCGTGCCCGCCGGCCTCCTCGAGCAGCGCAAGCAGACGCAAATGATCTTCAACATCGTCATGATCTGCATCGCCGGCATCTCGCTCCTGGTCGGCGGCATCGGCATCATGAACATCATGCTCGCCACGGTGCTCGAGCGGACCCGCGAAATCGGCATCCGCCGCGCCATCGGTGCACGCCAGGCCGATATCGTCCGTCAGTTCCTCACGGAGGCCGTCCTGATCTCCATCGCCGGCGGCCTCATCGGCATCGTGTTCGGTGTCACTCTATCCAAGATCATCGCCTCGGCCGCCGGCTGGTCGACCCTGGTTACCGGTTCGTCGATCGGGGTCGCCTTCGGCGTTTCGGTGTTCATCGGACTGTTGTTTGGAATTTATCCGGCCGTGCAGGCCGCGAAACTCGACCCTATCGAGGCCATTCGTTACGAGTAGAACTATGCTGTTTCGAACATTCCTTACAGGCATTCTCCTGACGGCCGGCGCGTTTGCGCAGTTGTCGTCATTCCCCAAGCCCAATTATTTTCGCGAGGCCTTTCAGGCAGCCCAGACCAAGGTCGAGCTGCGCGACCCGGTAAAGCTCAAGGATTATGTGGCCGGCGGCAAGCTCGAGCTGTCCCTCAAGCACTACCTGGAGCTGGCCATGGCCAATAATACGGACATCCAGATCCAGTTGATCTCCATCGAGATCCCCAAGTACAACATCGAGTCCGTCTATGGATTGTGGGATCCCACGGCCCGGGCCTCCTTCTCCACCACCCGAACCACCGGTCTGCCGACCAGCGCCCTCCAGGCCCTGGATGCATCCTCCGTGACCAAGTCGCTGACCCAGCCCTACAGCCTGGGCTACTCGCAGACGCTGGAATCGGGGACCAGTTATGCCGTGACCTACTCCGGAGCCAAAACCTCCCAGACCAACTCCTTCGCCAACTACAACCCGTCCCTCACCTCTAACCTCAATTTCAGCGTCACTCAGCCCTTGATCAAGAACCGCGGGGTGTATTTGAACCGCCTCCCCCTGATGACCGCGCAGAGCAGTTTCAAGGTGTCGGAGTACGGCTTGAGGTCCCAGCTCTTGACCCTGGTCAACACCGCCGAAGCCGCCTACTGGAACCTGATCTCGGCCCGCGAGAACCTGCGCGTCCAGGAGAAGAACCGGGATACCGCCAACGAGTACCTCAAGTACATGCAACAGCAGTTGGACCTCGGCGCCATCTCTCCCTTGGACATCTATAACCCGCAGCAGAGCCTGGCCGCGGCCGATCTGTCGGTCTCCCAGGCGAAATACAATCTGAAGGCGGCCGAGGACACCGTGCGCCACCAGCTCGGCGTCGATCTCGACCCCGAGGTCCGCAAGCTCGCCCTCGTGCTCACTGAAACCGTGGACCTCGGGCCCGCCGATCTGCTCGCCGTGGACACCGAACAGGAAGTGGGCAAAGCCCTGAATGTCAACCCCAGCATCAAGTCCGCGAACCAGAAGCTGGATGTCGACGATCTGGGAATCCAGACCGCCCGGAACGGCCTGCTTCCGAGCCTCTCGCTGAACGCGCAGTATACCGCCAACGGCCGCGGCGGCATTTACTATCCGAGCGGTAACACCCTGACCGGAGGTGGCTCGGCAGTGGCGATTGCCGGGGGCCTCAACGACGCCCTGAGCCAGATGTTCAGTTTCGGATATCCCACTTACCAGGCGGGTCTCACCCTGACCCTGCCGATCAAGTCCCGCACCGCCTCGGCCAACATGGCGATCGCCGAGGTCCAGAAGAAGACCGACGCGCTCAATCTGCGCAACCAGCAGCAAAACATCCGGCTCAACGTCCTCCACGCCGTCACCTCGCTCGAAGGCGCCAAGGAGCAGTTGGCCCTGGCCAAGGTGCAAGAGGATTTCGCCAAGAAGAACCTCGACGCCGAAAACCTCAAGTACCAGCTCGGCACGGATATCAACCAAAACGTGATCTTCGCCCAACAGGCCCTGGCACAGGCCGAGCTGGCCGTGGTGAACAACCAGATCGCCGTGCGCATGAGCGTCCTGAACCTCCTGACCCAGACCGGCGAGCTCCTCGACGAGCGCGGCATCGTAGTCAAGTAGGACACGCCTCCCGGCCTGTCCAAAGCTTGCGGCTCTGCCGCTTTGTACCTACGGGCTTCAGCCGGCTTCAGCCTGCCTCTGGAGTTTGTAGATTTTGTCGAGTCAGCGGTGGGACAGACGGGACAGACGATCGTTTTTTGTCTGCCTCTTGCCGGGCCTTTAGCCCAATGCCACTTAGTTTTCCCAATATCGGGAATCAGTTAAGGCTTTAAGGCTTCCCTTTCGGTGATTCGCCGAGGTCCTCGAGAAGCCGTGAGAGAATCTCGGGACTTGCGTGGAAGGTCGTGTGGCGCAGGCGGTCGATGGCGCTGGTCAGGTCCAGAAGGCCCGCGAGAGAGGCGTCCCTCAGAACGCCCAGAGTGCCAATCACGGTGAGACCGCTCCGCTCAGCAGCTCTCCTGCCTTGCAGGTCATCGATTATGATCTGATCGGCCGCCAGCTCGAGCGCAATCGCTTCCCGCTCTCCCGGGTCCAGCTTGGCGGGTCCGGGATTCTGCAACGCAGCCGGGGCCCGAACCTCTAACCACTTTGGCGGCCGCTCAATCCAATTCCGAACCAAGGGCGGCGCGACGGTGCATTTTAGCTCCTCATACACCGCCGTGGGGATTATGACGCGGCCGTACAGCGATGCCAGCACGTCGATTTCTTGGATCAGAATCAGGTAGTTGATCGGAGTTGTGTCCGCGATAACGATCATGCGGCTCGGTCCAGGCAATGGTCCGTTTACTGTTGATGTTCGCGTTCCCTGTGCCGGCGATGAACTCTGTGCAGATCGTCTTCCAATTCGGCAAGGGAATAGTTGAGATACACGTCATGCTGCCTGAGGAAGGCATGCACTTCGATCCGCGTCTCAAATCCCAGCATTTGGCGCACCTCCGATTCCGAGAGCTTTTCCGTTCGGTAGCCTTCCAGAGCCAGCGCTTCGAGCGCAGCCTGCGCCGGACTCTTTCCTTCAGAGGCCAAGTGTTCGGCAACTTCGTCGGGCACGGTGAAGGTAATCTGCATACCCTGAGGATAGCAGAGACGATTCATTCGCAAGTTGGAGGGCCTGTTTGACCGCTTGGATTCCTACTCCCTGCGCCCGGCGCAGTACACTGGAAACACGGAGCGTTTCGCGACAGAATGCAAACGCTGTTTCTAGCCCTGCTGTTGGCCGCAGTCTTCGGTCTATTCATCCCTCCAGCCCAGGCTCGCCTGCAAACTCTGCTCTCCTCCAAACCCGCGGCAATCTTCGCCGCCCCCATTCTGCTCACCGCCGTCTTCGCGGCGGCATCCCTGCTCGCGGGCGCCTTCAGCCTGATGCTGACAGCGCTCGTCCTCCTGTACACCGCCGCCCCCGTCGCCTGCGTCTTTCCCCTCACCCGGCCCGCCAAAACGCCCCATGCCCTGGACTTCCTGGCCATCCTGCTCCTCTGGCTGCCGCTCGAATTCGCCGCCGGACAATCCCTGGTCCCTCGCCCGGCGCAGGGATTTCTGCACAGCGTGGCCTACGGCATCGCCATCCTGCTCGGGTTGCTTCTGTTCCTGGGGTTCCGGCAATTCCCCGGAATGAAGTACCGGCTACCCCAGGACAAGCGGGACCTGTGGCTTCCATTGGCAGCTTTCGCCGTCACCGCCCCCGTGCTCGTCGTGCTGGGGGTAGCGATTGGTTTCATTCCGCCGCCCCACCTGCCGGTGCAGCCCGCCGGACGCATGGCCGGAGCCATGGGTCTGATTCTCGCCGGTACGGCCCTGCCAGAGGAGATCCTGTTTCGCGCCCTGATCCAGAACCTGCTGATGCTCCGCTTCGGCTCCGGCCCCCGCACCCTCCTGCTCGCCGCCTTCATCTTTGGATGCGCCCATCTCGATAACGGCCCCCAGCCCCTCCCCAACTGGCGATATATGATACTGGCGACTGTAGCGGGAATCGCCTATGGAAAGGTCTTTGTAATGGCATCCACAGTGTTTTCGTCGGCAGCGTTGCATACTTTGGTAGATTGGACGAAGCACTTCTTCTTTTGAAGACACGGGGGATACGGGGAATGTCCGCCATCACAACACGAAAAATCGGCCTGGTCGAGCCGATCTCGATTTTCGCCCTCATCATGGCCTACATCTGGCAGCTCCGCTACAGCCATCACGGAGCCTGGCTCGCCATCCTGGCATTGATGCTGCTGTCCCATCGGATCCGCGGCGAGCACGCCGCC
>OMOG01000174.1 GCA_900290305.1 Candidatus Sulfopaludibacter sp. SbA4
CCTAACCCCCAACCCCTAGCCCCCTTTTCTACTGCCCCGCCACACTCCAGGTCCCTGCCGCCTGCCAGCCCGAAGTATTACCGTCAGTCGAATCGCGCGCGGCCATGTAAACAATCCGGTTCCCCGCGAACGTCGGAGTGAAAGTCAGATTCAACGTAAGAGTCAACACATTCCCCGCGCTGGTGGCCGAGACCACGCCGTTCACGCCGCACTGACTGTTCGACAGCACACCCGGCAGCAGAAAGCTGCCGGTATCATCCACTAAGTACAACGTATTCAGCGGGCGGCTATACGCCAGATAACACGCCTGCCGCCCATCCAGGAAGTTGTGGATCAAAATATCCACCACGCCGAGATCCTGATAGCCCTTGGAGTCGGTGAAAGTAAATGCAAACGTCTGGCTCAATCCGCTGCCGCGCGCCGGGTTCACTCCTCCGACACCCGGCGAAGTGGCCGCGCCGCCCGGCACAGTCCACGTTCCCAACGCCTGCCAGCCCGTGTTTTGCGTGCTGCTCCGCGCCGCCAGGTAGATGACTTTGTTCCCAACGAAGCTCGCGCTGAAACTGAGTGTCATGGTGAGCACAAGCGCGTTACCGCTGCCCTGCACGGAACTGCTGACGCCGCTTACGGTGCATTGGCTGTTATTCACCTGCAACCCCTGAAGCAAGGCCGTCCCTGAGTCATTCACCAGGTAAAGGACATTGAGTGACTGGCTGTAAGCCAGGTAACACGCCTGTCGTCCATCCAGGAAATTGTTGATCAGGATGTCCACCACATCCAGATCCTGAGTGCCGTTCGGGTCGTTGAATGTGAACGTGAATGTCTGGGAAGTTCCGCTTCCGGCGCCGGGGTTCGAACTCACCGCGGCGAAGGCTCCGCCAGTCGTCACTGAGATGGCATTCGAAGTTCCGGCGATCGAAGCCGTCGTCGTGTCAGTGGCCGTGATCGATTGACTCCCCAGCGTGTTCATCGTCACCGTGAACGTACCCACTCCTTTAGTCAGAGTCGCGGCGGGCGGCAGCGCCGCGCTCGCATCGCTGCTGGTAAAGTGCACCGATCCCGAGTAGACGAAGACCGTGTTGTTATTGCTGTCGAGTGCCGTCACGGTAAAGCTGAACGGCCGCCCCACGGTCACGGATGCCGGCGCGGTAACCGCGAAGTGAGTAGGCGCCGCAGCCACCAGGTTCCCGCAGACGTCCGCGTCATCCCGGCCCGGACACTGCTGCGCCGCGGCCGCGTTCGCCGCCGAGTCTCCCTGGAAAAGCGTAGCTCCCGAGATCGTGACACTGGCATCGTGTCCCGAACCGCAGAATGAGGACGAGCAAACAAACAGCGCGCCGCCTTTCGCCTGGCCGTTCCCGGCGTTGGTCCCGCCCATGCCTCCAGTGCTGATGTTGTCCAGAAAGGTAGTATTGATCGCGAGCATCGTGCCGGCACTCACGAAGATCGCTCCGCCGAGACCCGCGCCGCCACCGCCGCCGGCGGGCTGCTGAGTCCCGAAACAGTTGCCGCCGGGAATGGTTGCGCCGCTGCCGCCGCCAAAGCCCGCCGTGCTGGAGCTGCCCCCTCCGCCACCCCCGCCAAAGCCGCCGCTGCCGCCTTTCCCGGGCACGCCGCAACCGGATTCACCGGCGCCCCCACCCCCGCCGGCAAAACCACCGCTGCCTCCGTTGCCAAACGGCTCCACTCCGTTCCCTCCCGCGCCACCGCCTCCCCCGGGACCGCCATTTCCGCCATCGAATGCGATCTGCCCACCCGCACCCGCGGACCCGCCGCTGCCGCCGAGATCGCCGCCATTACCGCCCTGACCTCCCAAAGCGCTCGACCCGAAGCCGCCGCCACCCGCACCTGCACTGCCGCCCCCCAGGCCGCCATTCCCGCCTTGCGCGCGANNATTGAGCGTCACAAATCCGCCGTTCAGGAAAACAGCCCCGCCCATGCCCGCCGCCCCGCCGCCGCCGCTAAACGACGAACCGCCGTCGCCGCCCTTGGCAAACCCGTTCGCCAGCGTCACCCCGCTGATCGTCACATTCCCGCCGGCGATGAAGAAAATCCGCGTAGTATTGCCGCCGCTGATAGTCAACGGCCCCGGACCTTGAATCGTCACATCCTGAGCGATCTTGATGTGATTGTTCGCAGAGCTGGTATCCAGCGCGATGGTCTGTCCGTTCAGCGACGGATCGAACGTGATCGACGCTCCCTGGGGTGCATTGAGCACCGCGTAGCGCAGCATCCCGCTGATCGGCGCGGAAACGCTGTCGTCGGTGCGGTTCACGCACACTGGCTGCGTGCATGTGCCGCTGTTACTCACCGTCAGATACACGGGAATCGCAATCTGATCGCCCGCGTTGAACGGATTGCTCAGCACCACCTGGCACACATAGCTGCCCGTTGGAAACGTCTGCGGATTGTTCAGCGTCAGGTAGAGTCCATTCGCCACCGGCTGGCCGGCCAGTGTGGTCCCTGAGCCCGCTCCGCCGTTCAACTGCAGAAAGTTCGCGCCGGTGCAATTCGCAATCTGGGCGTTGAAAGAAGTCACGGCGGCGTTGTTGCTCAGCACGTTGACCTGCTGGGATTGCGGGTTGCCCGGGTAGGCCAGCGCCACACTTGCCGGGTTCACCGAGTACGTCGAGCCGGAACCGCTGCCGATGTTCAACGACACTGGAATGACGGTCTGTGCGCCGCCGCTCGAAGTGATGGTAACCGATCCGCTCTGCGGCGCCGCGAGGCCCGTTGTATTGGCGAACACGGTCATGGTCGCGGGCCCTGGACTGGTGCCATTGGCGCTCACCTGGGAATTGCTGAACGACAGCGTCAGCCAACTGTTTTGTGGACTCTGCGTGAAGGTGAAGGAAACAGGCGCCACGCTGGTGGTGGTAAGGGCCACGGTAGTAAAGGCGCTCTGACCGGGGAACGCGTTCAACACCACGGAGCTGGGGTTAGCGGTAATGCCGCTTCCGCCCCCACCGCCTGGGCCCGGCGTGAACGTCACGCCGATCGGAACATCGGTCCCGCCGGATGCGGAAGTAGGATGCAGCGTGATCGACCCGTTGCAGGTCACATTGCCGTTCGAACAGCTCGTATTCGAAAGTGAGACCGTGAAAACAGCCGGCGCCGTATCGGAAGTCTCGCTGACCGTGAAAAATGAGCCGCTGGGTTGGATGGCGAACGGTCCCGAGCCTGTGACGGCCACCTGCACATTCAAAACCGTTCCGGTAAGTGCAACGTTGTTGGGAGTCGCACCCAACTGCGCGCAACCGCCAGCCACGCAAGCCGCGAAGACCAGCGTGCGGAGGATTGCGGTCATACCCGAGTTTACAACGCCCAATCGCCGGCACCGGTATACTGACAGTATGGGAGCGGGAAAAAATCTCACACTTGCAGTTGTCGCCTGTGCCTGGGCCGCAACTTGCTCCGCCCAGTCGCGCGCGCCGGTTCTGGTGGAACTCTTCACCTCCGAGGGATGCTCGAGCTGTCCACCAGCCGATCGTGTTCTCGAAAAGCTCGACTCGCAAGCCATCGTCCTCAGCGAACATGTCGATTACTGGGATCACGATGGCTGGAAAGATCCCTTCTCGTCGGCCGCCTTCACCGCGCGCCAGCAGGCGTACAGCCGCATCTTCGCGATTGATGGGCCCTACACGCCGGAGATGGTGGTCGATGGCGAAAAGGAATTCAACGGCAGCGATGGCGGCCGGGCCAGCGAGGCGATTGCCGCGGCGGCGCGCCGCAAGAAAGCGGACATCCGCCTCTCGCGCACGGATGCGGGGTTGCAAGTGGATGTCGATGCCGCGCCCGCCTCGGCCGATCTCTACCTCGCTCTGGCCGAGGACAGCGCCACCTCTCAAGTCTCCGCCGGAGAAAACAGCGGCCGGCGTCTGCATCACGTGGCAATCGTGCGCAGCCTCCGTAAGATCGGCTCGGTCAAACGCGGCGCCGCATTCAGCCGCCTCGTCGAGATGCCGCGTGCCACCGCGGGTCAACGCGCGATCGTCTTCCTGCAGGAGTCCGGACCGGGACGCGTGTCCGGCGCGGCCATGCTGGCGCCGGCAACTTACAGCCCCGCGCCGTAAAACGGAATCGCCGCGCCGGTGATTTCCGCGCCTGCATCCGACGTCAGGAACAAAGCCAATTCCGCCAGCCGGTCCGGCGATACCCACCGCGAACGGTCGGCCTGCGGATCCATTTGGCGATTGGCTTCGGTATCGATGGTGCCCGGAAGAATCGTGTTGGCCGTAATTCCCAGGTCGCGATTCTCCAAGGCCGCGGTTCGCACCAGCGAAACCAGCGCGGCCTTCGACGCGCTGTACGCGCCGATATTCGCCGACGGCTCCACGCCCGCGCGGCTCCCGATGGCCACAATCCTCCCGCGCTCTGCCTTCCGCATGTGCGGAATTACCGCCCGCAGAATGTGGAACGCCGCGCCAAGATTCAAGCTCATCATGCCGTCCCACGTGGCGTCGTCGGTCTCGTGTATGGGACTGCCGCCCTCAAATCCGCCGGCCACGTGAACTAGCGCATCGATCTTCCCGAATCGCTCGATCGCTCCGCGGGCGAGCGCCCGCGCGTCGCCGTCGATCGTCAGGTCCGCGGGAATCGCGACGAACCGCGGATGTCCGAAATCCGCGTCGTCGATCTTTCTCGACGACCCCACCACCCGCGCGCCCGCATTCAGAAACGCCCTTGTAACATGGGAGCCCAGTCCGCCCTTGGCCCCCGTAATCAATACAATCCGATCTGCCAGTTCGATCATGCGTGCTCCATTATAGGTCCATTTTCGGGACGGCAATCCCACCAGCGGTCACTCGCGCGCGCCGGGCGGTCCGCAAGAGCCCCGCCTTCGCCTTGACCGCCATCGTCACCATCGCTTTGGGAATCGGCGCGAGCACCGCCATTTTCAGCGTGGTCGACGCCGTGCTTTTGCAGCCTCTGCCCTATCGGGATCCGCAGCGGCTGGTGCTGGTGTGGGGCGATCTGCGAACCCGCCACGTGGTCGATTTCCCCTTCTCCCCGCCCTATTTCGACGACCTGCGGCGTGGCGCGAACCCTGTTCGACGAATTCGCCGCAGTCAGTACCGGGCGCAACACCGTGACCGGCGACAACGCCGAGGCCGAGACGATCCGTACCGGCCTGCTGGTCTTCGACCAGCCGTTCGGCCTGCTGCTGCGCGAGTGCGCGACCGTCGTCAGGTTGGCAGGCGGAAGCGCCTGCCCCACCTACTCCTGGCGCAGGGCCTGCGAGGGGTCGGCGCGGGCGGCGCGCAGGGCCGGCCCGAACATCGCGGCCAACGCGGTCGAGACGAGCAGCAGCGACACAGTCAGGTACGCGATCGGATCGTGAACATCCAGGCCGATGGGTGTGGCGCGCAGCGCTCGCGACAACGCGGCAGCGCCGGCCAGCGCCAGCAGCAGGCCGATCGCGAGGCCGAAGAGAATGGGCCGCACGCCCGATGCGATTACCGAGAGAACGATGTCCGCGCGGGTGGCGCCGAGCGCCATGCGGATGCCCATTTCGCGCGTGCGCCGGCTGACCGCGAACGCGACCACCCCATAGATGCCGACCACCGCGAGCACGATCGCCACGGCGCCGAGGAACAGGACCATCTCCGCCATTTTCCAGAACAGGGCGGCGAAGTTGTCCATGGCGGTTTGTATGGTGCCGATGCGGGGCAGCATCTCCCGATCCATTTCGCGGATGAGATTGCGAACCGCGAGTTGTATGGGAACAGAGTCGCCCTGAAAGCGGGCCATCATGGTATCGCCGAATGCCTGGGGGCTGCGCAGGAAATAGACGAAGGCGCGATCGACCGCGCCGAAGCGTTCGGATTTGAGATCGCGCGCTACGCCCACGACCTCGAACAGATCGCCGCCGGGGTCCTGGATGGCCTGGCCGAGCGGGTCGTTGCCCTGCCCCAGCGGGGCCCGTGCGGGCCACATCGTACGCGCGAAGGCCTCGGAGACGACCACCGGCGAGGCCGTCCCTTTCACGGGTGTCTCGCCTTCGCGAAAGGCGCGGCCGCGCACGATGGGGATGCGGAGCGTATCGAAGAAATCTGGAGAGACGACATTCACCGAAGCCTTGAGGCCGGTTCCTCTAGGCTGTCCAGGCCCGCGCAACTCTTCGCCGGGTCCGATACCTTCGTCGCTAGAGAAGGGCGGCGAACTGGCAAACGACACCGACTGGACGCCGGGCAGCGCGCGGACCCGCTGTTCCAAAGTGCGGTAGAAGGCTGCCGCCGAAGCGGGCGTGTACGGGGGCAGCGGAATGCGCAGGGGAATCAGCAGGACCTGCCTGGTTTCGAAGCCCGGATTTTCGCTGAAGATGGTGAACTCGGCGCGCACGAAGAGCGCGGCGCCCACCAACAGGACCAGGCTCATGGCCACCTGGGCGCCGATCAGGAAGCCGCGCGTGCGGCTGCGGCGAGATCCAAAAAGGCTTTCCTGACCCTTGAGCGAGGCGGTGAGATCCACCTTCAAAGACTCGGCCGCGGGCGCCATGCCGGCCATCGCGCCGGCCAGCAGGGTGACGCCGGCCAGGTATGCAAACACCAGCATGTCGGGCTGCATGGGATAGTGCGGCATGCCCACGATCATCTTCTCCATGGTGGTGGGAACCCGGCCGGCAATCCACGCGCTGATGGCGCCGGCTACACTTGCGAGGATGAGGCTCTCGGTAAGCAGCATGCGCAGCAGCCTCTGGCGGGTGGCGCCGAGGGAGAGCCGGATGGCGATCTCGCGTTGGCGCGCCGCGGCCCGGGAGAGCAACAGCATGGTCACGTTGGTCGAAGCCAGAAGAAGGATCAGGGTGAGCGCGCCCATGATCAGCGGGGCCATCCAGAATACGCCCGAAGATGGCTCCGCGGCGAACGATCCGTTGGTTACGAAGACGGTGGTTTTGCGGCCGGGCTGCAGGCGGTCCTGCTGGCGCGCAATCACGTTGAGCTCCGCCTGGGCCGAGGCCCGCGTCTCGCCGGGCTGCAGGCGTCCTTCGACCGTCAACCACTGCATGGCGCTCTCGCGAAAAAAGTCGCGGCCCCCGTAGAACGGCGCCTGCATGGTGTAGGGCACATAGATGCCGGGCCCCTTGAGCTGGCCGGAAAATCGCGCCGGCGTCACCCCGATGACGGTGAACGGCTGTTGATTGAGCCGGATCACGGAGCCGAGAATCTGCGGGTCCGCATCGAAGCGGCGCCGCCAGAGTTCTTCGCTCAAGACGACGACGGGCGCGGCGCCGGGAGTCGCGCACTCGTCGGGTCGGAACAGCCTGCCGAGCCGGGGTTGATCGAGCCCGTACAGCGAGAAGTAATTGCAGGAGGTCAGCATGACGAGCCAGCGCACGGGATCGTCCTGCCCCAAGGTCGAATTGCCGATTCCCCACGCGGCGAGTTCATGCAACGACCGCGCACCCCGATAGGCGCGGTAGTCCATGACGGAGACCGTCGGGGGAAGCGCGGGCTGGCCGGGGTCGCCGGAGTACTGCGGAGAAAGGTGCGCGAAAGTCTCGGGACTCTTGTCCACGCGCGCGCGCAGGAGCATCCCATTGAGCACCGTGAAGACGCCGGTGTTGATACCGATGCCGAGGGTGAGGGTCAGGACCGTGGCGCAGGACAGGAGCGGGCTTCGAATGAGGAGGCGGAGGCCGTAGCGGACGTCTTTGAGGAGGGTCTCGAGCCAATACCACGGGCCGCCTTCGCGGAGTTTCTGGCGGACGACGCCGGGGTTGCCGAACGTGCGGGCGGCGGCGCGGCGCGCTTCGGCGGGCGTCATGCCGCGCTCGAGATTGTCGCGGACTTCCATTTCGATGTGCTCGCGGATCTCTTCTTCGTACTCGTCGTTGGTGCGGCTCATGCCCCCTCCTGTTCCCGCGGCGCCCGCAGAACTCCCGTGACGGCGCGGACCACCTTCTCCCACTTGCCGGTTTCGGCGGCCAGTTTTCGGCGGCCGGCGCGGGTCAGCTTGTAGAAGCGCGCGCGGCGATTGTGCTCCGAAGTGCCCCAGTCGGAGGCGATCAGGCCGGCCTGCTCCAGGCGCTGCAGCGCGGGATACAAGGATCCGTGGTCGACCAGCAGCACTTCTCCCGAGGTGCGCTCGATGGTAGTCGCGATCCCGTGCCCGTGGCGCGGGCCGAAGATCAGCGTCTGGAGCACGAGCATCTCGAGGGTGCCCGGCAGGAGTTGAATTTTATCGGCGTCAGGCATTTCAGATCTACCAAGTGCGGTTGGCAGGCTGAAGCCTGCCCCACCAAACATTCCAGGAGATAGTCTACCAGAGTTCTGGTAGGTAGTCTACTAATGGCGTTGGGCGCCCAAGAGGCTGCGGATCTCGCCGAGCTTTTTGACGGAGCTGTCGATGAGGCTGGTCAGGACTTCCACATCCTTGGGCATGTTGGTGCGTTGAACCATGGACGCGAGGTTTCCGAGATTGCGAGCGATCTCGAATCTTAAGTGCGCGACCTCGGGGCTGGCGTAAGCCGCGGCGGGTTCCGCGGGAGGGGCCGGGCGGGACAACTCGGACCGCATTTTGAGGACGGCATCGCGGATGCGGGCGGAGTTTTCGGGGGTGATGGGCACCATCTCGCCATCGATTTCAACGCTCTCGCCCTGGATGAGGGATCGAATGCGGCGGAAGGTTTTGGGGGAGATGCGCACAACCTCGTTGAGGCGGAACCAGGCGGCTCCGAGCTCGTCGAGGTAGCGGATCTGCTGGTCGGCGGTGTCGCGGCTGATGCCGAAGTACTGGGGACAGAACTGAGCCCAGGTGAGAGCGAGCGTCTTGTGATATCCGGATTCGCGGAGCTGCTTCAGGCAGGCGGCTTGCGCCGCGGTACAGCCCTTGGCTATGAGCCCAAGGACTTGAACTTTGCCTATACAGGCAGCGTGGTCGGTCTGGTTGGTCGTCGGTTCCATATGGCTTCTCCGAAAACGGTGATAGTTTTCACCGTTTTTTGGGAGCGAATGTTGAAAACACTTGGGTTACACGAATTCCGCAGTGAGAGTTTTCACCATTTTCCGGTGGATTCGACTGCGGAAAGCGCCCCGGCGGAGTCAGGGGCCGGAGCGCAAATCCCTTCCTGATTTAAAGCTAGCAGACAGGTATGCGGCAACACGCGTGTGCGGCGCGGCCGGGAGCGAGTAAGTGGCTTTAGAATGAGTGAAAGGTGCCTGAAAAATAAAGTTCCATCCTTTGTGACCCAGTTATCCGGCCCAAACGTGCTGCACCAATGAACTGAGCGTAAGCGATTTAGAATCAGCCATTTGGCCGGATAACTGGATTTTATCCGGTCCAATCGATGCCTGCGCCCCTCAAGTGAAAGAGCCATAAGTAGTTGCAGGCTAAAGCGGGCAGTCGATTGGCCGGTTATGCCGAGCTCGGCATAACCGGCCTTATGCCGAGTGCCGGATTATGCCGAG
>OMOG01000134.1:0-1183 GCA_900290305.1 Candidatus Sulfopaludibacter sp. SbA4
CAACCACGTGCGGAATTTTCTGATGCTCGTCTCCACCGGCTGGTACAACGGCACCGGCTTCCACCGCCTCATCAAGGATTTCGTCGTTCAGGGAGGCATGCCCAACACGCGCGCCAGCGGCGCCACTCACCCGGCCGACCGCTGGGTGCACCCACTCAAAGGCGAATTCCGCGGCGACGTCAAGCACACGCGCGGCATCGTCTCCATGGCCCGCACCGACGATCCGGATTCGGCCACCACGTCCTTCTTCCTGATGCTCGGTCCCGCCCCGCACCTCGACGGCCAGTATTCCGCCTTCGGCAGAATTGTGCAAGGCATGGAAGTGCTCGACGCCTTCGAGAAAGAGGACGTCGATGGCGAAACGCCCAAGCGCCGCCTGGAGATCATCGAAGCGACCATCGACCCGAATTAAGCTGCCGGGCCGCGTGCTCGTGCAAAACCACTCCCTAACCCGGACGAGCCGGAACCAAAAGAAACCGAGTCCTTGACGCGGAGGCGCGGAGCACGCGGAGGAAGACGCGGAGAAAACCAAGAGAAAGTCAAAACCTGAGATAAGGAGGCGGAGAGCGCTGAGAAAGACCGTTCTCCGTGCCGCGGAAGATCCTGCCAATTTTGGCAAGAATTTAACTCTGCAGGCACTTAGTTTAGGGTTGTGGCTCCGTTCTTTTTCTCAGCGCTCTCAGCTACCTCTGCGCCCTCGGGTGACTTTCTCTTGGTCTTCTCCGCGTCTTTCTCCGCGCCCCCGCGTCTCCGCGTCGAGATCTCGCCCCTACCAAACTGTCAACTCCACCCCGGCCCCCATCACGCAGCCGATGGTCTTCGCCGCCGACCCCTGGCTCACCGAAACCTCCACGTACCCCGAGCTTCCCGCGATCGCAAACAGCTCGCCCGGTCCGCATTCCGCATAGTGGCGCGCCATCACGCTGACCTGGTGCGGCCCGAGCGACAGCGTGAAATTCCGCCGCTCCAGGTCCGGAAAATCGCTCACGCGGAAGTTGGTCACGATGTTGCCGAACCGGTCGATCTTCAAAATCTGCCCGTTCCACGTGCGCTTCCCGCTGCGCGCCGGCTGCTCGAAGGCCGGCCGCAGGTAGTCCTCGATGAGCTTGCCCACAGTCGAAGCCCGCGCCCCCGCAGCCACGTGCGCCGCCACCGGAGCGAAAATGTCGCGCCCGTGAAACGT
>OMOG01000134.1:1193-3048 GCA_900290305.1 Candidatus Sulfopaludibacter sp. SbA4
TCCATCAGGATCGGCCGCCGCGCGCTCCCCACCCCCGGGTCCACCACCACCACATGCACCGTCTTCTTCGGAAAATAGCGGTACGCCTGCGCGATCAGGTAAGCCCCCTCGGTAACTTCGAACGGGCGCACGTCGTGGCTGATGTCCACCATCTGCGCCTGCGGGCAGATGCCCAGGATCACGCCCTTCATGGTCCCCACGTAGTGGTCCGAAAGCCCGAAATCCGTCGTCAGTGTAAGAATCGGTCTCAGCATTGGTAAAATAGATCCAAGTGCAGCACGTCTATTTCGACCACAACGCCACCACCCCGGTCGCTCCCGAAGTTCTGGAGACGGTGGTGTCATGTCTCGGTCAAGTGTATGGTAACGCGTCCAGCATCCACCATTTCGGGCAGGGCGCCAAGCAGCGCCTCGAAGCCGCCCGCCGCCAGCTCGCCTCGCTGATCCACTCGAACCCCGCCGAGCTGGTCTTCACCAGCGGCGGCACCGAGGCCGACAACATGGCCGTCCTGGGGGTTTGCGCCGCCGCCCCCCGGCCCGCTCACGTCATCACCACCGCCATCGAGCACCCCGCGGTCCTCGCCCCCGCCGCGCACCTGGAGCGCGAAGGTGTCGCCGTCACCCGCCTGCGCGTGGGCGCGGGCGGCGTCCTCAATCCCGATGACGTCCGCGCCGCCCTCCGCCCCGAGACCGTGCTGGTCTCCGTCATGCACGCTAACAACGAGCTGGGCACCATCCAGCCCATCGCCGAAATCGCGCGCATCGCCCATGAGGCCGGCGTTGCCTTCCACGTGGATGGCGTGCAGGCCCTCGGCAAGATTCCCGTGGACGTGGACGCCCTCGGCGTCGACCTCTACAGTATGAGCGGCCACAAGCTCTACGCTCCCAAAGGCGTCGGCGCGCTTTACATTCGCAAGGGAACCAGGCTCGCGCCCGTCACCTTCGGCGGCCACCACGAGCGCGACCGCCGCCCCGGCACCGAGAACGTTCCCGGCGTGGCGGCATTCGGCGCCGCCGCCATGCTCGCGTCCCGCAACCTCGCGGCCGATGCGGAGCGCCTCGCCAACCTGCGCGACCGCCTGGAAAACGCCGTCCTCGACCGCATCCAGGGCGCCGGCATCAACGGCGCGCGCTGGGGCCGCACGTCCAACACCAGCAATATGTATTTCGACGGCATCGATGGCGAGGCCCTCGTCATTGCGCTCGATCTCCGCGGCTTTGCCGTCTCCACCGGAGCGGCCTGTTCGTCGGGCGCCCTCACCCCGTCGCACGTGCTCACCGCCATCGGCCTCTCGAGCGAGCGCGCCCGTGCCAGCATGCGCTTTTCCCTCGGCCGCTCCAACACCGCCGAGCAGGTGGACGCCCTGGTCGCCGCCCTCGAAGCTTCCGTCGCGCACCTGCGCAGAATTTCCGTGCATGCCTGATCTCCGACAAACCCGCGGACCTGAGCAGCCCATCGCCGTAGCCATGAGCGGTGGCGTCGATAGCTCCACCGTCGCCGCGCTCCTGGTGCGCCAGGGCCGCCCCGTGGTCGGGCTCACCATGCAGCTCTGGAACCAGCGCCGCCTGCCGGAACTGGCTGTCGAAGGCCACGGGGTACCCTCTGGGTCGGGACGCTGCTGCTCGCTCGACGACGTCTACGATGCCCGCCGCGTCGCCGAGCAGGTCGGCATCCCTTACTACGTGGTGAATTTCGAGCAGCAGTTCGAAGAGCACGTGGTCAAGCCCTTCGTCGCCGAGTACCTCGCCGGCCGCACCCCCGTTCCCTGTACGCTCTGCAACAACTACATCAAGTTCGATCGCTTCCTCGAAATGGCCGACGCGGTGGGCGCGCATCACATCGCCACCGGCCACTA
>OMOG01000109.1:0-1000 GCA_900290305.1 Candidatus Sulfopaludibacter sp. SbA4
GAACGCCTGCGCGATCTCATAGGGGATCCCGGCTTCTTCCACAATCGCCTGCTGGAGCGTGGCGATGTCGCTCGAAAAGGGCGCGGTGGCCGCGTCCGTTCCGATCTGCGCCGGAATATTGTTGAAGTTGCCCTGCCGGCTGGCGCCGCGGAAAAGATCAATCGGCGTCACGCCGTTGGAACCGAAGAACCCGCGGCTGTCGTTGTGAATGTAGTCGCGGAAGTTGATTCCCCCCTGGAAGGTGTGCGCGCCGTGCACCTTGGTGAGGTTGTCCACGAGCTGCGGCGTGGTTACGTGGCGCTGCGTGTGCGGCGTGGTGCAATAAGGATCGGTGATGTTGCTGAAAGAGACCAGGAAGCAGCCATCGTCAAAAGCGGGAAGGCTGCCCGAGTTGGGATTCGCTTCCTTCAGATTGAAGGTGTATCCGAACCGGTTGTATCCCACCGTCAGCTCGTTGATCAGGGTAGTCGAGAAGGTATGGCGGTAGCCGGCCGCGAAGTTGCGGCCAAAACTGAGCGTTGAGCCGAGCGGCGGAAACCCGGGCAGGACCGCGGGGCGGCCATCGGGAAAGTCGGCGCTGGCATTGCGGGAACTCTGGAGCCAGCGCACGAACACATTATCGTTCGGCCCGAAGGTGTGGTCCACGCGGGCCATGATATACGGACCCGTAAACTTGACGGGCGTATTCCAACTGTAGCCGCCGATGTTCAGCCCGTCGCCGGCAGCTCCAAAATTGTTGGGCAGCGGCAAGCTCTGGACGAGCTTCATGGTGGCAGGATCGCCGCCAATTCCCATGGGGTCATTGGCGAAGATGTTGTAGCTGTCAACGCAGTTTTCGAAATTGTTACCCTGGCTGCACGTTGCAATGCCGGGCAGCAAGTTGCCACTGGCATCGACCAAGGCGGAGGAATTGCGCGTGTAGCTCTTGCCATTCGCCGTCACCGTTCCACGGACGAAACGGAAGATCCCGTTGCGCATACTGGAGGTGTATACCGCAGGC
>OMOG01000109.1:1009-14963 GCA_900290305.1 Candidatus Sulfopaludibacter sp. SbA4
AATCGGCGCACTCTGATTCTGATTGTTACCTTGATAGCTGAAGAAGAAGAACGTCTTATCTTTGACGATCCTCCCGCCGACGTCGCCTCCATATTGGTTCAGCTTGAGGTCGGGCCGCGGCTGGCCGTTGTAGTTATTGAACCACTCGTTCGAGTTGTAGTCGCGATTGCGGTTGAACTCGAAGAGGTCCCCGTGGAACCGGTTGGAACCGGGCTTGGTGGCGATCATGACGTTGGCGCCGCTGTTGCGGCCCGTTTCCGCGGTGGCGCCCAGCGTGACCGTGCGGAACTCCTGGACGTTATCCGGAGTGAGGCGCTGGAGGTTGGTCTGCGGACTCGGCACCGTGGACTCGTTGGCGTCGATACCATCGATCGTAACGTTGTGGGAGCGATCCCGCGAGCCAAACACGTGCGTGCCCGAGCCGGTGTTCCCGTTGGTCCGCTGCACGACGCCCGGCTCCAGCGTCAGCAAGGACAGCGGATTCCGCCCGTTCAGCGGCAGCTCCTTGGCCTGCTCTTCGGTGACCACGTCGCTGATGGTCGCGTCGGAGGTGTTGACCCGCTCGTAGCTGCTGGCCACTTCGACCGTGGTGGTCATCGCGCCGACTTTTAAGCTGGCGTCCACAACCAGCGGCTGGCCTACCGTCAGCACGTTATGAGTGCTGACATAGGTTTCAAATCCCTGGTGGGACACGGTAACGGAATACAAGCCCGGCGGTATCGACGGAAACGCATAATTTCCCACGGAGGTTGTGGTGGCCGTATAGGCTACCCCGGTGGCTTCGTTTTTCAATTCAACCTTGGCGCCCGCCAGCACAGCGCCGGAAATGTCTTTCACTTCTCCGGTGACCGTCGATCCGCTGACTTGGGCCCACACGCTGACCGCCAGCAGTGCGGCGACGATGGCAAATATCCAGATGACTTTCCTGCCCATGAGCTACCTCCCGTAGCTCTTAATTTACACCATAATCCGCCAAATGGCTGGGGAAATATGGCTTCGGCACGCCGGCCGGGCGGCAGCGCCCGATGAAAGCCGGCCCATCTGGTAGAGCTTTACGGCCGCGGCGACGGATCCTGGAAGCAAGGGCCTCCGGAGTCACTTTCCAGGCAAGCAGGATCTCATCCGGAACGGGAAATGTTTCGTGACTCATCGGTATCGATTTTCCTATTCTGCCGTAGGCCGAATGAAAACCGCCGGAGGGGGCACCCGATGAGGGGCGGGTTTCGCAAAGGCCCCTTTGGACCCGGGAAGTTCCGGGATTTTCGCCCCCCAGACAGACTCGCGCTCCCAGGCTTCCTTGCCCACCTTCCGGGTGGTTGGGTTCTCCAGGAGAAAGGGATTGTCGGGGCCGAGTTGGCGGCGCCAGAGATCCTCAGCGATCGCGCGCGGCGGATTCATCGACGTGCGTGTGCGCGGCCGGTCTTTTCTCCACGAAGCCGATCGCGCGTCCGTCGGGGGTGACGTTCGCGGCATGGAGGACCAACCAGCCAAGTGCTTTCCGAGAGCGCGGGAGGAATCCGTAATCTCCCAGAAGCATTTGGTAGTGGAAGGGGACTGCGCAACAGGTAATCTGGGGGACGGTCAACTCTCCGACCTGGGCGTGAGTCAACCGTGTGGGAATCGAATTACGAAGTGCATACAGCGGACCGAAGCCGACCTCAGCGAAGCCTAACGGCAGACGATTGGCGCGCGGGGTAATCAGCAGTGATCGCCCGAGCGGGAACATCCGAACCGGGAGCGCGGGCGACGGCCTAGCTCGGCCGGCAGCGGAGGGTCCTCTATGGAGCCGGTATCTGCCCTCGATTGCGGCGGAGGCCATTTCAAGAGCGACCCAATTGCGCAGCAGCCCGCTCACGCATGTCTAGCTAGTCGCGTCTTCTGGGAGAGTGGCGCATTGGTCGAAGCAACGAACTGCTCGAAGCCCAGCAGTAGAATCCGGTCAAGCGTGTCAGCCGCTCCGAAGCCATAAGTTAGGCATTCCTGGAATCGCTGCACCCCGAAGTCGAATAGATTCCAAACGCCGTGGGAATGCGAGTAATTCTTCGGCAGCACAACCATAGCGAAGTCCGCACCTGCGTGCAGATACATGTGACATTTCAGAATATCGCGGAGGATTTTCTCACGGTTCGCTTTTTCGATTTCGACGGCGACAGATCGGCCGCCATATGCCAGGGCGAAATCGAGTTCCTGGGGAACGTTCGGTGGCAACCGAATTTCGAACGGTGTTCCGCCGCCGACCAGCAGTGCTTTCTCCAGTTCAGCATCGAAATCCGAAGCGATCTGGCCTCTATTCACTGCAGGGTCCTCGACCCTGAGTAGGAAGTCGATTTTCCTGAGGTTGTCGAGTAGGGGAGCCAAATGACGGTACACCACGGCGTTTCTCGGATAGAACTCAAATTTTGAAGCATAAGCGGGAAAGGTTGTGATATGGAAATCTCTCCATCAGAGCCTATCTCCTACGGAGCTCGCATTTACGCGCGTATCGCCAGGCGAAGTAGCGGCAGAGGTTCCGTGGGAAAGCCCATCCGCGACGCCAGAGCGTGCACCGTCTCCCGGATGTATGGCCAAGCCGCAATCGCCGGATAACTCCTGCAAAAAGCAATGAGTTCGGTCTTGGATGCAGGTTTGGCCAGATCGAAAAAACAGTAGCGAACCAAAAACGTCGTTTCAATGTGAAAGACGAGTTCATCTTCGCAGGCAACTCGCAGCGTGACGGCAAAATCCACACCGGACTCGTTAATCAGGGAAACTGCGGAATCCAGGTCGGCAGTGAGGGAGACCGGAGCGACCGCTGCGTTAGGTGGACCAGCACCCTTTGCTTCGCACTCGTATAGTGAGATGTCTTTCAGCTGCAGCCTTGCTTGAAGAGCTTCGGCCCGCCTAGCTTCGCGCTCCCGCAATTCTATCGTAAAATCCATAGCATTATGCCGCCCTGAGCTGTGTGCTGGTCGCCGCCAGGGGCTTACCCACGGCGTACCGGCCCCAACACCGGCCCCTGAAAGGCTGAACACGCTGTGCGGTAAGCAGGTGGGTGGCCGCAAGAGCTATCGGTGCAAAGCCGATGATCAAACGCGACCCGGTTGCTTTCGCCAGACGATCGAGTGTCCGCATAGATGGGTGCCCCCGGCCGCTTTCCAGTCGGGCGACTACAGGTTGCGTCGTCCCCATCTTCCGGGCCAACGCCTCTTGCGTAAGTCCTGCGCGGCTCCGCACATCCATCGCCGCCGAAGCCAGGACGAACTCTCTCTCAAGCGCCGCGTATGCATTCCGGTACTTCGACTCTTCCATCCACTTCTTGTGCAGGTCAGATATGCGTGCCATTGCTACACCTCCATCATTGAATCGACTTCGCGCGGGACAAGGCCAGCGCGATCTCGCGCCGTGGCGTTTTTTCCGTTTTCTTCACGAATACCCGCACGATAACCACGCGCCTGTCCACGGCCGTCACATATAGCGCGCGTGAAATTCCGCTGCGGCCTTTCAGCCGCATCTCCCAAAGGGGGCCTTCCAAATGCTTAACGTGCGGCTCTCCCACACGCTCTAGACCCTTTTCCTCGATGAGTTTCGCGATACGCACGAGCCTCGCTCGCATGTCTTCAGGCAAGGCCTCGGCTTCCGAGTCAACGGTTTCATCCAGGGTCTCGACCGTCCAGCCCATATTCAACTATACCAAAAAAGGTATCCCCTGCAATATGCCGCCAAAGCGTGGAATCCAGGGGCCTGACGTTGCTGGACTCGATCTTACAGTGACCGTGGATTCACATCGACCGTAAACGGCTTATCCGGAGAATGCCGTCGTTGGCCAGCGGCGATTCCTGTCGATAACAGCCCTTCGGACAAGCGACCCGGTTGCCGCCCCCAAATGGCCTTCTGGAGACCGCTCGTGATAAGTCCTCATCGTGGGTACTCTCCGAGTGCGCTGACGATTAGGGCCCGCCGCTGCTAAACAGGAAAATGCTCATTCACCAGCCTGCCTGATGACTGCCGCGTGTGTCTTCGCCGACAAGCGAAATCCTAAACGACCGAGATGTGCGACCAAGGGTTCAATCCGGGGGACCCGGCCTTCCGCTTTCGCACGCAAGAGGATTCCCAGAGTGCCCGTGAACCTCAGCTTTAGCGCCTCGGCATGCAATCGCCCCAGCCGGTCATCCAGGATCGGCAGGGCGTCTGGAACCTCGATTCCCAAAGCCAGCACTTCCTTCTCCCCGGCACCGAGATCCGCCACCGCGGGCACCTTGTCCAAACTATCCGGGGCCTGAATCTTCAGCCAGGGCACTGCGCGGACGTCCGGCAAATCGATACCAATCGCTTTGCCGCGCTCTAACTCATCCACGACGGCAGGAGGGATGAGGATTCGGTCGTAACACCCGGTTAGTAAATGCAGGAAACCGATCTGGTGCAGGTATTGGATGGGCGACTTATCGCAGATCGCCTCACGCGCTCCTGAGGTCGTGGATCAACTCCTCTTCGCTGAGGTCGAACGTGTTTACACCATGATCCGCCAAATGGTTGAGGAAATATGGCTTCGGCACGCCCGCCAGTTGGGCGGCAGCGCCCGATGAAAGCTGGCCCATCTCGTAGAGCTTAGCAGCCGCAGCTAGACGGATCCTGGAAGCAAGGGCCTCCGGCGTCACTTTCAAAGCAAGCAGGATCTCATCCGGAATGGAAAAGGTCACCTGGCTCATTGGTACCGACTTTCCTATTCTACCGTAGGCCGAATGAAAACCGCCGGAGGGGGCACCCGGTGAGGGCGGCTTCACCTCGATTCAGGATTGGTCGCCCTGGACCTGAAAAAAGCGTCCCGATGAGTCGGGACGCGGCAGGCACGAGTGCCTGCGCCACGAGCTGGGCAAGCGTTTCCGGAAAGCATCGGGCGGTCCCGGATGTCCAGAGGTTTATGGAGAGTCTCCGGCCCAGAGGACGCTCACGCTCTGGATTTGGCGGCGGCACGCTTGTCGCGGTACATGGCGGCATCGGCGCGGTCCAGCAGAGTTCGCAGCGAGTCGCCGGCCTGCCAGTGGGCCGCCCCGATGGCGGCGCTCACCGCGACCTTCCGGCTGGCGTCCCCCACCCGTATGGTGTAGTCGCCGAATACCCAACGGGAAATGCGCTCGATGTGCGCGTTGATATCCTGGAGGCCGGCATCCAGAACCACGATGAACTCGTCGCCTCCCCATCGGCCGACCACGTCAGTGGCGCGGAAGCCGGACTTCAACTCGGCGCTGAATTGCTTGAGGAGCTCATCGCCCGCCAGATGCCCGCAAGTGTCGTTCACCTGTTTGAACGCGTTCAGATCGAGGAGAAGGACCGAGAACGCCTTCTGCTGAGCCATGCGGTACTCGATCGAAGACTCCACCCGCCTGCGGTTGTCGAGTCTGGTGAGCGGGTCCTGGCCGGCCAGCCGTTCGGCGTCGTCGAGGCGCGCCTGGTACACGCTCATATCCTCGCGCAGGCGGGCCACGGATTTCTGGCTCTCCTCGGCCATCGCATGGGCGCAGGTTCTCAGGTCGATGGCGCTCTTTACCAACGAATCGCGGATCAGCACCAGGTCGTGCAGGTCGGCCATGGCTTCGAGGCGGCCCGTGAATTCCTGGAACTGGCGGCTGTAACGCTGATCGCGCTCCCCGGTGGCCTCGGCGGTGCGCGCCAGGATTATCAGGAGTTCTTTAACTTCGCCGGCCCTCTGCTTGAAGTAGCCGGCGGCGCCCGAGCCCCACTGGGTGAGCTCGGCCTCCACCCTTTGCCCGGTCTCCTGGAGGAGGTCGGGGGTGGATTCCGCCGAGAGAGCGGCCTGGAGAGGGAGCAGGTTCTGGCGCAATGCGGAGCCCACGGGCGGACAGGCTAGCACGCTACTTTCGCCGATGGCAGCCACCACCGAGCGGTAGGAATCCAAGGCCGCCCGAAAGAGTTCCTCGCCGTTTCGCTCGATGTATTTCTTGATCGAGATCATACCCTATTTGCTTATCGGCAGAAATCGGGCGATCTTCGGGCGATTTTTCGAATGGGGGCCGGCGCCCCCCTAATTCTCCGGGCTACTTCGCACTGGGGCTGTCGTCGGCCTTCAAGTCGCCGAGCGCGTATTGTACGCCTGCCAGGACGTGCTCCAACATGGGCTTCATGGCGTAGACCCTTTCGCTGTGTCCGTGCGCTTCGTAGAAGACGCGGCCCTTGCCCTCACGGCGGATCCAGCTCAGACCGTAGTCGTGGTCGGCACGGGGATAGTCTTCCTTGGCCTTGTCGGCGTCGCTCATTTTGTCGTAGTCGATGCTGGTCAGGATGTGCAGGTTGGTGCGGGACCAGGTGTCCATGCCGAAGGTGTAGGTCTCGTCGTGAATCTCGAACTCCTGGCCGTGAAACATCGCGGTCAGCGGGCTCTTGGGGTCGTCGATCTTGACGGTGATGAGCTGCGGGTCCCCCCAGTGGAACTTGAAGAAGCCGCCGATCATCTTGTCGAAGTCGGGCCAAGTGCCCACTTGCGTGTCGCGGCCCTGCTGTGCGCCACGGCCGCCGCCTCCACCGGCTCTACCTGCGGGCGCTGGAGGCAGGACCGACGCAAATCGCGCCGCGAAGTCCTGCCGGCTTACTTTGCCGGCCTTTTCCGTGTCGAGCTTGTCGAACCAGGTATCCGCCAGCGTGTTCAACTCGTCCCGGCTGAGCTTCTGATCGCCGTTCTTGTCGCCGGCGGCCAGCATCTGGGAAGCAAGCAGCGCGCCTGCGCCGCCGCGGCCGCCACGGCCCCCCGCGCCGGCTGTCATGGCGCCACTGCGGCCACCGCGTTGCTCATGATAGGAATCGCCAGCGGCGTGAATCCCCGCCAGGCCCTTGCCGGACCTCACGAATTCGAGCAGTGCCTTCCTGCGGGCATCCGTCGCCGACGGGTCGTTCGGGTCGTCCAAGAAGGCTCCCGTGGTGCTGTCCAGGAAAACCAGATCGTATTGCTTCAGATTCTCCGCGGAAATGGCGGCGGGATCGTAGGTAACGGTGGTTGTCCATGCGCCAGTCTTCGTGCCCATCGCATCGACGGTCTTGGCGGCCAGCGGGATCGAAGAGTGAACGAAGCCGGCGGCCTTGGCCAACACGAGCACCTTGCGTGGCCGCTTCGGTTTGGCCGGCGCCTTGTCGGGCAATGCGGCCATCATTTTCTCCACGTCGGCCGGGTTGGGGGTCTGGTTCTGGGGCGCGGCGCCCCGGCCACCGCCGGCTGGGGGCACGGGTTGAGGCAGCGCGGCATTCAGCGCAGCCGCAAGCTGATCCTGGGTCAGCGAGCCCGTCCTGTCGGGGTCGCCGTCGGACAGCCACTTGGCGAAGGCGGCCTTCAGCTCGTCGCGAGTGACAAAACCGTCATTGTTCAAATCAACCGTGGTGAAGACGCCGGTAGCGGCTCCCCCGCGCCCGCCGCCCCGTCCGGCGGGAGCGGCCTGCTGGGCTTCCAAGGCGACCAAGGCACCCGCGCACAAAGCGGCGCCAGCAACCATCAGCAACGTAGCTGTCGAGTCTTTGAAAAGCATGATTCCTCCAGGCTGCGGTTTCCCGCAGCGTTCGTCGTGGGACGACCTTCCGTCCAGTGGACCGAACATGGTATCAATGTTCCTGTTCCAGCGCTTAGGGGTCGGCGGGTGGACCTCGGGCTTGCAGGCGCGCAGACGCGGCCTGGTGTATACTGCCAGGAATCCGGTACCTCACCTTATGACGAAAACTATATTTGCCCTCTTGCTTTCCACAGGCTGCATTTTCGCGCAAGCCAAAGTGGCGCCCGAAAAAGAGGCGGCCATGAAAGCCGATCTGGCCGGCCAGATCGACGGTATGAAGAAGCAGGCGCAGGTGATGGTGGACAGCGTTTTCAGTTTCGGCGAACTCGGGTTTCAGGAGTTCGAGACGTCGAAATACTTGTCGGCAATCCTGGAGAAGGAAGGGTTCAAGGTGGAGCGGAACATCGCCGGCATTCCGACTGCATTTCTGGCCACCTGGGGTGAAGGCAAGCCGGTGATCGCCCTGGGTTCCGATATCGACGACATTCCCCAGGCCTCGCAGAAGCCGGGAGTGGCGTATCGCGATCCGCTGGTGGAAGGCGCGCCGGGGCATGGAGAAGGTCACAATTCCGGAATGCCGCTGCAGATTCTGGCCGCTCTTGCGGCGAAGCGCGTCATGGAGCGCGAGCATCTGAAGGGCACCCTGAAGCTCTGGCCGGGCGTCGCCGAAGAGTTGCTGGGGACCAAGGCGTACTACGTGCGCGCGGGCGTGTTCAAGGATGTGGACGTGTGCCTGTTCGCGCACGTCGGGGCCAATCTGGGGGTGGGTTGGGGGCCGACCGGGGGCAGCGGACTGGTATCGGTGGAATATCTGTTCAAAGGTGAAAGCGCGCACGCAGCCGCCGCGCCGTGGCGGGGGAAAAGCGCCGTCGACGCGGCGGAGCTGATGAGCATCGGATACGAATTCCGGCGCGAGCACCTGAGGCTGGCTACACGCGTGCACTATGTGGTCACCAACGGTGGCGACCAGCCGAATGTGGTGCCGCCCAACGCCGGCATCTGGTTCTATTTCCGGGAAATGGACTACGACCACATCATGAATCTGTGGCACATCGGCGACAACATGGCGCAAGCCGCCACGCTGATGACCGACACGACCTATACGTCGCGCCTGCTGGGAACCGCATGGCCGGGTCATTTCAACCGGCCGATCGCGGAAGACATGTACGAGAACATCAAGAAGGTGGGCTTGCCGCAGTGGTCGGACGACGACCAGGCGCTGGCGAAGGCATTCCAGGCGTTGATGAAAGTTCCGCCCCGCGGGCTGCCCACGCGCATCGGACCGCTGCGGGCGCCGCGGGTCCAACCGCCGGCCGACGCCGAAGAGGGAAACGCGCCCGTCCCGACCGGCGGGCCGTCGGACGATATCGGCGACATCTCGTGGAATGTCCCCACCGTAGTGCTTGGTTATCCATCGAACTTCCAGGGGGGCCCGGGCCACAACTGGGCGAACGCGATCTCCATGGCGACACCCGTCGCGCACAAAGGGGTGGTCGCCGGAGCGAAGGTGCAGGCGATGACGATTCTGGATATCCTGCTGCATCCGGAACTGGTCCAGCACGCATGGGACTATTTCAAGGACGTACAGACGAAGGAAGTGAAATACAAGAGCTTCCTGCGGCCCGACGACAAACCGGCGATCTGGCTGAATCAGAAAATCATGGAAGAGTATCGGCCGAAAATGAAGCCGCTTTATTACGATCCTTCGAAGTACGACACGTATCTGGAGCAGCTTGGAATCAAGTATCCCACGCTGAGTAAGAACTGAGTCGCGTGTGAAGTCTCCGGGGGACTTAGCCTCCATTTCTCACAAGTGTTCGGCTGCGGTGACGTGGCGCAGGCACTCGTGCCTGCCGCGTCGGCACTCATGCCGACGCCTGCCTTCGACACTGTGTCACAACTGCGAGAAGGTAGACGAGTCTCGACACGGCAGGCACGAGTGCCTGCGCCACATCGGTCGGCGGAGTGTGAGAAACGCGGGTTAGTACACCGTTTCCGAAGTTCGTTAACGTATCCCGGGACCGCTTGCTGACGCGCGCGGCTCCGATCAGAGCCGGGTCCTGCACCCTGTAAGGGAGGGGTCTTCCGGAATACGCGTAGTTACTGCTTAGACGTGTCCAGCGCGAAGGCCATGATGCTGTCGTCGGTCACTGGGTTGCCAAAGAAGCCGCCGCCGGTGGAGGCGATGACGACATATTGTTTGCCGTCCGCGCCCTGGTAGGTCATGGGCGTGGCTTCCGCGGCGCCGCCGAGCTTGACGGTCCACAGTTCCTTGCCGGTCTTCGCNNAGTTGCGGCGACGAAGACCAGCCCTCCGGCGGTCGCAATGGTCCCGCCGTTTCCGGGACGGCCGGTCTTCTGCTTGTCGGGCGGCAGGCTGTCGGTGACGCCGAGCGGCACGCGCCACGCGAATTCGCCCGTGTTCACGTTGACGGCGGTCAATTCTCCCCAGGGCGGCTGCTGGCACGGCAGTTGCTGTGCGTCGCTCCCTTTGATGCTGAAACGTCCGCCGCCGGGCACGCCTTCGTACGGGCCGTCCGGATCGACGCGGTTGCCGGTCCCGTCGGCATTGGCCCGGCCGGTCTTCGGATCGTGATCCTTCACGCCTTCCAGTTGCCCCAACTCGTTGGTGTTGACGAACAGATAGCCCAGTTGCGGATTGAACGACGTTCCGAACCAGTTGACGCCGCCATGGTTGCCCGGGAAGTTCACGCGCAGGTGGTTGTAACTGACCGGAAAGTAGGGCCCGCCCATTTCCACTCCTGCCATGAGATCCTTGCACGCCGCTTGCAACTCAGGGGTGACGGTCGCGATATCCTCCGCCCGCATGGTCATCCGCGAGAGCGGCGGCGGTTTGAGCGGGAACGGCTGGGTTTTGGACGCTCGCTCCAGAGGCACCTCACTGGGCGCCACGGGGCGCTCCTCGACGCCATAGATCGGCTTGCCGGTGACCCGATCGAGCAGAAACAGGAGTCCGACCTTGTTGATGGCGGCCACGGCGGGAATGGTCTTACCACCCTGCTTCACGTCGATGAGCGCCGGCGCGCCGGTCATATCGGCGTCCCAGATGTCGTGGTGGACGACCTGGAAGTGCCAAAGGTACTTTCCGGTATTGGCATCCGCCGCCACCAGGCTGGTGCTGAAGAGATTGTCGCCGGCGCGGTCGCCGCCGTACTGGTCCACGGACGGCGCGCCGAACGGCATGTAGACGATGCCGCGCTGGGCGTCCACGGTCAGGAATCCCCACACGTTGACACCCGTGCGGTTCTTCCAACTGTCACCGGCCCACGTATCGTTGTACTTCTCACCGGCGCGCGGAATGGAATGGAAGGTCCACGCGAGCTTACCGGTGTGCATGTCCCAGGCGCGCACGTCGCCGGCAGGTCCCTTGGGCGGGTTTTCCTGAGTGGTGCCGCCGGCGATGACGAGATTCTTGTACACGATGGGCGGCGAGCTCAGCGCGTTGCGGCCAGGCAGCCCCTGCATGATCTCCGGGGTGTTCAGATTGACGACGCCGTTGTCGCCAAAGTCCGGGTTGGGCTTGCCGGTCTTGGCGTTGAGCGAGTACATCTTGCCATCGCTCGAACCGAAGACGACCTGCGGCGGCGTGCGCGTGTCTCCCTGCCAGTATTCGACGCCGCGGGTCGAAGGGTTGCCGGCGGGGAGTGGAAAGGCCCAGATTTCTTTCCCGTTGGCCGGATCCACGGCCACCACGCGCGAATACGGGGTGGACAGATACATCATTCCATCAATGACCAGCGGCGTGGCTTCGCTGGCGCGGAAGCCCGACCCGCCGCGTCCGCCTCGACCACGACCGCCCGGAGGCGCGTCCGGCGTTTCGCCCTCGGCGCCACCGGCGCTTCGCCCGGCTGGCGCTACGGCACCGGCTGGCGCTACGGCACCGGCAGGCGCTACAGCGCCGGCAGGCCGCATGTGATAGACCCACGCCACCTTGAGGCGGCCGACATTCTCCGGGGTGACTTGCGTGAGCGGCGAGAAGCGCATGCCGCCGGGATCGTGGCCGTAGGTCGGCCATTCCTTCGATGGCGCGGCGGTCTGGCCCCCGCCGGACTGCGCGAGCGCTCCGACGCCCGACACGATCAGGAGAGCGCTGCCACCTGTAAGGAGAATGCCTCGAAACCGCTTCATATGTATCCCTCTGATTCCTCTTGCGCCGCCTGGCGACCCGCCGGAAGGCCGGCCACCCGATCGGGGGCGCGTTTTACCAACGGTTACCGGTCAAGAATATATCACAGGATTCAGTATGCCATTGGCAACCAGATGAAACCGAAATCCCCGGCCGGGTACAAGGCGACAGCTCGTCGACGGAGTATTTCAAAGTTGTAACTATGTCATCGGTATCCGGTATCTTCCTCCGAGACATGGCGGCCGGGTTCGGATAGAGTTACCATATGCCACCAACTCCCGTGCCTCTCAACTGCACTTTGGCGTGCGCCTGCGCCACAGCGTATGGTATCAATCCGGTGAACGGGCAGTACGCGCCCGTTTCGCCCTTTTCCGGCATTGTTAATTTCAATCCGGGTCCTGCCGTCATCAACGGCACCGGCTCGGACCGCATCAATGCCTGCCTCGTGGGGAAAAACTCAAACGGAATCATTGTCGCGTTTCGTGGAACCATTCCGCCCGGCGAGCCGGACTCCCTTCCGGATTGGTTGGTGGATTTCTTCGCCGAGCCCACCACGTGCGGGGCCCTTCCCGGCCTGGTGCATTCCGGATTCTGCCACGACATTAACTCCATCATCGAGCCTATAGTCGCGGCAGTGAAGGCGCTGGATCCGTCCGCGAACAAAGTGTATGTTACGGGCCACAGCAAGGGCGGCGCCCTGGCGTCGCTGGGGGCTTATCTTCTGACCACGGCCCGCGTCGCCGTGCAGCAGGTGGTGACGTTCGCATCTCCGAGGACCGGAGACCCCGATTTTCGGGCGGGTTATCAAAAGGTCATCCCCAACCAGATCCGCTACGAGAATTACGGCGACCTGGTGCCGCTGGTTCCCCCTTCGGCGCCGTTCATTGGCGGACTGGGGGCGATTGTGTCGCGTATCCCGGACATCGGCAAAGAGCTCGCGGCCATCATCGATAAGGCCAAGAACTGGGAATATGTGCCGGTGGGCGCCGAGTACTTCATCGAAAGCGCCAGCGACGGATACGCGATCGATACCAGCGAAAGCGAGCTCGACCAGGTGGGCGACTTTTTCCTGAACCTGGCGCAAAACGACTTTGACATCGTGAAAGCGCTCGGCAATGCCCACGCAATAGCCTGCGACTTCGGATACATGAGCGGGTCGTGCCCGTCCTCCGTGTGCGGCGGAACCAGTTGAAGTGACCATCTCACGCCGCAGGATGCTCGCTTTCGGCGCCGCTCTGCCCCGCTGGGGAGAGTCCGCCACGCAAGCCCTCAAAATTATCGTCGCGGGCGGCCATCCAGGCGACCCGGAATGCGGCTGCGCGGGGACGATCGCACGCTGCACCGAACGGGGCCATGAAGTAGTCCTGCTGTACCTGAATCGCGGTGAGGGGTATTGCGGCGGGGCGAACCTGGGGAGGTGTGCCGCCATCCGCACCGCCGAAGCGCGGAAGGCTTGTCAAAGTCTAACGGCCCGGGCCGCCTTCGCCGGCCAGTACGACGGCCGCGCTATCGTCGATGCCCGGCATTATGAGGCATTCGCGCGCTTGCTGGCTGCGGAAAACCCCGATGTGGTTTTGACCCAGTGGCCCGTCGACCGTCACCGCGACCATCGCGCCGTCTCGATGCTCACTTTGGACGCGTGGTTGAAGGCCGGCAAGGGATTCGCGTTTTACTATTACGAGGTCGCCGAGGATACCATGATGTTCTCACCCACCGACTACGTGGACATCTCCTCTGTCGAACCCCAGCGCCGCGCGGCTTGTTACGCGCACGCCTCACAGCAGCCCGACAAGTGGTACCCGAAGCAGGTCGAGATCACGCGGTCGCGCGGCGTGGAGAGCGGCTTCCGGCAAGCCGAAGCATTCCTCCGGCATCCGGAAAGTAAGCGCGCCCTGCTGCCATGATCGGATAGAAGGCTGATACTATCGGCTTCATTTTGCGGGCGCCAATTCGCGTTCGATTTGCTCCAGGCTCTTACTCCTGGTCTCGGGAACGCGCAGCAGAACGAACCCGAAGCCTACGATGCAGATGGCGGCGTAGAGCCAGAAGGCGCCGGCGGGGCCGAGCGCGGAGTTGAGAATCGGGAAGGTGAAGGTCAGCAGGAAGCAGGCGATCCAAAGCGCGGAGACGGCGATCGAAACGGCCATGCCGCGCACGCGATTGGGAAAGATCTCCGAAATCAGCACCCATGTGATGGGCGCCAGGGACATGGCGTAGCAGCCGATGGCCGAGAGCGTCAGCACCAGCACGAGCGGCCCTTTCATGCCGAAATGGTAAGC
>OMOG01000148.1:0-4840 GCA_900290305.1 Candidatus Sulfopaludibacter sp. SbA4
GGTTGGTGGGGCGGGAGGTCTCGTGGACGGTGGCTCCAAGGCCGGAGGCAAGGCGGCAGAGGGCATCGGTTAGGGGCGGGGAGAGGGCGGAAACGTGGTCGAAGGCGAGGAGCCAATGTGGCGGGCGAGGAGGAGAAGGTCGCGGGCGGTGGCGGGGATGGGGGAGAGGGGCGCGGTGCTGGGATCGATGAGGCAGCGGAGGATGCGGGCGGCGAGTGTTTTGCCGCAGCCAGGGGGACCCTGGAGGATCAGGAAGGGATAGGGTCCACAGGGGCGGAGGGTGGAGAGGAGCCAGGCGAGGCAGCTGAGCCAGGCGTTGCGGGAGGGGAGATTGAGGAGGGAGCGGAGGATTTCGAGGGCGGGGGTCGGGCTCGCCAAAGGGCGAGGGGATTCCGCTGGGGCCGCTTTGGGCGCCGGGAGGTCGACGGTGGATCGGAAGGTCTGGAAGAAGGCGTTGTTGGCGATGGTGGTCTTCCAGCCGCCGGCGGAGATTTCGACAAACTGGCCTTGGTCATTGGCGAGGTCGAGGAGGACCTGGCTGGGGATGAGGGCGGGACCGCGGTATGCGACGCGGAGGGATACGTGGATGCGCCGGAAATCTTCGATGCTGCCCTTGGCTTCGAGGAGATTGAGGATGGCGTGGAAGGCGTTGGTGGTGGGGACGGTGTCGCACTCGGCGTAGACGCGAAAGAAGAACCAGTCGCGAAAGTCCGGGGAGCGGACGGGGAGGTTGCAGCCGGGAGGGATGGGGACTTGAATGAATGTCTGGCCGTCGTCGGCTTTGAAGGCAAAGCAGTCGCGGACGAGGTCGATGAAGCGTTGGATGGGGGAAGGTTTGAGCATGAAATCCTCTCTAGTTTTGTTTTAGCAGGCGATCATTGCGAGATCGGCTCGCGGAGTGCTGGATTTGTTGAAATGATTGGAAATNNGGGGGTGGTTTTGGGGGCGAATGGGCTTGGAAGCGAGCCGTTCGGGGGCCGATGGTGCGTGCATGTGGTCCCCGGCGAAAATGGGCTGTGGATCGTCGTCGATTTCCAGCGCCGGCCCGTGGGTTTTCGCTCGAAGGCCGCTGTGCTGGAGGGTGTAAAACATTTTGTGTAAACGCTGTTCTCCGTCAGAATAGGAGAACAATATGGAAACACAAAAACCGACAGAAAAAGAGTTGCTGGATGGGGTAATCGACCGGCTGCTCAAGGACTACAAGAAACCGGAAGACATCATCGGCGAAAACGGACTGCTGAAGCAGCTTACCAAGACTTTGCTGGAGCGAGCCATGAACGCCGAGCTGACGCATCACCTGGGCTACCAGAAGCACGATCCCGCCGGCTATAACAGCGGGAATTCGCGCAACGGGACGAGCGGCAAGACGATCAAGGGGGATTTCGGGGAATTGGAAATCGAAGTTCCTCGCGACCGCAACAGCAGCTTCGAGCCGCAGGTGCTGCCCAAACATCAGACCCGCTTCGCGGGATTCGACGACAAGATCGTGTCGATGTATGCGCGCGGCATGACGACGCGCGAAATCGAAGGGCACCCTTCTTCGCGTTTCCGGAGGACGTGCGGAAGGTGATCTACACGACCAATGCGATAGAAGCGCTGAACCGGGGGTTGCGGAAGATCATCAAGAACCGGGGATCGTTTCCCAGCGAGGAGGCGGCGTTGAAGTTGCTGTACCTGGCGTTGCAGAACATCAGCGCGAAATGGGAGACGGTGCAGCATTGGAGAGAGGCGCTGAATCAGTTCGAGATTCTCTGGGGGGATCGGATTCGAGCGGCCCAGAGGGGGTAAGAGGTATGAGCGATTGGGTGAGTTTTGCGGAAATCAAAAGGCGGGTCACGCTGGAACAGGTACTGCGCCACTACCAGATCGACTGGCTGCGGCGCAGCGGCCTGCATCAATACCGGGGGCGCTGCCCGATTCACCAGGGCCAGGGGACGGAAGCGTTCCATGCCAATCTGGAGCGGGGTGTGTTTCACTGCTTTGCCTGCGGAGCAGGAGGCAATGTGCTGGACTTCGTCTGTGCCATGGAAGGCTGCTCGATTCGCGAAGCGGCGCTCCGTCTGCAAGAAGCTCAGGGAGAGGGCAGCGTCCGTATGCCGTGGGTTCAGTCGGGCGGGACGGAGGGAAGAAAACTGGTTACGAAAAAAAGAAGGGACAACCCGCCCCTGGGCTTTCAACTGAACCTGGATCGTCGTCATCCCTATCTGGCCCGGCGCGGGATCGAGGCCGCCGTAGCCGACTACTTCGGGGTGGGATACTTCGGTGGTCGGGGCCTGATGAGTCAGCGCATCGCGATTCCAATTCACGATCCCGGCGGGCGCTTGGTGGCCTATAGCGGCCGCGCCCTGGACGGCGCCGAACCACGGTATCGATTTCCGGGGGGTTTTCACAAGTCGCAGGTGCTGTTCAATTATCATCGGGCGCGGGCGGCGGGCCAGGATCGGGTGATTGTCGTGGAGGGCTTCTTCGATTGCATGCGGGTCCACCAGGCCGACTTTCCCAGCGTAGTCGGCCTGATGGGCGCAAGCCTATCGGCGGTACAGAAGGATCTCCTAGCGGATCAGTTCTCCGGTGTCGTGCTGATGTTGGACGGCGACCCAACCGGCAGCGCCGCCACGACGGAGATCGCCGCCGAGCTGCGGCCCGCGTGCCGGGTCAGCCAGGTGCTGCTCCCGCCCGACCTGCAGCCGGATCGAATGTCAGCCGACCAGATCCGGGACGCCCTAAGGAGCCCAGAATGAAAGGAGGAAAAGAGCGGAGTGAACTCACCGATATGACCAATCCGAGCTCGTCGCGACCGACGGGCTCAGGCAATCAACCAGACAACGGCGGAGAGACGTTTACACAAAATCCTTGACAAACCCTGTTCGGACGCCCTCGAGGTACGGAAACGGTCGCGCGGTATCAGTTGCCGCGATACCAGATTTCTCAAGCAACAGACCGGGGCGACGGTTCTTTGTTTGAGGCTGCGCCTGCGGAGCCTTCCCGCCGGTGCCCTACCCTCTCAAACTTGCGAAAGTCGGGCTAGGAAATGGTCCTTTGTGCAACGCAATTCTGCCGGTGCGAGGCCGAACACGCAACACTAAGGTTCGACCCAGATCATATAAACGAGATAGGCGACATTATGAACGTCGCGGCTGGTATCGACGTATTGGGCGCCGATCTCCCAGCAGCCTGACGAAGGAATATCTATGCCCGTCACCATGAACATCCCCGCTAAACCTTTGCCCTCCATAAAACCGCTGCCCGCCAAGCCGCTCCAAACCAGCGGCCCTTCGCCATCCAGTCGTCGAGCCACAACCGTTAGGCGTGGGCGTTCCTTCCCGTAAACGAAGCCCTGTCGAAAAAAGGGCAACTTGCCACCATCCCTGTGCACGTGCCAGCCGGGATAAACGACCGTCCAGAGTGCTGCACTACCGTATAAGAATTCATCGCTTCCCACCGCAGGTGAGTAGGGTTGTGGCGGCACGAAGGGACGATCAGAGGGACGGGTAATGGGGCAGTTCTGCCGGTCTGCGGCCACAGAGGAAGCAAGCCACCCCGAACAATTGGCGAGCAGGAAGATTAAAAACAAACCGCGACAGTTCACGAAGTATGCTCCTTTGCCGAAGTCGCGCAACGGAATTCTGGATCGCATGGTATTCCCGCCTCCTCATATGACGAAATCCTCGCGTAGAGTGTTAACCGGTTTGTCGATGCCGGCCACAGCCGTTCAATAGCGGGCCCGTTCGTCACAAGCGGACGGTTCTGGACAAAAAACGGCGTTTCTGGACTTCATCGATCGGCCCGCCCTGCCGACGGTCATTTCCCACAAACGCCCCATATCGACCGCCATGCGAGCGGCCTGTATCGCACCGAGGCTGATCGGATGCCATCGAAGCGTTCGCTACTCAAGCCGCAATGCCCAGTAAAGCAGTATGCAGCCAACCGCGATCAAGGTGAAACCGAGCACTTTCCGCCGAGCAGGCGGAGTCCGCTTCATCCACGCGTCCATATACATCACGATTGAGCGCCAGAGCTTCATCGCAGAGTAATTTACGTCGTCCGTGTGATGTTTGTTCCGTAAAGGAGAGTAAGACGGCGTTACTGGGAACTGACCCGCCGCCGATATTCGTCAAACATAACGAAGAGCATTCTATCGGCAGTGCCCGCGCATACGATCTTCGAGGAAGAGACCCAAGGCTTGGTTGCGGGCACTACCGATAGAGTTCGTTGAACTGAGCCACGCTCGGGACTATAGGGATTGAGTAGCGGTCCCGATCTGGCGAGGGGGGCGGAATTGGGGATGACGAACCCAAGAGACACTCCGCAGAGCGGCGCGCTCGCCGGTTGGAGAGCCCGAATCGCGTATTCGGGCTCTGCCTTGACCCACGGGCCATCCGTTCCAGACAAGGATCTCCGGTCGCCCGCACAGGGCCTGAGCGGGACATCACCAAAAGCGGCCGGATGGAAGATGCCACAGGAATACAAACGGTTGTTCTCTCTCGCCTATGCAGATCCAAAGCGGCGGGTCAGAGTAGGTCGCCCGTCGAAGCAATTGCCGCGGAGCGACGTCCCTTATGTTCGGCGATCCGAAGCACCGGGACAGGCCTATCAAACGACCGATTAACCGGTTAAGCGACCCCACGAGCGGGACGGCTCCGGGCAGGAGTGCCAGTGCCACGTTTTTCATCGGCAGACGACAAAAGCCGATCCCGGCTTCGCACGGGCAAGCTGTTTGTCCTACCAGAAGAAGGACGGGCTCCAGGAAGTTACCCGGAGCCCGTCATAGGAGGACAACAACGCTCGTGCAGAGTTAATGGCTGGCGGAGGGGGGGGAATCACTCTGGCCGGGCAGGCT
>OMOG01000148.1:4846-5030 GCA_900290305.1 Candidatus Sulfopaludibacter sp. SbA4
CGGCGGAGGGGGGGGAATCACTCTGGCCGGGCAGGCTGCCTACGGCAGCCAGGCCGCCCACGGTGGCGGCGGCGGCGACACCACCGATGACGGCAATGGTCCCTACGCCAATTCCGGCGGCGGCAGCTCCAGCCCCGGCGGCTCCAGCCGCTCCGGCGGCGGCCGCGGTGCCGGCGGCGGCAGC
>OMOG01000148.1:5040-19474 GCA_900290305.1 Candidatus Sulfopaludibacter sp. SbA4
CCCCGGCGGCTCCAGCCGCTCCGGCGGCGGCCGCGGTGCCGGCGGCGGCAGCAGTGGCGCCGACCTTCTTAGCCACGGCACTGCAGCCGCCCTTGCTCACTTCTTTCAGCGCGGCCACGCGGATCAATTGCGATGCACCGGGAACCGACGCGGGCTGGTCTGCAGCAACCCCCGAGATTTCGACGTGGTTGCCAATCTCTTTGTCGAGGCCAGGGCCTTGCAGTTCGAGAACCACGCTGGTGATTTGCTCCACCAGGACGATTTTGTCGGACTTTACGAGCAGGCACCCGGATACGTGCGTGGGCGCCGCGGCGCCGGCCGCCTGCGGCTCAAAATCCAGACTCTTGCCTGCCTCGACATTGGCTACCAGCAGGCCAAAAGAGTTCCTCACCCGAACCGATCCGGTGAGGGCCGCCACCACCACTTTCCGACCGCCCTCCACTCTGATTCGTGCCACGGTTTGGCGCGTCACAGGGGAAATGTGCAGGGAGCGTGCTTCCACTTCAAAATCGGTGGCCGATTCCAGTTGACCGTACCCGGCTTCCAGCACCAGTTTGCGCTGGTAGACCGTGGCACGGGAATCTGACGACAGACGCATCTGTACGCCGCCATTTAGTTGAAGCTGTGAGGGAGTCACGGTTGTCTCGATGATACTCCCGTCGAACAGGGTGGTATTACCCCACACGCGCGAATGATCGACCTGAAAGCTGCCATTCGCCACCGCCATTCCAATGGCAGTCTCCGCTGCCGGCAGCCGGCTAATCGCACCGATCGCCAGCAGAATCAACGTCGCTCGTACGAGCAGTTCAAACTTACTTATCCTGGTAGTCATAGCTAAGAAATTTATCGGCACGTTTCGGATTTTCATTAGATCCAACCCAAAAGAAATTCCTGTTATTCTGGAGATCGTTGAAGAGGGATTCTTCCCGCCGAACTGGGGATCCGCGCCGGGCTGTTTCCACCGTCCGCCCGCTGCTCAGTTGCGGAGTGCTTTTGTGCCTGGGGCTGGGAACGTACTGGACCGGGCGGCTAGCCTGGGCGGACCACCTGTCGAGAGGCAACGACCTATCCAGCCGGGTCGAGGCCGTCCGATTGTGTCCGTCCGCAACCTTATATGAGAGGCTGGCGGAGAAGCGCGAGGAACTGGGCGGCGATCCGCTTCCCGACCTGGAGCAGGCGGTGGCGCTCGAACCGGAGAACGCCCGATGGCGCCTGCACCTGGGCTTGCGCGCCGAGTTGTCCGGCGATCTGGGCCTGGCGGAGCGCAGCTACCGGGAGGCTGCCAGGTTGAGCCGCCAATACCAACCCCGGTATCTGCTGGCGCAGTATTATTTTCGGCGGCAGAATGCCGATCAATTCGGTGAATGGTCACGCGCGGCGTTTGCTACAGCCTATGGCGATGTTGCACCGCTATTGGATCTCTGCTGGCGTATGCAGCCGAATGCCGAATGGCTGGTAGAACAATCGCCCGCGGGCCGTCCGGAGATTGCGAGCCAATTCCTGCTGTTCCTTGCCCGCCATCGTCAAACCGGTGCGGGCCTTCCCTTGGCACTGCGGCTCACCGCAACGGCAAGGTCCGAGGACCTCCCCGCGCTATTGGATTATTGCAACCAATGCCTCTATGAGGGCGATGGCGCCACCGCGATGGGCGTCTGGAATGCGCTTTGCGCGAGGCGCCTCGTGCCCGGCCACCCGTTGGACGCGGCTCGCGGGGTGTCGCTGACCAACGGCAGTTTCGAACACCCGCCCACGGGCACCGGCTTCGACTGGCGCCTGGAGAAAGCGCCTTGGCTCGGGTTCGCCCCGTTCAACGGGGGCCTGCGGCTGACTCTCTCGGGAAACCAGCCGGAAATTTGCCTCCTGGCGTCCGAATACGTGCCGGTTCTCCCGGAAAGCCGCTACCGGCTGCGGCTCGCCCCGCAGCCGCCCGAAACGCCTTCCGCGGAAGGGCTGGAATGGATGGTCTACGACCCTTCGGGCAAGGCTGTGGCAACCGGGCGAAGCACGGACGGCTGGCTGACCTTCACCCCGGCGACCGAGGTGGTGCGGATCGGATTGATCTACCGAAGGCCGCTCGGCTCGACACGCCTGGAGGGAAGCGCCAGCATCGCGGGAGCGCAACTGGAGCTGGTGCGATGAGTACGGCGGTGGCTCTCGCCGCGCTGCTCGGCTACGCTGTCCTGACGGCCTTTGTGGAGGAGCGCTGGGCCTGGAGCCTGTTTCAGGCGGGGATCTTCGTCCTGGCGGGATGGCGGGCGGTGCGGCCGGCGCGTTTCCAAGCGCACCTGGCGCTGGCGCCGCTGGCGGCCGCCGGGGCCTGGCCTTTCGTCCAACTCGCCCTGGGTACCAGCGTCTCACGCGCCGTCACGTTCAGCGCAGCCCTGAACTGGTGTACCTTTGTCCTGGTATTCGCGCTGTCGTATGAGACGCTTCGGGCGCCGGAGGTGCGGCGGTGGTTCCTGGGCGTCATCACCACCTTCGGAATGCTTCTGGCCTTCGTCGCTGTGCTACAGAAATACTCTTCGGGCGGGAAAGTCTTCTGGCTATTCCAGAGCGGATACCAGGAAGGCGTGCTGGGTCCTTTCGTAAGCCGCAACCAGTTCGCCGCGTGGGTCGAACTGCTGCTTCCGGCCGCACTGTACATGGCAACGGGCCGGCGGCTGCGGCCGCTCTTCGGCTGCGCGGCCGTGGTCCTGTTCAGTTCGGCGATCGCCAGCGCCTCACGAGCTGGTTTCGTGCTGGTAAGTGGTGAGGTGGTGGTGGCAGCGGCGGCATTGGCGGCGCGCCGGGCGGCGCCGCGCAGGGCGCTGGGATTGGCGGCGCTGCAGTTCGCCGTGCTGGCGGCTGTGGCCACGGCGATCGTAGGATGGCAGGGTCTGGCAGCCCGTTGGGAGTCCAGGGTACCCGAGGCGGTGCGCATCGATGCAGTCCGCGCCTCCCTCGAAATGGTGCGGGCCCGGCCTTGGTTGGGCAGCGGGCTGGGCACCTGGCCGACGGTGTACCCGCGGTACGCCGGCTTCGATGCCGGTGTATTCGTGAACCAGGCGCACAACGACTGGGCGCAATGGGCGGCCGAGGGCGGCCTGCCGTTTATGCTCTTCCTGGCGGCCTTCGCGGTGCTCTTATGTAAACCGGCGGTGCAGTCGATATATGGGTTGGGCACGGTGGCGTTTCTGTTGCACGCATTCGTGGACTATCCGATGCAGCAGAGGCCGGCTCTGGCAGCGTGGTTCTTCGCTCTCGCCGGCGCTGCGATGGCATGGCGGAATCGCCGCACCCCAGCGTATGATGGACCATTACGAGGAACTGGGCCTGGATCGCTCGGCCTCGCCGGAGGAGATCCGGCAGGCTTACAAACGCCTGGTGCGGCTGCTCCATCCCGACCTCTGCAGCGATGAGCCGGTGCGGCAACTGGCGGACCTGCAGATGAAGAGGCTGAATGGCATGCTGGCGGTCCTCACCAATCCGGCGGAGCGCGCCAACTACGACCGCGCGCTGGCCGGAAGCCTGGAGCGGTGGCAGTCGCCGCGGTTGCCCGGTGTGAGTCACGCGCCATGGCCGCCGAACTGGTTCTGGACGGCAGCGGGCGCGGTAGTAGTCCTGAGTCTTCTGTCCCTCTTGCTCCGCGAGGCGCCCCATGCGCCGCAGGCCAGGCAAATCGAAACAACAGAGGCCGCCCGAACCGCGCCGGCGAAACAGCCTGTGCGCCGGGCCGCTCCGCAGCATTTCCGGGCGAGAATGTCCGGCGGCCGGGAGCCGCCGGCAGAAACCAACCCGGATGGCGAACCATCGCCGGAACCTCCGCCCAGTACCGGATCGCGGCCCGAAATCGAGTCCTCCCCAACGGCCGCCAGCTCCGGCCATCCTGCGGAGGCATCGTTTCCGGCGATTCAGCCGGTCCAACCCGCCGGTGCGCCCGCGCGGCCCACGATGTCCGGGGAGTGGCTGTTCGTCCCGTCGGCGCATTCGAAGGGCGCGGGACTGTATCCGCCGGAATACATCGAACTGCGGGTTACCGAGGAGGGCGGCATGCTGCACGGGCGGTATCGCGCCCGCTACCGCATTGCCGACCAGGCCATCTCTCCGACCGTATCTTTTCAGTTTGCAGGGCCAGCCGACGGCGATGGAGCCAGCCTCCCCTGGATCGGCGCCGGGGGAGCGAAGGGCGAGGTTTCGCTGCGGTTGATCAACAGCAGGGCGATGCAAGTTAGCTGGGTGGCCACTCAGATGGGAGAGGAACTGGGGCTGATTTCCGGAACGGCGACCCTGGTGCGCCGGCTGGACTGAATCTAGACCCCGGGGCGGATTACCGCACGAACTCGACCGTCACCCGGCGCGGAATCAAGCCCGCCTCGTAGCCCATATCGAGCAGTTTCTGCGCGGCTTTAGGCACGATCTCTCCGGCATCGAGCGTGTAGTGGTTGACGTACATGCCGACGAACTTCTCGGCCAGCCGCGGCTCCATGTCGCGGGCGAACTGCAGTGCGTACTGCAGGGCCTCGCCGTGGTTGTCCAGGGCATATTGGATGCTCTCGCGCATCAAGCGGCAGCACTCGCTCTGGATTTGGGGATCGAGCGACCGCAGCAGCACATTGCCTCCCAGGGGCAGCGGCAAACCGTAGCTGGTTTTAAACCAGCGTCCCAGGTCGACGATGCGATGGAAGCCTTCGCGATCGAAGGTCAACTGTGCCTCGTGGATGATGAGGCCGGCATCCACGCTGCGTTCGCGCACCGCGTCGGTGATCTTGTCGAAGCGGGTAACCACGGCTTCAAAATCCGGCTGGTACAGCTTGCAGGCGAGGTACGCGGTGGTCAGGGTCCCGGGGACGGCGATGCGCTTGCCTTTCAGCTCATCGGGCTCCATGGGACGGCTGGCAATGATGGATGGGCCGTAGCCATCGCCGATGCTGGACCCGCTCGCCATCAGGACATACTTGTCCGCAACATAGGGATAGGCATGATAGGAGATGGCACTGAGTTCGTACTGCCCCTCCATGGCCCTTCGGTTCAGCGTCTCGATATCCTCCAGCACGTGGCGGAACGAGACTTTCGGGGAGCGGACCTTTTTGGTCGCCAGTCCATAAAACATGAACGCGTCGTCAGAGTCGGGGCTGTGCGCGCTGACGATTTCCAGGGGAGCGGCCGATGTCATAGATGGGGGGCTCACCTCAGTTTACAACAGGGAGCATCGCGGCCCGGCTGCGAATGCGGGTTTACAGCGAATTGGCTGTCTCGAACAAAATGCTGGAACACGTGAGACCCGCTTCCGCTTTCATGAGCTCCGAGATGTCCAGCATTCGAACCTGGCGCCCCAGATCCTCGAGAACCCGTGCGGTGCCCGGGAAACAAGCCGGCACCATCACCGTGCCGCCGATCGCCAGCACATTGGCCGCTCGCGGTTCGTCGTGCGGCACGTCGACGATGTCGTAACCCTCGAAGGCTGCCGTGTCGAACCAGTCGCGGTTCGCCAGGACATTGCGATCGCCGATCGGGCAGCAGGCGGACTTCAGGTGGAGGCATCCGCGGACCTTCACCGACCGCACCGAATATCCGAACGGCTCCAGTTCAGCGGCCAACTGAGCGATGCCATCGGCGTTGGTGCGGGCCGACACGCCCACGAAGAGCGCCGTCCCCATTCGCAAAACGTCGCCGCCTTCCAGGGTGGCCGGCTCGCGCATCCAGCGAAGCCGGCGAAAGGGCGCCAGCGCTTGGGCGAGGCTGGCCGACTCCCCGCGTCTCGATGCCGCGCCCATCCGCGTCATCACCGCGACTTCGTTCACCACCACCGCCGGGTCTTCCACGAACATGGAATCGGGCAAATCCGGCTCGGCGGGAAGCGAGATCACACGCACCCCGAGATCGCGCAGGCAATCCTCATAGCGCCGGTGCTGCCCGACCGCTTGGGAAATGTCGATCTCCTGGCGCTCGATGTGTTCGAGCTCGCAGCGGTTGAGGCCCGGACTTACGGCGCGCGTGATGGCGGTGAACATAGCTCTCAGCATTCAGCGATCAGCGTTCAGCTTTGCACGGGCCGACGAGCACAGCGGACGCCGGCGCGACCTCCTTGCAGGCTGACCGCTGAAAGCTGACCCCTGATCGCTCCCTCAATACATCGCGCTCATCAACGCCCGCAGTGTCTCGGGCGAACCCGTGAAGAGATTCACCGGCGGCCGCCGGTAGCTGATCATCTGGCGGTAGATATAATCCTCCATCTTGGAGTTGATTCCCCAGCCGCCCAGATACTGCAGGCGCAGGTCCCGGTCGTAATTGATCTCGGCTCCCGCCAGCCAGGGTCCCAGGTCGGCCTTCTGGCCGCCATAAGTCGCGAACAGTTCGATGGCGTTGGGAAAGCCAACCTCGCGCAGCGACTCCGCAACCAGCGCGTAGTCCGGACGGTTCATGCGCTCCTGAATCTGGTCCACGTTGATCTGCAGCGGATCGGCCTGGCCCATGAAAACCATGTCATAGCCCTCTCCGTTGACCGTGTTCTGCCAGACGGTGCCGTACGGAAAGGCTTCGAGAAACGTCGCCAGCTCGCTCTTCACGGTGTTCTCGTCGCTCTCGTACAGCGGTACGTACAGGGTGAACATGCCGCCGGGCTTCAGGTGCTGCTTCACGGCTTCGAAGTATTCCTTGGTGTACAGCGCCGCCGTGCCTTTCACAAACACATCCAGCGGGTCGGAAGCGATGATGTCGAACTGGTCGCGCGTGGTCAAAAGGTAGTGCCGGGCGTCATCATAGACGATCCGCGTGCGCGGGTTGTGCAGGACGTCGTAATCCTGTTGGGCGAAATACCTGGTCGAGATGGGTGGAATGATCGGCTCGATTTCGCAGACGGTGATGCTCTGAATACTGGGGTAACGAGTGAAGGTGCCGGCCGAAACCCCGGCGCCGAATCCGATGCCCAGCACCTTCTGCGGCTGCGGATGCAGCAGCGCCGGGAGGTGCCCGACCATGCGCTGGAGCCGCATGTCGTACGGCTCGGTAGTGGCCTCCACGTGGCCGTTGACGTCGACCTCCGTGGCCCCGTCGGGCCAACGCGAGATGGCCACCGAAGAGTTCCGCCCCTCGGCCGTCAGGATCACGGTGCCGGTCGCGACGGTGAAACGGCGTCCGTACGCGATGACCTTGCCGGGGATGGCATCCACGTTGTAAGCCAGCAGGCCGGCGAACACCACGGACAATGCCATCCAGCCCATGGCGGCTTTCGAGCGCGATCTCCGCGCATACGGCAGCAGCACGCACAACCCGGCCACCACCGCTGTCAGCAGCAGCATGCGCTGCGTCTGCCGCGTACCGATCCACGGGACCAGGATCAGGCTGACGCCCAGTGCACCCACAATGGCGCCCAGGGTATTGGCCGCATACACGCCGCCCACCACGCGCCCGGAATCCTCGCCATCCGCGGCCACAGCGGCGCACGCCAACGGGAAACTGGCGCCGAACAGCAGGGTCGGCGGCAGCACGGCCAGGAGCGTCCGCACCAGGTGGACCTTGAAGGCTTGCGTCGGAGTGCCGCTGATCAACGCTTCCGACGGCCAGAAAGGCAGCACGTCGGCAATCATGTAGGCGGTCCACGCGATACACGCGGTGAGGATGAGCTGGCACCATCCGAGCGCGGAAGCCGCCCACACCGGGCCGCGTCCGCCCATCAGCCACGACGCCGCGCCGCTGCCGATCGCGAGGCCGATCAAAAAAACCGCCAGGATGATCGAGAACACGTAGACGGTCGACCCGAGCATCATCGCCATCAGCCGGGTCCAGACCACCTCGGCGCCCAGGGCGCACGCCCCGGAGAGCCCGATGGTGACATACACCGGCCATTGATTCGCGGCGGGGGCGGGCGCTTCGCGAGCGGCTGCCTCGGCGGTCTCGCCGGGCGTCCGCGCCGCCCACAGAAAGCTGATGGTGGCGACTGCCAGGTTGATTGCGGCCGCGGCATACGTCGCCGTCGCGGTGTTGTAGAGCCGCAGCAGATAGAAACCCGCGAGGAGACAACCGAGGACCGCGCCCACCGTGTTGCCGCCGTACAGCCATCCCCACCACGTTACCCCGCTCGGCGAGGATTCGATCCACCGGACGATGGCCGGCAGCGACGCGCCCATCAGGATGGTCGGCGGAAGCAGGCACAACGCGCAGACGAACCCCCGGAGCAGCATGCCCACCAGGCCGTAACCGGCACCGGCGAAGTAGATCCGGTCGACGAACGGAATGGCGAACAGCACCAGGATTCCGCAAAGTGCGATCCCCACCTCGAGGATGGCGTACACACCGAGCGGATGCTTCCGCGCCAGGCGGAGTCGCGGCAAACCGATACTGCCCAGGCACAATCCGCCCATGAAAGTGGCCAGCAGGATGCCCATCGAGACCGCCGTCGAACCGATGGCCAGTTGCAGCAGTTGAAACCACACGATCTCATAGATCAGCGCGGAGCAGCCGCTTCCCGCGAACAGGATCAGCAGCAGCGGCAGGAGTCGTGGGGATCCCGAGGTGGCGGGCGGGGATTCGGATTGCGTGGCCATCATTTGTCGGGCTATTCTAACACGGCGCGTTGGGCCTGCCGGATCACCTCGATAACCTCCCAGCAATCCGGGCAATGCACGCGGGAGGGGTGTTAGACGACCACCAACTGCAGTCCCGGTGCGATTCGCCTGAGATCCCCGGCATCGCTGGTCACGACGGCCTGCCCCGCCCTTTGGGCGCAAACGACGACATGGGCAATCGACGATGTCTGCCGTCCCAGTTCTTGCCAACAAAAGGCCGACAGCCGTTCGGTCCGGTTCGTCGAGCGCAATGACGTCCGTGCTGGCCTGTCGAATCTGCCGGCACAGGCGGGCCTGCCTGGCAGGGTTAGGAATGGCCTGCGACAGCGCAGTCGCCGGAATCGTGATACGCATGCCACGCTCTGTCGCGCGAGCCAGGAGTGTGAGTACCTGCGATCGTTTCGATCCAAGGCAATCAGCCCGCCAGCGTCGAGAGTGATGCCGCTCGCGCGGCCTTCCCTTTTCTGGAACCTCTCTTCTGTCCCCCGGGCGAGAGAAGCGCGTCGGCCCACGCGCGCTCCTTTTTCGTTAGCGGCCCCCCTGTTTGCTGAAGTGCATCTTCCAGCATCTCCCTCCAACCGGCCGCATCGAAAAGAGCAACTCCAACGGCATGCTTCACGAAGGCATAAATGCTTGCCGCCTTTCCGGCTGCGACCAGGGCGCGAACCTCTCCAACCTGATCGTCCGGAAGCGTGATGGCGATCTTGGCAGATGCCATACCGAAAACCATACCATGTAGACGGTCCAATTCAGAGCGCCTCAAGCGGAACTCACAAGGTCCGGGCTTTTGCCGCCCAGCGGTTCAAGTCGTCGAGTTGAAGAATCCAAGAGGAAAATCGGCAACCCGCGAACTGGGTTGGCTCCCCTCGGTGGATTCGAACCTTCCAGCAGTCACGCGATCGCGCCACGCCTGCTCAATCCACTCCATGGATCCGCAGGTTCGTGATCTGCGAGGCCGACAGGTTCTTGAGACCCGAGTCGCGCAGGCGGCGGAGGTAGGATCCGTCCACCCCGTGAATGCGCAGATCGATCAACTGCTGTGGGGTGAAGTTGTATCCCAGGCTCTTGGCGTCCTGGATAAACCCAGTGTCGACGCCGTGAATTCTCAGGTCGGTGATCTCGCTCGCCAGCAGGCCGTTGTAGCCCGCGTCCTTCAGGCCCTTGAGATAGTCGGGTGACACGCCGTGGATACGCAACTGTACCATGTCCGAAGCGTGGGGCTGAAGCCCGTAGGCCTTCAGGTCGCGCAGGTAGGCGGAATCGACGCCGTGAATGCGCAGCTCGACGATCTGGCTGGAGGAGAGATCGTAGCCGGCATTCTTCAGGTCGCGAATGAAGTCGCCTGAGACGCCGTGGATGCGCAGCTCGACGATCCCGTTGGGAGACAGGTTGTAGCCGTAGGTTTTCAGGTCGCGCAGGAAATCGGTCTCGACGCCGTGGATGCGCATATCGATGTAGTCCTGCGCGGAAAGATTCGGGTATCCGGCGTCAAGCGCCTCGCGAATGTAGTCGACGGTCACGCCGTGGATGCGCAGCTCGATGAGTTGGCTGGTGGTCGGGTGGAGACCTGCGTCGCGCGCGCCGCGGGCGAACTGCAGGCTCACGTTGGTGAGCAGCATGGTGAAGAGATGCTCTTCGTCGGGGGTGCTGTAGCCGAGATTCTTCAGCTCGGCCGCAAACTGGGGATTGGGCTGGAACTTGTACGTGCCCGAGCCGCGGCGCCCCGAGAAATCGCCCTGGCAGAGCAGGCTGCCAGCATCGGCGACGTACTCGAACTGCACGCGGCCGCCGCGGTCGAAGGCGTCGGCGGAGAGGCCGCGAAAGCGGGACAGCGGAACGTCGTGGCTATTGGACGAGTGGCTGCCGGGCTTCCAGCGCTCCACCCGGAAATTCACCATGTCCGGCGTGTCCGTGGGCCGGAGTTGCCATTCCTGGCGCGGCTCCTGGCCGGTGGCGATGAGCACCACCAGCAACACGCCGGTGATGACGATTGCGAACGATGCGGCTCGCTTGTCCATATCAAAGGACTCCTGCCATTTTCAGCTTGACGATCTGCTTGAGGGTCAGGCTGGATCCATATTGTTTGGCCTCGCGCAGATCGCGCGGACCGACTCCGGTCATGGCCGCCTCGATTATTTCGTTGGGCGCGGCGTTGCCGAACCCGGCTTCCTTCAGCGCGCGGAACATCTCGGGCCGCAGTCCGACTTGCGCGAACTGGATGAACTGCTTCGTGGTGTACGGCCCGAAGCCGAACGAATGGATTTCCTGGATGTACTCGGGCCGGGCTCCCACCATGCTCAATTCCGTGACGTCTTTCAGGGTAAGATCCTTCAGCCCGGCGGCTTTCATTTTCCGCAGGTAGTCTGGATTGACTCCGTGGTGGGCCAACTCGATCAACTCCGTGGGGGAGAGCTTCCCCCAGCCGGCTTCGTTGATGCCGCGCAGAAATTCGGCGGAGACGCCGGCAGTTTTCAGGTCGATGATCTGGTCCACCGAGAGATTGCCGTAGCCGGCGGCCACCAGGGCTGCGAGAAAGGAGTTCCGGTCGGGGGCCGGCGGCGCGGGCGCGGCTGGAGGCGGGGCCGCCTGCGCCATCAGCTCCGCTTGAATAGCGTCAATCTGTGCCTGCAACCGTCGGATCTTGGGGTGACTAGGCGTCAACGAAGAGCTCAGATCGGCCATCTGCCTGCGTAGATCGTTAAGAAGCTTGCCCCGGTAACCGGAGAGCGATTCTTCGGGAATCGCAGGGGGTTGCGCAGCAATAGGAGGACGTGCAGGCGCGGGGGGCGCCGGCAGGTTGCGCGGCAGTGCCGCCGCCGGGGGTTGCGGGGCCTCCGGAGGAACCGCGGCTGCGGGAGGCTGCGCCGCTGCGGGCGGCGCCGGCGGAGCTTGATCTTGCGCGAAGGCGAACCAGCTCGGGACCTGGGCACCCGCGATTACCAGGGCCGCCAGGACTGCGGTGCCCAGAACGATGCGGGTAGCCGAGGCCCGCGGCGCAAACTCGCGGCTGCGGCGCAGGAGCATCTCGACCCGCTTGCCAAGGTGGGAGGCGCTTTCGGCCATGCCCGATGCCAGCAGCATCGGCCTGCGAGCGGAGCACAATTCAAAGAGGCGCGCCAGGCTCGCGGCATAGGGCCGCGCCGCGCCGGTCATCGCCACCACCCAATCGTCACAGGCGATTTCGCGCTCGCGTCCGATGCGGCCGAGCGCCCACGCGGCGACCGGATGCAGCGCCAGGATTCCTGCTGCGAGGCGAGCCGCCAGGTTGGTCCAATCGTCGCGCCGCGCGATGTGCGCAAGCTCGTGCAGGAGCACGTGGTCCAACTCGGACTCCTGAAATTCGCCGAGCAACGGCTCCGGCAAAATCACGGCAGGGTGGCGGAAGCCGACAGCCATGGGGGAGCGGATCTCGCTCGACACCAGCAGCCGCGCGGGACGATAGACACGGCATGACATCATCCAGGCGTCGAAGTTGGCACGCAGCTCGCGAGAGGCGGGATGGGCGCGGCGCTGCACGCGGCGCAGGTACAAATAGCTCCAGGCAACCCGGCCCAGTTGCACCAGAAGAACGGCGGTCGAGGCCGCCAGAATCCACGATGGCCAGGCGCCCGCGCGAATTTCCAGGGGAGCCTGCGGCGGATCGGCGGCGACCCGTGCTTCCATCGGCGGCAGAGCCACAGGATCCTCGGCAAGGGCCTGGCTCTGGCTGCGAAGTGGTTCCACTGTGGACGCAGCCTGCGGTGAGACCGCCCGCACCAACACGGGAGCTACGGGCAACACCACCACCATGGCCAACACCGCCCACCAGAGAATGTGCCGGGTGGCGGCGTTCATACGCGGCGTGAACCTCATGACCAGCCACGCGGCGGCAGCCACCGCGACTGCCTGCCAAAGGCTGTTCACCACGGCGGCCAGCGCCGCGGCCGAGGATTGATTCAGCGATTCCAGGATTCCGCTCATTGTCTTTCCTCCGCGATCAGCGTCCGGATCCGTTGGAGTTCCCGGGCGTTCAGATTCTCATCCTCCAGGAGATTAAGGACCAGCAACTCGGGTGAATTGCGGAAGAAGCGGCTGACCAGGTAGCGCACGGCATTGCGGCCGGCTTCGTCGCGGCCCACCACGGCGCTGTAGACGAACGCCCGCCCATCCTCCGCCTTGGTGTGGCGCAGGTACCCTTTGTCCTCGAGGATGCGCATGGTGGTGAGGACCGTGTTGTAGGCGAGCCCGAGTTTCTTGGGCAGGGCCTCGGCCACCTCGGCGACGGTGGCCTTGCCCTGGTCCCAGATCACGTCCATCAGCCGGAGCTCGGCTTCGGTCAGGTTCGGAGATCTCTTACGCGGCAACCGGCACGCTCCTTCAACTAAGGAATTAAGAGTAGTATGCAGCGGGTCGGGGAAGTTGTCAACTATAAATTTAAGAGAAGTTGGGATGCCTTAGTACACCGTTTCAGAAGTTCACTAACGTATCGCTGGACCGCTTGCTAACGCGCGCGGCTCCGATCAGAGCCGCGACCGTGAGGGAGCGGTCTTCCCGGAATACGCGAGCGTATTTGAGAAACGACGTACTTAGTCAGGGTCCAGGACTTGGAGAATCACTTTCTTCACGGAGCGGGCAGTTTCGATGGCTTTGATCTCATCGCCGACGAGCATTTCCGGCGCATCATCCAGATAGCGAGCCTCCACACCGAATGGGGTCAGCCACTCCGCGCCACACCGAATGGGGTCAGCCACTCCGCGCCAATCATGGCTTCCGCTGCTTCAGGATGGATGGTGCTCATAAGCATCCGCAGGCGGCCGATGTGGTGGGTCTTGGGGAACTCGACTTGATCGTACGTCAGGAGGGCTTTGATGTATTTCTCGACCGACTGCTGGCAGTGGAAACCCACGATCTCACGCTGGCGAATGTTGTCCGCTGCATTCGGCGCCAATTGTTCGGCTGCGGCGAGATCGGCTTCGGCCTTCTCGATCCATCGGCATACCAATGACTCGAGGTCCGGATCAAGCGGCTTCATAGATCACACGCCCGTACTTGTTGGCCGGGTAGGCAATGCCGCCGATGAAGCGCTTGGTGCGTTCGAAGCGTTCCGTACGCATGACGATCACGTCGAACGGATAGGCGATATCCACCAGCGCATGGAGGATTTCCACACTCCTTTCGCGAGTGTTCGGCGGCTCTGGTTCGACAATCAGCAGGTCGATGTCGCTGTCCTTCGTCATCTGGCCCGTTGCCGCGGAACCGAACAGGATGATTCTGTCCGGGCGCGCCACCGAGAGGACGCGCCGCACAATTTCGTTCAGTAATGTTTCGTCGACGCCCATCCCTTTTTCATCATACGCCAGGTCTGCTGGCATTCACCAGCCCGACGGTCCGAACTCATCGAACGTGGTCCCAACCGCGTCGTTGATCTGCTCGGGCGACAAATCCCTGCTTGCAATGGTGATCTGTACCCACACTCGGTCGTCTGGAAAGCTCATGCAGGAATGAGCGTAGCACTCTGTCACCGTCGATGCTGTCGTTTAAGGTGCTTGGCGATGGGTGTCGTTTCAGGAAAGTTCGCTGGCAAAACGGGACCGCCGCCGTCCAGTTTCCGATCGCGTTTTCGCGGGAGTCATCGGAAACCGAGCAACTTTCCGAGTGGCTGACGATCCGCCAACCGCCCCCAACCTCAAGTGTGTTTGATTGCCCGTCCGGAATGCGAATCACGCACCAACCATACCGGCGCCTGCATCCAACGGACCATGGAGGAAGGCTTATGAAAGCTGCGGTCGTACCCGCTATGAACAGTTCCTGGCAGATTGAGGATGTTCCTCAGCCTCAACCCGGACCCGGTCAAGTGTTGGTGAAGATGCGCGCCAGCGGCATCTGCTATACCGACGTACACGAAACACTAG